>CAKZQI010000299.1 GCA_937139515.1 uncultured Armatimonadota bacterium | reverse complement strand
CGGAACGCGTCTTGGTGTCATGGGTACCCTGACGCTGGTGCGCCAACTCCGCGACGACCGCTCGGTGAACCGTGGTGGCTTTGTCCGAGCCGAACAGCTTCTCATTCAGTTCCAGCTCGCCCTTGGATTGCCCTTGCGAGTCATAAAGTCTTACTTTCGGCATCGTTCTCACCTCTACTGTTTCTGCACATACACGATAGAGCCACGCCCACCCGGTACCGCGCCTTTGATGAGCACGCGATTGGTCTCAGGTTGAACCGCCACAATCGTCAGCCCACGAGTGGTCACTCTATCGCCGCCCATTCGTCCCGCCATGCGCATCCCCTTGAACACGCGCTGGGGACCGGTCGCACCGCTGGATAGTCGGCGTCGGTGGGTCATGGAGCCATGGGTCTTCGGACCGCCTGCGAACCGATAGCGTTTCACCACGCCGGCAAAGCCCTTACCCTTTGAGGTGCCGGTGACCTTCACAGTTTCGCCAGCCTCAAACACATGCTCGGCGCGCACCTCCTGTCCACTGACGGCTTCGCCCTCCAACACCGCAAACTCCTTCAGGTGGGCAAGCGGTCGGTCTAATTCTGCCTGCTTGAAAATCCCCCGATAGGGCTTGTTGGAGCGCTGGGTCTTCATCTTCCCGAAGCCAATCTGCGCTGCGTGGTAGCCATCGCGTTCGGGCGTGCGCACCTGAACCACATAGCATGGACCGAGCTCTATCACCGTGACAGGCACCATGCGTCCCTGCTCATCAAAGATGTGGGTCATGCCCAGTTTACGCCCGATTAGCCCCTTCAGCTTCGGGGGCGGAGGAAGATCCCGCTTTTTCGGAGCAGGTGCAGGCGCCGGTGCAGCAGATGCCACCGCTTCCTCTGCAGACTCTGCCTCAGCGCTCGCCTCCACAGACTCTGCAGAAGTCTCCTCGGCAGGCTCGGCAGATACCTCAGCGACCGTCTCCTCGCTCGGCGTCGTCGCACTCGCCTCCGCCACTGGCTCCTGAGAGGGCGCTTCTGAAACGGGTTGGTCGGTCTGAGGTGTCTCTTCTGGTTGTTGTTTCTCTTCGTTCATTACTTACTTCCTCCCTACAGCTTGATTTCTATATCCACGCCGCTGGGCAAATCCAATCGCATCAGTGCATCTATCGTACGGTTGTTCGGTTCCAGGATATCGATGAGGCGCTTGTGCGTGCGGATTTCAAAGTGCTCCATCCCAATCTTGTCAAT
Organism: uncultured Armatimonadota bacterium; assembly: GCA_937139515.1. Classification (GTDB taxonomy): domain Bacteria; phylum Armatimonadota; class Fimbriimonadia; order Fimbriimonadales; family GBS-DC; genus CAKZQI01. The sequence goes on along the minus strand of CAKZQI010000299.1, from coordinate 38,461 downwards.
ATGCGGACCACGAATGACACAGAAGCGTCGGATATCGGTCGGCAACGGCACTGGACCGCGCACCCGCGCGCCCGTGTTCTGAACCTGTTCCACGATTCGCTTGACCGACTGGTCCAGCACTCGGTGGTCGTACGCTCTCAAGCGTATCCTGATTTTGTCGCGTTTCATTGTCCTCTCCTCCAAAATCAAGGTAGGGAGTATAGCATACCCCCTACCTCACTTTGTTTGGCTTAGTCCAGCATCTCGGTGACGACACCCGCACCCACCGTGCGACCGCCCTCGCGTATCGCAAAACGCAAGCCCGTCTCAATCGCCACCGAAGACACCAACTTCACCTCCATGTTCACATTATCCCCAGGCATCACCATCTCCACACCACCAGGCAACGCTATCTCCCCAGTCACATCCGTCGTCCGAAAATAAAACTGAGGACGATAACCCGTCACAAACGGCGTGTGCCGACCGCCTTCCTCCTTCCGCAACACATACACCTCCGCCTTGAAATGACGGTGCGGCTTGATACTCCCAGGCTTCGCTATCACCATCCCGCGCTCAATGTCCCGACGATCCACACCGCGCAACAGCAAACCCGCATTATCGCCTGCCTCCGCCGTGTCCAAAATCTTGCGGAACATCTCGATACTCGTCACCACCGTCTTGCGCGGCTCATCCGCAAAGCCCACCAACTCCACTTCCTCGCCTGTCTTCAACACGCCACGCTCCACACGACCCGTCGCCACCGTACCACGACCCGTAATCGTGAACACATCCTCCACCGCCATCAAAAACGGCTTGTCCAACTCCCGCTGAGGCAACGGAATATAACTGTCCACCGCATCCATCAAGTCCCATATCGCCTTGATCCAGCGGTTGGAAGTGCCCTTGCTCCAGTCCTCGCTGTCGGACGCTTCTACCACCTGCAGACCGCTCCCCCGAATGACCGGGATGTCGTCGCCAGGGAAGCCGTACTTGCTCAGCAACTCGCGCACCTCCAACTCCACCAAGTCCAGCAGTTCCTCATCGTCCACCATGTCCACCTTGTTCATGAACACCACGATGGCGGGCACATTCACTTGGCGTGCCAGCAGGATGTGTTCACGGGTCTGGGGCATCGGACCGTCGGTGGCGGCGACCACGAGGATGGCTCCGTCCATTTGGGCGGCGCCGGTGATCATGTTCTTGATGTAGTCGGCGTGTCCGGGGCAGTCCACGTGGGCGTAGTGGCGGGTTTCGGTCTGGTATTCGGCGTGGTAGATGTTGATGGTCACGCCGCGGGCGCGCTCTTCGGGGGCGCTGTCGATGCGGTCGTAGGGTTGGTACTCGGCGAATCCGCTTTTGCTGAGCACGCGGGTGATGGCGGCGGTGAGGGTGGTTTTGCCGTGGTCGACGTGCCCGATGGTGCCGATGTTGACATGTGGTTTCGTTCGCTCAAACTTCTGTCGTGCCATTGTTATTGTCCTCCTCTATCCTATCGTGTTGGTTGCAGAGCGTTCTTTCGCTCAATAATGCTTTGTGCCACCTGTGCGGGGGCTTCCTCGTAGTGCGAGGGATGCATCGCGTAAGTGGCGCGCCCTTGAGTCAGCGAGCGTAGGGTCGTCGCATAGCCGAACATCTCGGCAAGCGGAACCACCGCACGCACCACCTGAGTGCCACCCACTCCAGGCTCAATCATCTCGATGCGGGCGCGACGCGAGTTGAGGTCACCAATCACATCGCCCACATGGTTCTCAGGCGTGGTGACTTCCAGAGCCATATAAGGCTCTAAAATAACAGGCTTCGCCCGATGCACCGCCTCCTTGAACGCCATAGAGCCAGCAATCTTGAACGCCATCTCGCTCGAGTCGACCTCGTGGAACGAGCCATCAATCAGGCGAATCTTCACATCCACGACAGGGTAACCCGCCAGCACACCAGCGTCCGCCGACTCGCGCACCCCTGACTCCACAGCGGGAATGAACTCGCGTGGGATGGCGCCGCCGACTATCTTGTTCTCAAAGACGACACCGCTGTTCTGTTCGCCCGGCTCAATCTCAATCACGCAGTGCCCGTATTGACCGCGACCACCCGACTGGCGCACGAACCGCCCTTCGGCTTTGGCAGGGGTTCGAACAGTCTCCTTGTAAGCCACCTGCGGGCGTCCCTGATTCGCCTCCACCTTAAACTCGCGATAGAGACGGTCAAGGATAATCTCCAGGTGCAGTTCGCCCATGCCCGAAATAATCGTCTGCCCCGTCTCGTGGTCGGTAGAGATGCGGAAGGTGGGGTCTTCGGCAGCCAGTCGCTGAAGGGCGTTGGCGAGTTTGTCTTGGTCTGCCTTCGTCTTCGGCTCGATGGCGAGCGAGATGACGGGCTCGGGGAACTGCGGCGGCTCCAGCAGGATGGCATGGTCGGGGTCACACAGTGTGTCGCCCGTGGTGGTGTTCTGGAAGCCGATAATGCCCACGATGTCGCCTGCGAACGCCTCATCGATGTCCTCGCGCTTGTTGGCGTGCATCTGCAAGATGCGCCCGACGCGCTCACGGTTGTCTTTCGTAGCGTTGAAGATGTACGACCCTTTTGTAATCTTGCCCGAATAGATGCGCACATAGGTCAGCTTGCCCACGAACGGGTCGTTCTGGATTTTGAAGGCGAGCGCGCATACGGGTTCGTCATCAGAAGGCAGTCGCTCTAGCTCTTCGTGGGTGTCGGGGTGGATGCCCTTCACCGCTCCGATGTCCGTAGGCGAGGGCAGATAGTCTAGCACCGCATCCAGCAGGAGCTGGACGCCTTTGTTCTTGTAAGCCGAGCCACACAGCACGGGCACGAGCTTGAACTCCAGGGTGCCTTTGCGCAGGGCGCGCTTGATTTCCTCTGGGGTGATTTCACCGCCTTCCAGATAACGCTCCATCAACTCGTCGTCCATCTCAACAGAGGCTTCAATCATCTTCTCGCGCCACTCTTGTGCCTGAGTTTGGAGTTCGGCGGGAATGTCGCGGTACTCATACTGGTTGCCCTTCTCGTCCAGCCAGTAGACCGCCTTCATCAGGATGAGGTCAATGATGCCCTCAAAGTTCTCCTCCTGTCCGATGGGGATTTGCACGGGCACAGCGTTGGTGTTCAGGCGTTCGCGCATGCGCTCCACCACGCGGAAGAAGTCTGCGCCCACGCGGTCCATCTTGTTGACGAAGGCGATACGGGGCACCTTGTAGCGGTTCGCTTGGCGCCACACTGTCTCCGATTGGGGTTGAACGCCACCCACCGAACAGAAGATGGCGACAGCACCGTCCAGCACGCGCATAGAGCGCTCCACTTCCACCGTGAAGTCCACGTGTCCGGGCGTATCGATGATGTTAATCCGATGGTCTTTCCAGAAACAGGTTGTCGCGGCGGAGGTGATGGTGATACCGCGCTCTTGCTCTTGTTCCATCCAGTCCATCGTGGCGGCGCCTTCGTGCACCTCGCCCACGCGGTGGATTCGTCCCGTGTAGTACAGGATACGCTCGGTCGTCGTAGTCTTCCCAGCGTCGATGTGCGCTGCGATCCCGATATTGCGTGTTTTCTCTAACGGATGCTGTCGTGCCATCTCTATTTGCCTCCTATTTACCAGCGATAGTGGGCAAAGGCGCGGTTCGCCTCAGCCATACGGTGGGTATCCTCGCGCTTCTTGTAGGCGCCCCCCGTCTTATTATAAGCATCCAAAATCTCTTGGGCGAGCCGTTCGTGAGCCGGACGCCCCGTCTTCTTACGCTGGAGCGACGACACAATCCAGCGCAACGCCAACGAGCGACGCCGTTCAGGGCGCACTTCCATCGGCACCTGATAGGTTTGACCGCCGACACGGCGCGGGCGCACCTCCACTTGGGGCGCCACATTCTCTATCGCCTGCTGGAACACCTCTAAGGCGGGCTGACCCGTCTTCTTCTCAATAATCTCCATCGCCTGATAAAACACCTGCTCGGCAACCGCCTTCTTCCCGCCCATCATCATGCGGTTGATGAACCGTGCGACCAACTCGCTGTTGTACACAGGGTCAGGCAACACCACTCGCTTCGGTACAGCACCTTTACGCGGCATATCGTTTCACCTCTTACTTCTTGGCTTTTGCAGCTTTGGGGCGCTTGGAGCCGTACTTGGAGCGACCCTGCATGCGCCGGTCTTGGTTACGGGTCGTCGGCTGGTTCTCAATGCCTGCACAGTCCAGCGTGCCCCGAACGATGTGGTAGCGCACGCCTGGCAAATCCTTCACACGCCCCCCGCGTACCAGCACCACCGAGTGCTCCTGCAGGTTGTGTCCGATACCCGGAATGTAGGCGGTGATTTCGATGCCGTTCGTGAGGCGTACACGCGCCACTTTACGAAGTGCCGAGTTCGGCTTCTTCGGCGTCATCGTGCGCACAATCGTACAGACGCCCCGTCGCTGAGGACACGCCTGCAACGCGGGCGACTTCGTCTTCTTCACCTTCGGTTTACGACCCTTCCGTACCAGTTGGTTAATCGTTGGCATAGTGCCTCCATCCTTTGTTGCTGGAGCGTAAAAAGAAGCCTCTCACGCGCAGGGGAGAGGCTTCGTTTCGCGCCCTTGTAGGGCGCACTCAGACGCGTTCGCAACACCAGTACCGGTGTCGCCTCGCAAACCTCTTCCTGCGTGTGGTTCCACGCTCCGTGATGTTAGCCCGGTTCATTGTGCAGATGAACCTCCAGCATAGCCCCAAAAGAGGCTACGCCCCAGCGGAGTATATTATAGCCAATCCACTACAAAAAAGTCAAGGGGTTTGTCGTTCCCAACTGCTGGCAATCGCTATTCGGCGCTCATTCGCACGCTCAGGGTCATAGGGGTCTACATGGATGACGCACTGCGCAGGCGCAAGCACGCTCTCTATCTGCTTCTCCAACTGGTCTGCCACTTTATGCGCCGTTTCGAGGTTCCAATCGCTTGGAACCACGATATGCAGGTCAATATAGCGCATCGCTCCCGAACGGCGCGTGCGCAACTGGTGATAGCTCAGCACGCCCGGCATTCCCCGCAATATCGTGTCAATCTGGGCGATTTCTGATTCGGGCAGACAGTGGTCTATCAACTCGTGGAACGCCTGATGGGCCAAACGGTAAGCCCCCCGCAGGAGCCACAGCGCAATCGCGATTGCCAAAACCGCGTCAATCCATAGCCACCCCGTGAACCGCATCACTCCCAGCGCCACCACCAGCCCTGCGCTCGTCCAGAAATCAATCATCAGGTGCTGACCGTTTGACTGGAGCGCCAACGAGCGCGTCCGCTTGCCCACTTTAGAAACATACAGCCCCACTATCAAGCTCGTAATCGTAGAAAAAAGCATCACGCCCATCCCGACTTCCAAGCTTGCCAACTCGCTCCCTTGAAAGAGGCGACGCACCCCCTCAAACAATAAGTAGAATACTATCAAAATAAGAAGCACCGACTCGCCGAACCCCGCAAGCGTTTCCACCTTGCCGTGTCCGTAGGGATGGTTCTCGTCGGGGGGCACTGAACCGACCCGCACCCCAATATAGGCAAACAGCGACGCCACCACATCGGTCGCCGAGTGGAGCGCCTCGCTAAGCAGGCTTACTGAACCTGTCAACACCGCGCCCACCAGTTTGATGGTCGTTGCTAACAGGTTGTAAAACAGTGAAATCGTGCTGGCACGACGCTTCGCGCGTTCATCAGGTGAAATTTGGCTCATCTTAGGGACGCTATATCATACCTCTGTTGCGATGTAGACGCGGGGGAGCCTGGATGCTCCTTTCACTGGTTAAAAATCAGCGGTTTCAACAGTCTCTTCATCACACCCCTAAAAAACGCGCTATTCTATGGAATAAACCCCTTGCAGACGATGGGAGGCTAAAGTGAGCGGATGGACACAGGCATTGTTGTGGCTTGCCGTGGGGCTGTACGGGTATTTGATTGTACACCACACTCTGCAGGCGTTCTTGTCCCGCCAGCGGGGGCTAAACTGGCGTTTAGTGGGCTTTCTGGTCAGTAGTCTTCTATTTAGCCTCTCCGATTATCAGCTGTACCGTCCCGACAGCACTCCCACTGCTAACAGTTATCTGTTTGCCTTAGGACAGTTTCTTAGCTCTTTGGTCTGTGGCATGCTGTTCGTCTGTATCTTGAATGAGCTGTTGAATTTAGGGATTAAGCCTCTGGGGCGCTTTTTGCTGGGGCTGACGGGACTTCTGTTCATTCTGGCTCCATTTGGCTTGGTGTTGCTGCCCACGATGGACGCTCTTTACCTGCCCTTGATAGGTGTCTACTACCTGCGCGCGGAAAGCACTGTGTTGGGTCAACTGGCTTCACTGGTGTATCTCTCTGCCTTTCTGTTTGTGTATGTGCGTGCCATCCACCGTTGGGGACAAAAGAACTTACACGACAAAATTCTCATCGGAACACTGGCATATATGATACCGCTTATTCTGGTGGATATGGCGGTGTACTACGGGTTCCTCTCGCTGGTGCCGACTTGGAACCTGTCCTACTTTGTGTTGGCTTTGGCGCTCTCCATTCGTCTCAATGCACAAATCTACCAACTGAACCACGACCTTGAACAGTCAAACGAGCAACTCCAGCAAGCCTACCGTCAAATGGTTGAACAGGAACGGCTCAGCACAATCGGTCAGATTGTGCGAGGTATCGTGCATGACCTCAAGAACTACTTCAACACAGTGCAATCGCTGGCAGATGTGGGCGTTCGTCGGCTCCAACGCGACCCCGAGTTTGACCCCGCTGACTATTTCCAAAGCATCGGGCTAACCACTCGCAAGGCACACGGCTACCTGATGGACCTGTTAGCCATGACCAAAGAGGAAGGCGAGGTCCAGCTGGAGTGGGTGGCGCCCGCTCAGATTGTCCAAGAGGTTCAGCGGCTTTCTGGGGCTCACCTGCTCAACCCGCCCGTGCAGATTGAGTGCCGTCTCCCCGTCAACCTTCAGGTCTATGCTGATCGGCGCTATCTGATGCAGTTGTACTTGAACCTCACTCTCAACGCTATTCAGGTTCTGAAAGACTGGGATGGCACTCGGAAGGTGATTTTTGATTGGTACGAGTCGGACGGTGAAACGGTGCTGGTGATTCGGGACACAGGACCGGGTATGCCCGAAGAGGTTCGTTCTACGCTGTTCCAGCAAGCCATCACCACGAAACAAGGCGGGTCTGGCATCGGGCTGACGCTGGTCTGGCGTGCGGTTCAGAAACATCACGGGAGTATCAGCGTAGAGTCGGAGCCATGGCAGGGCACGACCTTCCTTGTGCGCCTGCCCACGCCCGCGCACTGGGAGGCAATTGAGACAGAAACCGTTTTAGTGCGTTCCGCTTGAAACGAAGACGAGGCTCTGCCTCTGTCTCAAGCACGCCTGCCTGACCTCTGTGTTCAATACGGCAAAATCCTCTACACTATTCGGGATTTTCCCCCGCGCCTTCGCTGGGAATCGCAGGCGTCTCGCTTGCCGAAAAGCTACCAGTCCGCTTCCCCACTGCCCAGCGTATGCTCAATCTCGACTATGACGATGGTTTCGCCTCGCTTACGCTGGTAGATGACCCTACCGAGCATACCCCTTTTGCCGACCCAAAGTCGCCCCGCACATACTGCCCTCCGAATATTGCGCTTACAAAAAACTCCTCTTGCCAGAGCTCAACTCTACCCGAGTTGTCCACCATCCCAAGTGTTAGCGCTTCTTGCCCCACCGTTCAAACATCTCCAGCGCGCGGTCTCGGCTCTCGTTGAGTTTCGCTTGGGGATGGGGATAGGTCTTGCCCAGCTCCACTCCTGCTTGCTGGAGGACGCTTTGAGGCGCTTCCCACGGAGCGTGGATATACTCGGTGGGCAGGTTCGCCAGTTCGGGCACCCACTCTCGGACATAGTCGCCGTTGGGGTCAAACTTGCGCCCCTGAATCACGGGGTTGAAGATGCGATAGTAGGGCGCCGCATCGGCACCACAGCCCGCTGTCCACTGCCAGCCCAGCACATTGCTCGCAGGGTCGGCATCCACCAGCGTATCCCAGAACCACGCCTCGCCCAACCGCCAGTGGATGAGCAGGTTCTTGGTAAGCCACGAGGCGACAATCATGCGCACACGGTTGTGGAGCCAACCAATCCGCCACAGCTGGCGCATGCCTGCGTCTACCATCGGGATACCCGTGCGCCCCTTGCACCACGCTTTGAACGCTGGTGTCTCCACATCGCTCCACGGGAAGCTGTTGAACTCGGAGCGCAGGGGCTGGGACTGCGTGTAGGGGTGGTGGTATAGGATGTGATAGCCGAATTCGCGCCAGCCGACCTCCCGCAGGAAATGCTCGATGCCTTTCGTCCACTTGCCTCGGCTGTGGCGCAGAGTGGCGTGCCAAATCTGGCGCGGAGTAATCTCGCCGTGATGCAGGTGGGGCGACAGGCGCGAAGTCGCATCCAAGTCGGGACGGTCGCGCTGTTCCGAGTAATCGTCCACAGCGTTTTGCAAGAACCACTGCAGGCGCGCGTGGGCGTTCGGCTCGCCGGGGCGCCAAGTCTCGCGGAAACCGCCCGCCCAGTCTATCTTGGGCAGGAGTTCCAACCGCTCCAGCGGGTCTGACGCAGGCAAGTTGGTGGGCACGCAGATGCGCTCAGGGGCAGGCAGAGGTTCGGGCACACGCACCACGCTCAGCATCCGCTTCCAGAAGGGCGTGAACACCGTGTAGGGCTGCCCTGAGTCGGTGCGCACCTCGTCGGGGTCGTGCAGGAGGTAGCTGGGGAACTGGCGTACTTCAATCCCCCGCTTGCGCAGGGCGCGCGTAATCGCTTCGTCGCGCGTCCACAGTTGGGGTTCGTAGCGCGTGTTCCAGTAGAGCGCATCGGCGCCCGTCTCCACCAGCAGTTGCTCCAGCACAGGCAGGCTCTGGGGAGTGCGTCGGATGACCAACTCGGCGCCCCGTTCACGCAGGCTCTGCTGGAGCGACAGAAGGGAATGATGGAGCCACCACTTGCGCGCCTCGCCGGGCGCACGCTCGGCTTGCTCCTCTGGAGCGAAGATAAACACGGGCACTACTGCCCCACGCTGAACCGCATAATACAAAGCCGGGTTATCGGCTAAACGCAGGTCATTATGGAACCACACAACGGTCGTTTTCATAGTGATTCTGAGGATACCTCAGGGGCGCCTAAGAAACGCCCGTGTTCGGCTCGTTGCGATAGCCCCAACCACCGTTCCAACCGTACACCTCAGGCGTTCCGCTTACTAAGTCACCAAACGCATCGGTTATCGGTGTCATCGCAGGAGATTGTACGGAATCGGCAGGGTTCACCGTCGCCACCAAGTCCCCACGCCAAGACCGGTGTTGGGACACATCCCCACGCTCCAACAAGCCGAAGCCGTAGGTGTGCGAAACCCACTGACCGTTCACACGCTCCGCCAGCAGGCTGTCGCCTGAGTAGGCGTACTCCACCACGCGGTTCGCTACACCGTCTATCGTTGCTACCCGACGCCCTAAGCCGTCGTATACATAGTCTACCCTAACAGCGTTCCAACCGACAGCATTCAACGCCAGCGTCCCCAGCGTGATGAGCAGGATGCGCACGCCCCTTGCAGGAAATCATCTACTCTGCACGAACATAGACCCTATGCCTGAAATCGCTATTCAGAACGACCGTCTAGTAGACCTGTTCACCACGCTTTGCCACTTCAACTCGCCGCCTCGACACGAGCGGGAGATTGTGGATTATGTGAAGGCGTTCTTGCGCGGGCTGGGACTGGATGTGGTAGAGGACAACGCCAGCAAGGCGGTCAACGGCAACGCCAACAACCTGATTGCGACTCTGCCCGCGAATGTGTCGGGCGCGCCCAAAATCTTCTTCAGCGCCCACTTTGACACTGTCGAGCCGACCCCCAACATCAAGATTATCATCCAAGACGGCATCATCCGCACCGATGGCACCACCATTCTCGGTGCGGACGACAAGGCGGGCATGAGCGCCATCTTGGAAGCCATCCGAATCGTGGTGGAGAACAACCTCCCGCACGGGCAAATCCAGCTCCTGCTGACCGTGTGCGAGGAAATCGGGCTGCAGGGGGCACGCGCGCTGGACTTGAGCCTCGTGGACAGCGACTTCGGCTTCGTGTACGACACAGGACCGCCCGTGGGAACCGTCATCAACCAGACGCCCACCCACGACACGATGGAGGTGCGCATCATCGGTAGACCGGCTCACGCAGGCGTGGAACCCGAAAAGGGCATCAGCGCTATCCAAGTCGCCAGCAAGGCGATTGCGAACATGCGACTGGGGCGCATCGACGAGGAGACCACCGCCAACATCGGCTCAATCCACGGGGGTCAGGCGACGAATGTGGTGTGCCCTGAGGTGGTGATTACCGCTGAGGCGCGCAGTTTGAACCCCGAAAAGGTGAATGCGCAAGTGGCGCACATGACTCAGCTCTTTGAGCGCACCGCCAAAGGGGCAGGCGCAGAATGCCTAATCCATCTACACCGCCACTACGAGGGCTATCGCCTTAGCGAGGATGCCCCGCCCGTGCGTGCTGTGCGCTCTGCCCTGAGTGCGCTGGGTATGGATGCGCCTATCCGACCGACAGGAGGCGGTTCGGACGCCAACATCTTCATCGCACGCGGACTGCCCTGCTGTGTGGTCGGCACTGCCCATCAGAAAATCCACACGCACGAGGAGTTCGTGCGGATTGAAGACTTGGCGCGTAGCGTTGACCTCACTTTGGCGATTATTCGCGAATGCGCGCAGATGCGACCATGAAGGTGCTGGAGTTCGTGAACACGCACGCCCCAAGCCTGCGCCCCACCGCCACCCTGCAAGATGCGGTGGACAAACTGGACCTGTACCAGGTCACGCTGTTGCCTGTGGTGGATGAGGGGGGCGCGGTGGTGGGCGTGCTGACCGAGACACAGGTGTTCAACCAGCTCTTCTCGGCGTGGCTGGAGACCCACCGCACAACGGGTGAGACCCTGCGCCTGGAAGGGTTTCGCCCTACTGCCAGAACCCTCGCCCAAGCCCCTATCCAATACTCACCTGTGCCCGTGCTGGACGAACATGACCCGATTGAAGTGGCGGTCGCGCAGATGGTACAGCACGGCTACGACACGCTCCCTGTGATAGGCGAGGGACGCTTCATCGGCACGATACGGCTCATAGACTGCTGTCAGGCATTGATTGGGGATACCGAATGAGCGCACTCGTCGCCCTGCTGACCGACTACGGCTTGGAAGACACCTATGTCACCCAGCTCAAGGCGGTCATCCTACAGATGAGTGCGGGCGTGGCGTTTTTAGACCTGAGCCACTCGGTGGCGCCTCAGCAAGTGCGCAGTGGCGCTTATCTCTTGTCAACGGCGGTTCCCTACCTACCAGAGGGCAGTTTGGTGGTTGCGGTGGTCGACCCCAGCGTGGGCATGGAGCGTCGTGCGGTTGCCGTGCAGGCTCAGCGACATACTTACCTCGCGCCCGATAATGGACTGCTCAGCCTCGCCCTGCGCTTAGACCCGCCCCAGACCGCCGTCGTGCTGGACAACCCGCGCTACCACCTGCCGACGGTGAGCGCCACCTTTCACGGGCGCGACATCTTTGCGCCCGCCTGCGCGCACCTACTCAACGGCGTGCCGATTGAACGGCTCGGCACACCCATAGACCCCGCCCAGCTGATAACCTTGTCCGATTTAGATGCCCACTGGGATGGACAACGCTTTGAGTGCCGCCCTCTGCACATCGACCACTTCGGCAATCTGATACTGAACCTGAGCGAGGCGCAGGCACGCCAACAGATAGGAAACCTGGATGCCCTGCAGGTGCAATTGGACGATGGGCGCACGATCCCCCTCAAGCGCACCTTCGGCGAGGTGGAGTGGGGTGCGCCCGTCGCCTATTGGGGCAGTAGCGGACACTTGGAGGTCGCCATCAACGGCGGTTCGGCACGCACTACTTTGAGGCTGAATGAGGCGAGTCGGGTGTGGGTTCGCGCTCTTTAGAAAGGCAATACCGAGACCGACTTCGCCACCAGCGCCAACGCGATGGAAAGCATCCCGATTAAGCCCATCCCACAGAAGAAGCCCGCCAGCAACACAGGCGCATAGCGCACCCAGTTCTCTTCGCCAAATCGCTTCTTGAAGTAGCGATGCCCCAACCACGCGCCCAAGAGCTTGGGGAGGGTGAAGTGCGGGAGCTGTCCCACACCGCCCACCAAGCCGTAGAACAAAAGCATCGGCAACTTGAACACATTGAACAGCCAGAACAGCCCCAGCCCCGACACGAAGCCTGCGATGATGCGCGGGATGTTCAACGCGCTCAGCACCCACTGTTGCGCCGCGCTTTCAGGGCGGTTTATTTGCTTCCAGACCGCCTCCATCTGCGCATAGTAGGGCCACATCGTCATCGCAAACGGGAACAACGGCGACGGGATGGGACTCGCACGCCAGAAGAACGACCAGAACAGAAAACTGGCGATGAAAATCACGGGCAACATCACCAGCTCCGCCTTCAGGATGCTGGTGAACTTCGTGCCCGTGAGCTCCACCTCGCGGAAACGCTGTGCCGAACCGCCGTGGTCGTACAGGGGCAACGGTGCGTACCAGATGTCCACCTTCGGGTAGCGACTGGTGATGATGGCGACCTCCTTCAAAAACGGCACCGACACCCCTTGACCCGTGAGACCAATCATGCGCGCCGAGACATAACTGTTGAGCGGGCTCCAAAATAGCCCGAAGCCCACCACAATCCACATCGGGAAGTCGGGCACCAAGATTCGGCACAGCATGATATAGGAGACGACCGACACGAGCCAGACCGCAATCGGTATCCAGAGTGGTGGGTCGCCCCGTCCCGGCGGGGGCAAAGTGCCTCGTTCACGCAGGCGGTTGTTTTGGCGGGTTTCGCGCAAAGTGCGCACCACCATCCCAATCCCTATCACCGCCACCGCCAACTGCAAGCCCACGATGATTGCCAGCCAGAAGTCGATATCCGCAGCGAGCTTCGTTTGCAAGGCGGGCGAGTTCGGTTGCCAGTTTGGGATAAGCCCCGCCCGATAGAGTATCGGGTTCGCCACGATGTAGGTCAGCACGGAGCTAATCGCCGCGCCCAGCAAGATATGATAGGGCAACACGAACCCCACCAGCACTTCGCCCAAGTTGATGGATAGCCCGACGATGGCGGTGGGCAGGGCGCCCTCCACATTCTGCGTGAGGTCTAAGAATGGGATGGGGATAATCTGCAAGGCACTGCCGAACAGCGTGCCCGTGAACACGGGGATGCCCACATAGAACAGCCCGAAGCCCATCCCGACCACTGCGCCTGTGGAGAACACACCCCAGCGCCACGACTCCTCTCGGTTGCCTGCCTCAGCGAGCGCCAGCGCGCCCGCCGCCGCAACGGGCGCCAGCGGGAAGGGCAACCGCTCCACATCGGAAGTGGCGCGGAACAGCAGGTAGCCCATGCTCATCCAGCTAGCACGCCCTAGAATCTCCATCACCAACAGCAGGAACAGCGGAATCGCCCAGTCGGGGCTAAAGAAAGTGCGCTGGCGTAGCGCTTCAGAATCGGGCGCAGGCACTGCCCAGTGGGGCACTTCGCCCGCTATCGGCGCCGCAGGAGCCGACTGCACAAAGAACTGGTCCCATATCTTCCACTGGAGCGGTCCGCCCGACAGCCCAAAAAGCCCCATCGCCGTCAGCGACGCGGCGATATAGTAGAGCATATAAATCTCTTGGCGTTTGAGCGGTTGGAGTGAACGACGCATCACCTCCGCAAAGAGCACAATCGTCACCCACTCTGCGGCAGCGCCCAACCCCACACCCGCCACCAAGCCCATATAGATACTGCCGGGCAACATCACGAACGCCACAAACAGCAGTCCCAGGAAGGTTCGGAAGGTGAAACCGTCCTGGAACTGATGTTCTTCGGCGGAGACCTCCTCGGCGGTCTGCCGTGCTTTACTCAGTTCGTCTTGCAACGCCATCACTGGGTAGAGTTCTGCGACTGGGGAGAAGTTCCTGCAGGTTCTGGCGATGGCTTGATATACCCCCGAAAAACCGCCTCAGCGTAGAAAACTGCTTTTATGTGCTGACTTTGTTCCTGCAAAGCGATTGTGAAACTGTGCCCGCTCTAAGTATGGGGTAAAATTCCGACCATACTGAACGGTCAGTTGAGGTGGCATAATGGCAAACAACTATCTCAAGGGTGAGCCGCTTTCGCTACGGTGGAGTAGCGCATGGTGCGAACATTCGGCAAAGACGATTCCCCAACTGTTCTGCTCGCAAGCAGAAACTTTGGGCAACTCAACGCTCTATCTGGTCAAGCAATCGGGGGTCTATCAGCCAATTTCTTGGCGTCAGGTGCGCGAGCGTGTGGAAGCCATCAGCGCAGGCTTAATCGCACGCGGAGTACAGCCCGGCGACCGTGTAGCAATTCTGTCCGAAAACCGCTTAGAGTGGGTGCTGGCAGACCAGGCGATTCTGCACGCGGGCGCCATTTCGGTCACGCTCCATTTCCCGCTCACGCCTCAACAGGTGGAGGAGCAACTGAGCGACTCGGAAGCGACCGCCATCTTCGTCTCCAATACCACTCAAGCCCAGAAGGTGGACTCCGTCCGGGCGAACCTCCCGCATCTAAAACAGTTCATCAGTTTTGAGCCTGTGTCGGGCTGGACTGAGCTGGGCGCGCTGGAGGCAGAGGGACGCCAACTGCTTCGCGACAAGCCCAACCTGCTGGATGAGACTCGTAGTACGCTTACCTGGGACAGCCTCGCCACCCTCATCTACACCTCTGGCACCACCGGCGACAGCAAGGGCGTGATGCTCTCACACGGCAACCTGCTTGCCAACATGTACTCAGCGATGATGATGTTCCCCCCGCCTGGACGCGACTATATCCTGTTCAACTTCTTGCCCCTGAGCCACATCTACGCGCGTACCGCCGACTACTTAGCGACATTTGGGCTGGGAGTGACGATGGCGTTTGCCGAGAGCTTTGATACGCTCGCCCAAAACATGCAGGAGGTGCGCCCCCACGCCATCAACGGTGTGCCCCGCTTCTACGAGAAGGTCAAGGAGCGCATCCTGACCACCATCCAGAGCAAACCGTTCCTGCGCCTGTTGGGGGGATACGCTCGTAAGAAGGGGGTTCAGCGTGCCTTTGGTGGACGGCTCATCTGGGCGGTGAGCGGTGGCGCCGCCTTAGACCCCCAAGTCGCCGAGTTCTTCTGGGAACACGGTCTGCAAATCTTTCAAGGCTATGGCTTGACCGAGACCTCGCCGATTATCACCTCCAACTGCCCCAAAGACAACAAAATCGGCACGGTGGGCATTCCCTTCCCCGGTGTGGAAGTCAAAATCGCCGAGGATGGCGAAATCTTGGCGCGCGGTCCTAACATTATGAAAGGCTACTGGCGCAAGCCCGAAGCGACCGCCCAAGCGATTGACCCCGACGGCTGGTTCCACACGGGCGATGTCGGCGAGATTGTGGACGGCAAATACCTCAAAATCACCGATCGCAAAAAAGACATCATCGTGCTGGCAGGCGGTAAAAATGTCGCCCCCGTCGCGGTGGAGACCGCTCTGGTCAACAATCCATACATCGAGCAGGCGGTGGTCTACGGCGACAAGAAGAAGTTCGTCTCCGCGCTGATTGTGCCCGACTTTCTCCACCTTGAGGCGTGGGCACAGCAGAACGGTATCCCCTTTGAGACGCGTGAGGAACTGATTGCCCATCCCCAAGTGGTGGAATGGATGCAGAAGATGGTCTCCGAGTCGCTGACGAAGTTCGCCCATTATGAGCAAGTGCGCAAGTTCATCTTGCTCCCTCAAGCATTTACCTTTGAGGCGGGCGATGTGACCATCACGCTCAAGATGCGTCGTGCCCGCATTATTGAGCGCTATCGTGAGCAACTGGATGCACTTTATGAAGAAGAGCGGGTATAATAGTGGCTCAACAAGACGCATAGGAGGCACAACCACATATGCTCAGGATACGCCTAACGCGCATAGGGAAAAAGAAGAAGCCGTTTTACCGAGTGGTGGTGGCACCCAGCCAATCGCCCCGCTCCGGACGGTTCGTGGAGATTGTGGGGCACTACAACCCCATCACCGACCCTGCCCAAATCTACTTCAACGAGGAACGGGTTCGCTACTGGCTCAACACGGGCGCCCAGCCGACCGATAGCGTGGAGCGACTCCTCAAAATCGCAGGTATTCTGGACAAGGCGGGGCAAACCCAACCAGCAACCGCCGAAACAAATGCCGAAAACTAAAGTCCATATAGCGGAAGGGGAATAACTATGCTCAAGGAGTTCTTGGAGGCATCGATACGAGCTTTGGTGGATGATCAGCAGGCGGTTTCCATCACAGAAGAGCGCAACGGGTCTATGCTCAAGTACACGATCCAAGTGGCAGAGAGCGACCGAGGGCGCGTTATCGGCAAGCAGGGACGCATCGTGAACGCCTTGCGTACCGTTGCCCAAGCGGTGGGGAGCAAGAACCGCGTGCGTGTGCAGGTCATCGTCATCACCGATGAAGGGGAAAACGGCGAGTATAACGACGAAGACTAATGCCTAAGCCCTATCAACCCAAAGTGGGAAAGCGCTGGGTCACCGTCGGGGTGGTCCTGCGCCCCTTTGGTATCAAGGGTGAACTCAAAGTCCGACTGGAAACCGACTTCCCAGAGCGGTTTCACCCAGGCGCGCGCCTGTACTATTGGGTGCCCCCCAAACCCGAACCAGAGCTTGAAGAGGAACTGTTTGAACGCCCCAAACGCAAACTCCCTCCACGCACGACCCAGCCCAAAGAGTGCTATATAGAAAGCGTGCGCTGGCATGGCGAATCTCTGCTCGTGAAACTCAAGGGCATCAATAGCCTCAACGACGCCGAACCCCTGCACGGCGCTTGGCTGTTGATACCTCCTGAGGAGCGCATGCCCCTCGGTGAAGATGAGTACTACATCGATGACCTCATCGGGCTGGAAGCATTTACCGAAGAGGGTCAACGCGTCGGTGTGCTCAAGCGCGTCATCCCTGGCAGTGTGTACGACTTCTACGAAATCGGCAAGCATGTCCTGCCCGCTGTGGACGAGTACATCCTCCAAATTGATTTGGCGAACCGAAAAGTAATCGTGCGATTGCCGGAACTGGATTAGCCCCCAAGCGGTACAATAAGCGGTACGATGCGCTGGATGAGAGGGATTGGGGTCGTTGGGCTAATCGGGCTATGGGCGCTTGCCGTCGCACAGCTCGGTGACCTCCCCACAAAACCCACCGACTGGGTGAACGACTACGCAGACCTACTCTCCCCCGAACAAGAGGCACGGCTCAGCCAAGAGATTACCACGCTGGAACGAGAGACGGGTGCTGAAATCGCTGTCGTCACGGTGCAACGCGTGAGGGACGCCACCCCCAAAGAACTCGCCACCGAACTGTTCAACCGATGGGGTGTGGGCAAGCAGAACGCCGATAACGGGGTGCTGATGCTGGTCTCGGTCGGCGACCGTCGCGTGGAGGTAGAGGTCGGCTACGGGCTGGAAGCGGTTCTGCCCGACTCGGTCGTGGGCGAAATCTTAGACCGCGCCGTCATCCCCCACTTCCGCAACCGAGACTACGGGAGCGGGATTATCGCAGGGGTGGAGGCTATCGGCGAGCGCATTCGCCAAGCCCAAGCAGGAGGCGCTTACGAGCCTGCCTTCGGCGATGAATCGGCGTCTTCCAGAATGGGGCGCACGGTGCAGGTACTGTTGTGGTTGGGAGCGGGCGCACTGGTCATCTTGGCGCTGACAGCGCTCAATCGCCCTCCGCGCTGTCCCGAATGTCGGCGCCCGATGCGCCTGCTGAGCGAGGCGGAAGACGATGCCTACCTCTCCCCTACCCAACTACAAGAAGAACAAATCAACAGCATCAACTACCATGTGTGGCGTTGTGATGCGTGCGAGGAGTTAGAAATCATCCCCCGCGAGAACTGGTTCTCGGGCTATCAGCGCTGTCCCCAGTGTGGGGCGAGAACCCTCAAGGAAACGGCTCGGATTGTGCGCCAGCCCACCTACACCCGTCGGGGCTTGGAGGTCATCAGTGAGCAGTGTGTGAACCCTGCGTGCAACCATCGCAATCGGCGCGAGCGCACACTCCCCCGATTGGAACGCACATCCGTGGTGATTGTGCCTACAGGTGGGAGCCGTGGAAGTTGGGGATCAGGAGGCAGTTTCGGCGGGTTCGGTGGCAGTAGTTCGGGTGGAGGTTTCGGTGGGTTCGGTGGTGGAAGCTCAGGAGGCGCGGGTGCAGGCAGGAGCTGGTAAATGGAGAAACGGTTAGACCCTCAACAAGCCGACGAGGTCGTGCGCGAGGCGGTACGCCTCCAGCAGGAATACGAAAACCAAATTCCGCAGGAGGTGCTGGAGCAGAGCGCCGAGGAGATGGGGATTGAGCCGACTATCCTGCGCGAAGCCCTGCGCCGAGTGGAGCAGGAGCAAGCCCAACGCGCCCAGCGCCAACGCAACGCCCTCATTGGAGTGTCTGTGGCGATTGTGTTGTTCATTGTGAGCCTGCTCTACACCCAGAGCGTGCTGAACCGCGCCTGGAGCGAGGTGGAACTGCGCGCCCGCCAACTCCAGAATGTACAGGAACGGCGCGAATCGCTCGTCCCTCGCTTGGAGGCGCTGATGCGCGAGGTGAACGCCCAACAGCGTGCGAAACTCCAGACCCTACTGGATGCGCTCAAAAACGACCCTGCCTCGGCAAGTGCCGTCGCAAGCACCCTCCAGACCGACCCCAGCCTGCGCAACGATTGGCTCATCGCGCGCTTGATGGACGAGATAGCGGGAAGCGAAAACCGTATTACGGTGGAACGCCAGCGCTACAACGAGGCAGTTGCCCGCTACGAACGCCTCGCACGCCAGTTCCCTGTGAACCTGATGCGACCGCTGTTGGGCTATCCAAATCGTGTGCCCAATAGGGTACAATAGAGTGCCACGCGGAGGGGTGGCCGAGTGGCTGAAGGCGGCGGTCTTGAAAACCGCATCCCACCTCGTGTGGGACGGGGGTTCGAATCCCTCCCCCTCCGTTTGACTGGGGATGGTTATTTAGTTGCAAGAGGCACAGCGAATCTTATGAGATAGTTTCAGTGATGAAGCTTTTCTGTGTAGTTATCGGAATTTTGCTTATTTTAGCAGGGAGTTATAATCTCCTGAGATTAATCGCTACAAGTGGCAGGGTACTCTTAGTAGTGCCCGACCCGCAGATAAAAGTGATCGATTTCACTACTATCTTTTTCATATCTTATATCCCATAGGCGTAGGCTTATTAGCTATTGTATCTGCTGATAGAGTTTCAGATATGTTTTCTGATATTTTGGGATTGCTTATCAACATCTTTTGACAATAACGCCCCCTACCTCAAGACCGACTCCAAAGCGGTGTTGGCGTCGGTGCGCTCGTCGCGATACTTCACGATGACGGGGGCGTAGAGTTGCAGTCCCTGCGACTGGGCGAACAAACCCGACGCGGGGCGCGTGCCCGCCACCACCACCGCCCCTTCGGGCACAATCAGCGGTAAGTCGCCTTCCGCACGAATGATACGCTCGTTCACGAGGTCGTACAAAGGCAGGGCGCGCGTGAGGATGACGCCTGCCCCAATCACCGCACGCCGTTTGACCACCGTGCCCTCAAAAACACCTGAACAGCCCCCGACCATCACCTCATCCTCAATAATCACAGGGAGCGCACCGACAGGCTCCAGCACGCCCCCAATCTGTACCCCAGCGCTCAGGTGGACATGCGCCCCCACTTGGGCACACGAACCGACCAGCACATGCGAGTCGAGCATCGTGCTCTGCCCCACATATGCGCCCACATTCACATAGGTGGGAGGCATCACCACCACACCCGACGCCAAGTGCGCTCCACGCCGAATCGAGGTGCCCCCCGGCACAATCCGCACACCCGACGACACATCGAACTGACGCGGGGGATACAGATGACGATCTAAGAAGGTGGTTCCGCCCCACTCCATCGGCTGGAGCACACCCAGCCGAAAGCCCATCAGGATGCCTTGCTTGACCCAAGCGTTCACGCGCCAGCCCGTGGGCATACAGGGGTCTGGCTCGGCAGAGCGAATGGTGCCCGCCTCTAAACCCTCTATCAACGCCTGAACGACCACCTCGTCAGCGCGCTCGCTTTCAATCGTCGCGTGCAGTTCCGATAATGTCATCGTCTTCCAACTCCAGCAGGTGCCCCAACTTTTCGGCTTTGGTGCGCAGATAGCGGATGTTGTGCTGGTTCGGCTTGGCGACGAGGGGCACATGCTCCACGATTTCCAGCCCGTAGCCTTCCAGCCCGGCAATCTTTTTGGGGTTGTTGGTCATCAGGCGGATTTTGCGCACGCCGAGGTCAACCAGCACTTGGGCGCCGATGCCGTAGTCTCGCAGGTCGGGCTTGAAGCCGAGCGCACGGTTCGCCTCCACGGTGTCCAGCCCGTGTTCTTGCAGGTGGTAGGCGCGCATCTTGTTCACGATGCCAATCCCACGCCCCTCTTGGAGGATGTAGACCAGCACGCCCCGCCCCTCTTCGGCAATACGGCGCAACGCCAGCTCCAACTGGGAGCCACAATCACAGCGCAGAGAACCCAACAGGTCGCCCGTGATACAGCTGGAGTGCATCCGCACCAGCACGGGTTCGCCATCGTCAATCGTGCCCATCGTGAGCGCAAGGTAGGGGTTGGGGTCTACCTCGCTCTCGTAGGTGTTGACGATGAACTCGCCGTACTTCGTGGGCAGGTGGACGGGCGGAGCCACCCGCTTGACCAACTTCTCGTGCCGACGGCGGTAGGCAATCAGGTCGGCAATCGTGAGGATTTTGAGACCGTGTTTGCGCGCAATCTCAATCAGTTGGGGCATGCGCGCCATCGAGCCGTCCTCGTTCAAAATCTCACAGATAACGCCTGCTGGGAACAGCCCTGCCAGTCGGGCAAGGTCTACTGCCGCTTCGGTGTGCCCTGCCCTGCGAAGCACACCCCCAGGCGCCGCCCGAAGCGGGAACACATGCCCCGGACGCACGAAATCGTCGGGCTTAGCGTTCGGGTCGCAGAAGAGTTTGATGGTCAGCGCGCGGTCAAACGCCGAAATGCCCGTGCTGATGCCCTCGCGGGCGTCAATCGCCTCTGCCATCGGCGTGCCGAACTGAGCGGTGTTCGCCTTGGTCATCATCGGGATTTGGAGCTCGTCTAAGCGCGCCTCATCAGATGGCAGGCAGAGCAGTCCCCGCCCATGCACAATCATAAAGTTGACCGCTTCGGGCGTCACTTTCTCGGCTGCCATCAGGAAGTCGCCCTCGTTCTCGCGGTCTTCATCGTCCGTCACGATCAGCATCCCGCCGTTTCGGATAATCTCTATGGCTTCCTCAACGGTGGCGAACAAGGCAGGGTCGCGCTCGGTCGTGTTGCTCAAGGCGGTACTCACACAGGAATTGTACCCAAAATCGGTAAAATACAGAGGCGATGCGATTTCTGGAGCCGGGGTACCTGCTGTTGCTACCCCTGCTGATTGGGGTGGTGTGGTGGAGCCGTCGCCACCTGCTGGGCATGAGCCGAGCGCGCAAAACGCTGGTTCTGCTCCTGCGCTCCCTCGTGGTCATCCTGCTGGTGATGGCACTGGCAGGGCCGCAAGCTGTGCAGTCCAACCGTGGGGTCTGCACGATTTTCGTGGTGGACCTGTCCGATAGCATCTCCGATGCGGGGCGCGAACGAGCGAAGCAGTACCTCAAGGAGGCGTTTCAAAAGCTCGGTCCCCACGACCAAGCGGGGTTGGTGGTGTTCGGGCGTGATAGCATCGTGGAGTTCCTGCCAACCAACACGCCCCAGCTCAGGCGCATCGAGTCGGCTCCCAATCCAGAGGGCACTGACATCGCCAGCGCCATTCGGCTCGCCAGTGCGATCTTCCCCGACGGCAAGAACCGTCGCATCGTGCTGTTGACCGACGGCAACGAAACTCAAGGGGATGCGCTGGACGCCAGCGCCGTTGCCAAAGTTCAGGATGTGGAGATTGATGTGGTCTCACTGGCACCCAACACGCCGACCGCCGAGACCCTGCTTGCGGAGACCTTTGCACCCGACGAGGTGAAAATCGGCGAGCCGT
The DNA here is from genome assembly GCA_937139515.1 of uncultured Armatimonadota bacterium. GTDB lineage: Bacteria > Armatimonadota > Fimbriimonadia > Fimbriimonadales > GBS-DC > CAKZQI01. Next base: position 16,387 of record CAKZQI010000299.1, on the reverse strand, counting down.
TCAATTTGGAGGTGGTGGTAGAGGCGCAGAAACCTGCCGAGGGCACCCTGATTGTTGATCGCGATGGCACGCCTGTCAAACAGGTCAAAGTCTCGCTCACGCCAGGCAAGAACCGCATCAGCATCCCCATCCGCACCGAGAGCGAGGGCTTCCATCGGTATCAGGTGCGCCTTGAGGCGACCCCCGACGAGGATGTTCGCAACAATGTCGGGCGCGCCTTTGTGAGGGTGCAGGGCAAACCGCGCGTGCTTCTGGCAGAGGGGGGCAAACCCGACCCGAACCAGAGCCTTCTGCGTGCCCTGCGGGCGAACAACTTGGAGGTGGTGCGCGTCACCGAGAACACCTTCCCTGCCCGTACCGATGCGCTCCAAGCCTACGACGCCATCCTGTTCAACGATTTCCCTGCCGACGCCCTCTCACCCCAGATGATGCTGAGCCTCCAATCGGCGGTGCGCGACACGGGCATCGGCTTTGCGATGATTGGGGGCGAGAAGTCGTTCCTGCCTGGAGGCTACTACGATACCCCCATCGCCGAAATGCTTCCTGTAGACCTAGATGTGCGCCAACGCAAGGTGTTCCCGCCTGCCACCGTGGTGGTCATCATAGACATTTCGGGCAGTATGGCAGTGCCCGAGGGGGGTATTCCGAAGGTTCAGATTGCTGGCAAAGCGGCGATTAGCGCGCTCCAGATGCTTAGGGAGAACGACCGCTTCGGCGTGATCGTCAGCGGCACGGGGGTGGATTGGCTCAGCCCCATCCAACCTGCTGGTAACCGTGCTACTGCCATCGCCCAGATTTCGCGTATCTACGCAGGGGGTGGGGGAATCTACTGCCGTCCCTCCCTGCTGTTTGCTGAAGCCGCCCTAGACAAGGAGCCGACCCGCGCCCGCCATGTAATCCTGCTGGCGGACGGCGACGACTGTGACGAGCAGGAAGGCTGTTTTCAGATTGCCTCGCGGATGCGCGCCAAGGGCATCACGATGTCGGTCGTCTCGTTGGGGCAAGGCAAGGATGTGCCGTTCCTCAAGCAGTTGGCACAGGTGAGCGGTGGGCAGTTCTACCTCACCGAGCGCGCCCGCGACCTGCCACGCTTGTTCACCGCCGATGTGAGCATCATGACCCGCTCGGCGATTGAAGAGGGCGCCTTCATCCCGAAGGTGGCACAGGGCGAGGAAATCCTGCAAGGCATCAACTGGAACACCACCCCGCCCCTGATGGCGTACTGCCTCAGTAGCGACCGCCCACTCGCCCGCACGCTGATGCGCACCCACAAAGACGACCCCTTGCTGGCAGTGTGGCAGTACGGGCTGGGCACCTCGGTCGCCTTCACCTCCGACGCCAAGCCCATTTGGGCACAGCGCTGGGTCGGCTGGAGCGAGTTCGCTCCCTTCTGGACACAAGTCAGCCGCTTCCTCCTTCGCAAAGGCGGAAAGCAAGACTACCAGACCACCGTGCGCATGGAAGGCGGTCAGGCGGTGGTGGAGATGCAGGCGTTCACCCCTCAAGGTGAGCCGATTAATTTCCTCCAGCCCGAAGTGCGCGTCAGCACTCCCAGCGGGAGCAAGTTAGACCTCCAACTTCAGCAGGTGGCGCCGGGCAAATATTCGGCAAACTTCCCCGTGCGCGAGATGGGCGACTATCTGCTCACCCTTTTAGAGCGTGAACCCGACGGCACTACGCGCGTGCGCACCACTGGGTTCGCTATCCCCTACCCCACCGAATACCGCTACAGCCGTGCAAACACGCCCCTGCTGACGCGGATTGCCGAACTGACGGGCGGTCGGCTCAATCCCCCACCTGACCAAGCCTTTCGCCCCGTTCAGCGGGAAGGACGCTCGGTGCGTGAGCTATGGCAAACCTTCCTGTGGCTGGCGTTGGCGCTGTTGCTGGTGGACATCACCCTGCGCCGAGTGTTCATCCCGCTCGCCGAATGGGTTGCAGTGGCGCAATCGGCGTTGCAGAAGCTCGGTCTGCGTCGGCGGGGTGTGCGCCCCGCGCCTGAGACCGCACTGTCCACGCAACTGCTGAAAATCAAAGGGCGTGTTCCCCGCGCCACCGCCCCCACCGAACCGCTTACCTCACCGAAGGAGAGCGAACCTGTCGCCAGTCCCACTGCCTCACAGCCGTCGGCGCCCACACCGACCGCCTCTGCCCCCCAAGACACCACCAGCAGACTGCTGGAACTAAAACGCAAAACCAGGAGATAACTGATGCAGGTCACAGTTCAACCCACAACCCAAACAGTAGAGAGCGAGACGATTGCACTTTATACCGTGCGCAATCAGCAGGTCAGTTTTAGCCTGCTCTCCTACGGCGCCACCATCACCTCGGTTCAGACGCCCGACCGAGAGGGGCGCATCGGCGAAATCACGCTCGGCTTTGATGACCCCGCGCGCTACTTGGAGCGTCATCCCTACTTCGGCTCCACGGTGGGCAGGTACGCGAATCGGATTGCCAACGCCCAGTTTCGGCTTGGCGACCGCGTCTACTCGCTCACGCCGAACGAGGGGGCGAACCATTTGCACGGCGGTCAACACAACTTCGCACGACGCCCCTGGCGCTGTACCGATTGGCTCGACGAGCGGGGCGCGCACATCAGCGCCTCTCGCTTCAGCCCCGATGGCGACGAGGGCTACCCAGGCGACCTGATGGCGAATGGGGTCTTCACGCTCGGTTTCGAGCCGTCGCTGACCCTGACCTATTGGGCGCTGACGAGCGCGCCAACCTTCGTGAACCTAACGAACCACACCTACTTCAACCTGAAGGGCGAGGGAACGATTTTAGACCACGAGGTGCAGGTTGAGGCGGACTACTACACTCCCGTGCGCCCTGACCTTATCCCCACGGGCGAGATTGCCCCTGTGGAGGGCACGCCGTTTGATTTCCGTACGCCCCGACGCATCGGGGAGCAGATTGAGTCGCCTCACGAGCAGATACAGATAGCAGGCGGCTATGACCATAACTTCATAATACGCGGTGAGGTAGGTACTCTGCGCCCTGCCCTGCGCGCTTATGAGCCATCCACTGGGCGCACCTTAGAGGTGTGGACAACTGCGCCAGGCATGCAGTTCTACACAGGCAACAAACTCAACGGCACGCTGGTCGGGCGCGGGGGCAAGCCCATCCCACGCTGGGGCGGTTTCTGCGCCGAGACCCAACACTTCCCCGACACGCCCAACCAGCCCCACTTCCCTTCTGCGCTCCTGCTACCCGACCGACCGTATCACTCCATCACGGTCTTTCGGTTCGGTGTCATGGGATAGTGCGGGGTATGAAAAATCGTGGCTGGGGCATCCTCGCCCTCCTGCTGGTAGGGGAACAAGGATACATTCGTGAGTTCAAGTTTTCAACGAGCGTACCCCTACAAGGGGCAAGGGAGCGAGGTTCGCCCCCCCTCTTTTTAGGAGAGAGGGGGGAACCTTGAAGTTAGTCCCCATCGGGGTCGAACGGGCTGATATAGAAGCGTGGTTGAATCGCGCCGGCGTAGATGTCGGGCAGACCGTTGCGCGTACTGCTCCAGAACAGCAGGAGCGCCTCATCAAATGCCCCACCTGCGGCACGCTGGTTGGCGTCGCTGGCGAAGCGGAACTCTTGATTCGGCATTGCCCATAGGTACAGCTCGTTTGTAGGCAAGTCGATCGGCACTGGCGAGAGGTACTCCACATCAGTGGTGAATGAACGAGGCAGGTTGCCCTCGTCAATCCAGCGCACGATTGCGGTCTCCTCAAACGGAACCACATTCCCATTGCGGTCGCGGGAGAGGTAACGCACCAAGACCTCTTTGCCCAAGTCCTCCGTCGTGAAGTAGATATTGCCCCGAAGCGCATCGTACTCGTAGAAGCCGATGCTCGCCCCAGCGGGATTGTTCGGAGTGAGACGGAGGGTCACATGGTTGGCACCTTCCGCCAGCGTGAAGGAACCCGTCTGGATGGGAAGTTGTCCGCGAATCGTCAGGACTGGCGCGCTCAGGCGGATGCCCGGACGCAGAGTCTTGAATAAGAAGTTGCCCGAACTGTTAGGCGCACTGCCCGAGCGTCGGAACAGAATCCACTGGCGGTCTACAGGCGGACGGTCGTTGGCGTCGCAGGCACCGTTGTCAACACCCTTGCGAACTGGGGAACCTCCCAACTGAGCAGGGTCGTTAGAAAAGCGCGGATTGGTCGTGCGCTGGAATACGGTCTGAACCTGTGTATAGGTGCCGACCGCGCCCGTCGCTACTGGGGTTAGGCGGTAGACGCGTGGGCGATAGGTCACCGTCACGATGTCGCGGGTGCTGGGCGCCATATTGAGGAAGTGGATGGTACCGTTGCGCGTGTCCACGCGTATCGTGCCCATCGGCATACGCTGATCGTTCGGCAGAGTGTTGATGTACTGGTACTGTAGGACGCCCGTTGCGGTGTCTTCTGTAGGCTCCTGATACGGGTTCTCGGTCGGCGCCCAGCTCACTTTCTGAATGACCGACACGCCGTTCACTTGGATGTCCAAGTCGATGTTGTTCGGGTTGAGGTTCCAAATGCGCTCCAGGCGTGCCCAATCCAAGTGGCGCACACGCCAGATATTGGCGCCAGCGTCCTTCTGAGCCACTTCGGTGATGGTGGGCAAGAATCGGTCTTGGATTGCACCCAGCAGTCGGTCGGCTCGGCGGTCATCTAACGGCAGGAGCGTACCGTTGCGTGGGTTCACGATGTAGCGTTGGAGCAGAACCTCCGATTCGTTGCGGTCGCCTGCCGTGCAGGTCAGGGTCACATCGGCAAGGTACACGAACTGATTGGAGCCAGGAGAGAGGCTCACGCGGTACAGCACCGCCGAGACGCTCTCGATGGCGCGCACGCGCTCGGAGACCACCAGTTGCCGTTCTCGTTGCCAATCGTTGAAGTTATCGCCCTCAGAAGCGATGTAGAACACGCGACTCCGTCCGCCAACATTCGCCACATAGAATAGCCAGTGCCCCACTCCATCAATCCCTGCAATCACGGGGCGTGATCGGCGTACCGTAGGGTCTAACGGCACCGATTGAGGCGTGCCGAACGGGTTGCCGTTGGCTTCCAGCGGCTCGTAGAACAGAACGGCATAGGGTTGATTGCGGATTTGCACCTCGCCCGTCCAGAACAGCCACATTTGGGAGCCAGTAGTATACAGCACGGGTTGATAGTGGGTGATGGTCGCCTGCTCCTCCGCAGTCAAGTTGCGTCCAAGGTTGAGCGCGATTCGGAACAAAGTGCCGTCGAGGTCGTTCGGGTACGGACCTTGCAGAGGCTCCCACCACTGCGTGAGCGTGGCGGGGAACCAACCGTTGGTCGCTCGCACACCGTCTTGGAGCACGGGGTTCCACCGAAGCGTAGACTTAAATAGGAACAGCGCATTCGGATTGTTGGGGTTTGCGCGGTTGCTACTGAAGTACAGGTGGAGCGAGCCGTTGAGCGGATTGCGTACCGCCGCTGGCATCAGGTTGCTCAGGCGCGGGGTATTGGGTGCAGGCACGGGGTCTATCATCGCCTGAACGCCCCGATTGGTGCTTCCGGTGAGCTGGGTCTCGCGCACTCGCACCACCACCTGCATCGTCGGCACAGCGAACGGCTCGCCAGCGCCTACAATGCCCGGAGTGCCACCCCCTGCATCCCAGTAGGGCGCCACACGCTGGGCATAGGTGCCCATCGGCTGGAAAGGAGGAATGGCGATGGAGACCTGCGGCTTCACAGGAGCCTGATATTGCTCGTTCGGGTCGCGACGGGGCGGAACCGCTGGCGTCGCCAACACCGTCGGTGAGAAGTCGTTCACCTGAGGCTTCTGCAGGATGGCATACGGCTGACCTGTGGGGAAGCGCGGGTGCGGCTGAGGGAAGAAGCGCGGGTCTAAGGTGCTGACCACCGTCGTCCAAGCGGGTATCCCAGCGTTCCCGCTCACAATATCGCCAAACAGCGAGACCGTTCCAGTGGGATTGTTGAACGCCTTGCCCAGATAAATCGGGAACAGGTTGATGTTGCCCTCGTTGCGCACCGTGATCGGCTTCCAGAACGGCGCGAACAAGCTATCGGGCGCACCGGGGCGAAATAGCGAGTTCGGGTCATTGGCAAACAAAGTGCCCCAGTTGAAACCGAAACCAGCGGGCAAGGAGCCGAAGTCCAGAACCGACTCCTCAACCACTAGGCGCGGGTCGCGCTGGACGCGCACCTGCGTGTTCAGGTCGCGATAAGCCTCTACACGCCCCTGATTGACCCCCGGCACCAATACATTCTCCAGCCCATCAAAACGCCCATTGTTGTTCGAATCAACATACACTCGCGAGACGGAGCTGAAGCCCACCTCGTTGGCAGGTTGATAGCGCGGGATGTCCACATTGACCACCACAGGGTTGCCAGCCTGGTTCACACGGTAGGGAGCGCGCTGGAGGTCAGTACCACCTTCCACCAGCATACCAATGCGCCGAGCCGAGATGTCAGGATAGTCAGGGCTGCGGTTAGGCACGGTGGGCGGTTGCTCCCAAGGCAGAAGCCCGATCACTGCCGACACGCCACCCTGCCAACGCAGGTCATCTACATAAGCGCGCACATTCAAGTTGCTCGGTGCGGGGAAAGGCGTCTGGAAGGTGCGTCGGTCGCGCACAATAAAGTCGCCCCGCAGAACGGTGCCGTGCGTGCCTTCACCGATAGGACTGATCCCCAAGCTGGTGAGGAAGCGCGTGCCGACCGAGACGCCCTCGTTGCCGTTCTGAAGGTTTACCGAAGTGCCCCCAGAGCCGACCGCGCCGACCCCCTCTACCGCCAGCGGGTTCGCGATTCCGAAGCGCCAGCCTGCATCGGTAGTGAACTCATCGGTATCGCCACTATCCCCAGCAACGATGGTGTTGTTCGGTCCGGGACGGTCAATTTCGGGGGTCTCTGCCGCAAGGTCAGAGGTCCAACCGCCGTTGCCGTAGCGCACCTGCAGTTCATAGCCCTTGCCCGGCGTATAGAAGTTGTTGCCCGATGACTGGATGCTAATGCTCTGTACTGCTACATAGTCCAAATTCGGGTCCGCTTGCGGAGGGCTTGACGTTTGGCGCGGTGCGAGCGTGAACTCCACCCGCGTGACGCCTGGTCCGATGAGTTGGACGCGAATTGGCAAGTTGTTCGTGCCCTGCTTGAAGTTCCACACCACCACATAGATGGTGTCACCCCACTCCAAAGCCTCAGGGAAGATGGGGTCTAACTCGTCCGGTCTCATCTGCCCCGCAAGCACGGCATCCGCCTCTTCCTTCTTGGTGGTCACCGAGACTCGAATCTTGGAGTAGTCCCCTCCGTCGGGGGTCTGTTGGTTGCCAGGTTGACGAATGATTCCACCTAATCCACTTCCGGGCGGTCCTGACGCAGACCCCAGCACATTGTAGGCGTAGGTAATCCCTGCGTCGTCGTTGAAGTAGAGCCAGTTATCCAACACGGCAGGCGAGGAGAAGGCAGTGTCAGAGTACAAATCCCACCCTTCAAACGCTTTGCGCCCGCTTGAAGTTAGGTCGTCGGCGTGCAGTGCCAGCAGTTGCCCTGCATTGGTGGCGACGACCACCGCCGGTTGCGCGCCCAAAGTGTTGCCATCTGCGTCCGTGTCGACCACATTCGTGTAGACAGGGGAACTAAAGAGCGCGCCTCCCAAGTTTTCCGTGATGTGGACGAGGGCCCCTGTGTCAGCGTCCAGCGCAAGCACACGCCCACTCTGAGCGCCTACATACAACACATTCAGCAGGTTGCCATCGCGCTTATAGTCTAAGCCTTCCACGACCAACGGCGAACTGTACAAGAAGTTGAGGAAACTGGTTAGCAGGTTGGGACGCACCCAAACTAAACTTCCGTTATCCGCTTTGATAGCGTAAATACGCCCGCCCCCCAATCCGCCTGTATTGATGTAGACTCGCCCCAAGGCGACAGCCGGGGTCGCTGTGATGGGTTCTATCGGGTTTTGGTCTAAAGGCGGATAAGCCCAGCGCAGGCGTTGGTTATCGTCGTTCGTGGTGGGGTTCAGCGCATACAGGCGCCCGAACTGGTTGCCTCCCTCCGAACTTCCGACATAGACGGTATTCGTTGCCGTGTCGTAAGCAGGCGTGGAAACGAACGCCGCTCCAGGCACATTGTACTCCCAACGAACAATCGGGTTGGTGGAGCTGTCGGGCTGGTTGGGGTTGTGCGCCGTGTTGATAGCGTACACCGAGCCAGCGGGGTTGCCGATAATCACCAAGTCCTCATTCTCCAAGATGAGCGGGGAGGCGTAGCTGAAGCTGGTGGACGAGGCGGGTTTGACCGACCAGTAGAGCTTGGTCTCGCCTTGGTTTGTCCCGAACTGCCCATCACCCAGCGCGTCTATCGCATAGACGCGCCCGTTCTGCGCCCCGAACACGACCACCCAGCGTGTGACGGTACTGCCTCCATCGCGCACCCGCACCTGCCCCACCGCTGGGGTGGAGAACACACCGTTGCCCAGCCCCTCCGCAGGCACCACACGAATGGCGTCCGCCACCACCTGGAGCGAACCGTTCAGCACATCCAGCGGTGAGAAGTTGTTCACCGCAACCTCATAGAAGGTGCCCTGACGCATCTCCACTGGCTGTTGGTTAAGCAGAACCCACCGCCCCCCTTGACGCTGGTCAATACGAATTCGGAAGGTGCCCCCCTCGTGCTCGATGGTGTACTCTGCATTTCGAGCGTTCTGGGCGCTGCTGGGGAACCAGGCATACACATAGTACTCCCCTGTCGTGGGCACTTGGAAGCGCCAATAGGCGCGCTGAGTATTACCCGCAATATCAGTCGGAATCAGCGCGTGGTACGAGGTTCCATACTGGTCAGGGAGGTTATTTTGCAAAGCGAATAGCCCTGCTGTGAAGTTGGGGTCAGTATCGTCGTAAATTTGCCCTGCCCCTTGTTCAGGCTCGTTGGGTACGGTGAAGGTCCAGCGCACACGCGCATTCACCGTGCCCACAGGATTCTCCACACAAGTAATCGTGCCGTTGGCGTTGGCGATGTAGACGAGGTGGTTATTCGTGTCCAACGGGCTTCTAATCGCCACAGGCGAGGCTTGCGTGATGCCGTAATCTGGCACAAACCGAACCGCATCCGCCGCCACGATTGGCTGAGGGTTCAAGTTGTAATCAGGGCTTTCTATCACCGTCAGGTTCGTGAGGGTCACGGTGATTTCGGTCGTGCCGTTGTGGAAGAACGGTTGATTGCTCAGGGGGATCCATCCGCCTGTGGTTTGATCAACGAAGAACTCGGCGTTGGTGCGGGTGCCATCGGTCACCAGATAGCGCGCCCGCCGTGCATACTCTCTGGGCACACCGCTAATCCGTGTGGGCTGTGAAGGCACATACACAAACACCCGATAGTAGCCTGAAGGGAGGTCACCACTACGCCAAGTGAAGCGTGCGATGGGAGGGTTCGGGTTGCCCGGCAACGCCTGCTGGACACACTCAATGTAGCGGTACGGTTCCGTGCTATTTGGGTCGTCCAAAACAGGGTCTTGCGCCGCATCGTTTTCTGTGGGAACTTTCCAGTCTCCCACAATCGTAGTTGCCCCTGGCGTATCGTTATCTATGAGGATTGGCGCACGAACGGTATTCGCTGGAGGGAAAGTCCACGCCAACAGAAAGTTGACGGCGCTGTTTTGCGCGTTGGTCGTGGTTCCCGTGCGCTGGTTGCTACCGCGATGGGTCTGCCAACTGTTCTGGGCAAAGCCCTGCCATACCAGCACCACCAGCGCCATAGATACTCCAAACCATCTGATTCTCATCATCCGTTCATGACCTCCTACTTAGAAACTGCGGTCTGCCGAACTGGGTTTGCGTAAGGGAGACGAACCGCTGAGGGCGGGACGGTCCACCGTACTCCAAACGATAGAGTTGTTCGTAAATCCGAATGGCTCGGTCGGTTGACCCGCGAAGTCAGGGTCATAGTTGCCAGCGTTGAGCTCCAGCACCTCACCCGAAAAGTCAAACCGCTCCAGTTGGTTGTTGCCCGTCACCAGGTTCGTCGCCCCCGAATAGCTGTTCACAATCAGCACATTGCCGTTTGCCAAGTAGCGCGCCTGCGTAGGCTTGAACAGGATAGGCTGAAGGGGCGGAGCGTTCGGGTCGCCCCCAACGGTCTCCAAGCGCAGCCCCTTGACACGCCGTCGTACCCCGTTGCTGTAGGCTTCGTTCGTCAACATCCATGAAACATTCAAGGTGTCCCCGATGGTTCCCGTGAGGGGCACTTGAAGCTCGTAGACCCCTGTGCTGGTGGTCACCAGCAGGTACAGTCCCGCTTGGGTAATCCGTCCGTTGAGGCTTCGGCGTGAAGCGTCCACCGACACAGGCGCCAGGATCGGCACCTCGCGCCCGTCGGGCAGGCGCATATTGCGAATGTAAAGCGTCTCGGTCTGCCCGTTGCGCAGTACTTGGATGGTGAGCATCCCCGCGTAAGGCGTGGCAGGGTCGTTCTGCGCTGCGGTTGGAGTTGTCTGCACATCGACGCCACCCACCGCCACATTTTGAACCAAAGTCACGAAGCCGATACGCGTCTGCGTGCCGTCCCAGTACTCAAACCGCTGTGCGCCCACATACCGATACAGGCGTCCCAGCCGTTCCGACGGCGTCGTCCAATACAGCACGCCCAACATCGCTCCCAACTGCGGATGCAGTACCGGACCCCGAACTGCGAAGGTACTCGGGTCTACCTCAAATCGGTCTACAATATCCACCACACGGCTGTTGCCCGCATCCGAAATCGTGTAGTGTATCCAATACTCCAACGGCTGGCGCACCAAATACGGGTTGCGGTTCGCTGGTACATACTCCGTCCAGATTGTCACATCGGTCGGGTTGCGCAGGGTTTCGGGCGAGCCTGCCACGAAGTTGCTGGGGAAAGCGTTCGGGTCCCGCACATCAATAATGCCAGCTACAGAGCCGTCAGGATTTGTCTGAAGCACACGGTCGGGGATGAAACGCGTTATCGTGCGCACTTCCGAACCGGCACGGTCCAGAATCGCCAAGCGATTGCGCTCTGGCTCTACCACGATGAACTGGTTCTCCTGATAGCGATAGACGCGTGCGTTCGGTGTGAGCGCATAGCGTTGCTTGCTGGGCACAAGGTTGCCCGTGAAGAACTCCAGCAGGGTGTTCTCCGTGGACCAGACGGCTCGCCCTGCGTTATCTACCTCCACCAGTCGCCCCTCGTCAGCGATAATCGTCGTTTGAGGAGCGTAGGCGAACATCCCACTCCCCGCACCAGCGACCAGCAAACCATCGCCCACTGCGAGCGGACCGACCCCATCCAAGTTCAGCGTGCGCCCGAAGCGACGGAAGAACTCAACGATGAACGCTTGGATCTCACCCAAGCTGGGGTCCGGGTCTAACTCCAAATCTTCAATCAGGTCGTCAATAAAGGGCCATCGCAGGATAGACCTGTAGTTCAGGTCACGGTTGGGGTCGGTACTGACGCGCGGGAAGACACCTGCTTGAGCGCGTTGCTTGGCTAGGTCGGGCTGGAAGCGGTAGGGGTCTGCCGAAAGTGCAACCACGCCAAAGCGCTCGCTGGGTGGAATGCGGTCGGGCACCAACACCTTGACTGGAACATACAGATTGTCGCCCCCCAGCACCATCGGACCTTGAGCGGTCGCGCCCAACAGCACGGTGTACCAGCGCAGGTTGTTCCAGTTACCGAGCTGCCTATCCGGGTCTACAAAGGTGTTGAAAGTGCCAACGCTTATCTGAACAGGCTGGGAGATGCTAATCACATTCTCCAGCAAGGACACCGTGCCGCCCCCTGCGGAGGTCGCAAAACCTGTGAGTCGTATCTGTCCCGTAGCGAAATCCACCTTGATATTCGGGTTCGGACTGTTGGGCGAATAGTTCAGGTTGGAGATGATGTTTGCAGTGGGATTCGGTCCAGCGCGCCCATAATCGCGTTGGGAGATGCGTACATCGCCCGTCGCAGCGATCGGTGCCCCCAAGTCAATCACGAACTGCTCGGGTTCGGCATCAAACGCCAGCACCATCAGATAGGGGAAGCTGATTGGACCAACGCGCGCCGTGCCCTCCGCCAGTGCATAGACGACCCCGTCTGCGTACACTGGCGCTTGACGGAAAGCGAAGTTCATCGCTCGGCGGTTTGCGCTATTGAACTGGTGATTATATGCGATGAAACTGCCAAGCGCTTGGTCAATAAACTGGTTCGGCTCGTTCCAGATGACGGCACCATCCACCGCCACAGGTTGAGTGACGCCCGGCACAATCTGCGAATAGCCCCCGTGGGACTGCCAACGCCACAGCACGACCGAGCCACTGCGCGCCTGACCCCCCTGAGGCGCATCTTGCTCCAGCAAAGCAATCAGGTTACCGTTTGCGTTATTGGCATCCGTGGCGTCGGTTCCTGTAGTGATATACAGCACACCGCTGGGCGCCAGCGTGTACCCGCGAAGCCTGTTTTGAGGCACGGACGACCCCACCCCAGAGGCGGGCAAACTCGCAAACGAGCGGAACATATTGTTGAAGTTGGTGGCGTAAGCCCAATCAATATAGTAGTCCGCTACGAAGATGAACCCGTCCACAGCACCCGAGTAAACAATGCGTCCCTGTTCCGCAATTGGGTTGAAGGTGCACTGTGCCGTGATGTCTTCAATCGCCCCTGTGACTTGGTTAATGCGGTAGACTCGCGGATGGAGCGGGTTGCCTACTCCGGGCGCGTAGTAGCGCATACGCCCCGTGATGCGCGAACGCAGGAAGCCTTGATAGATACCATCGGGATTGCGTGAGGGAGACAGCACTTCACCCTTCACTCCCAACCAGAACGACTGGACACCCTCTAAGGTATTTCCACCGCCTATATCACGCTGAGTGCCGAAATAGACCATGATGTCATTTCCGCCACCGACGCCTGTGTTGGGCACTAAGCCCGCCACAGGGGGCAAGAGCCAACTCCCACCCGTGCTGGCGCGCGGCTGGAACCACTCAGGAGGGAATACATTTCCTGTAGAGGTAATCTGTTGAGCCGACTCCCCATCGGTCTGAACTGCATAAAAGCCCGCTGAAGTACCCGAACCCACCGATACCACCACAGGCACCAGCACCAGGTTGTTCTCAATCACGACAGGTGGGGGCACAATCGTCTGGGTCGCTGCAGGTGAAAAGGCTCCTCCTGCAGGGTTCACAATCCAGACCGGGTTCTGGGTCGGCAGGATTTGATTCGTGCTGGGGTCGCGAGGCAGTGCAAAATAAGCACGCAACTGAGTGCCCACCACAACCAACACCAAAGTCCCCCTCTGCGTCTCCATAATCACAGGGGGCGAGGCAGACCCCCCGAGGTTGACTTCCCAAACCTTGTCATAGAGTTCCCCGCGCTCCAAGTCCGAAATGCCATCATCGGCGCGTCCATCGGTGTCTAAGTCACGGTTCGGCACAGCATCATAGCAGACCAATCGCCCGCCTGCCGTTTGGAATACCAGTCCACCGTAGATGACCGCGCTTCCATCGTTAGCGCCGACGGTCGTGTTGCGGTCGTTCCATCGCACGCTCAGGGGTGCGCCGTAGCGGTCGGGGAGCGCATTCGCACCCCGCTGGTTGATATTGGGCGCCGTGCCGCTGGAAGCCCATCGTAGAAGATTATAAGCGAACTTGAGTTCAGGCTCGGGCACCGACTCCAAGCGCGCCTCTATGACAGCCGGTGGGGCGCCTGTGCTTCGTATGGGGGCGTTGATCGCCGCTGCAATTCCCGCTGAAGTAACAAAGATGCGCCCCGAACCGTAAGTGGCGACCGCCATTACTGCCGAACCTCCCGACGAGGCCAACGATTGAAGCGGAGGGTTGTTGGCAGAGAGGTCTAAAGAGCCAGACCCACCCAAACGCCCACGCAAACCCAACTGAGCAACTTCCGTGGGCGTAAAAGTGTAATAACCCCGCATTATTGGGTGGTTCAGATTGATGGAGTTGATAGCCCCCCCACCTGACTGGAACTGTACCTCTGGGAAGAAAAGCCGACCAGAAACCCCGCCTTCAGGCACATCAATCCAGAGCGTACCCCCCGAGTCGACGAAACGGCGCAACTTCTCGCGGATCTGTACCGTCATCCCGTTCCAGCCCGTTCGGCTGATGAGCAACAGGTGGAAGCGTGCTAGCTGGCTGTCGGTCAAGCTGGCAACATCCACCAGCCAGTAGCGAGGGTCAATCCGAGTGGTGTTCGCAGGTGCCACTGGGTTGCGTAGCGCCAGCCCAGCGGGTTTGATGTCGGTGCGTCGGTCCATCGCATAGAACACGCGCGTGTCGCGCACCGCGTTGTCATTCGGACCGAACACCACAATCCCGACATTGATCGGGGCGGTGCGGTCTTCATAGCCGCGCCCATCGGCATACAGGGCGCTCCACACCAGCATCAAAACCACCACGCTAACGATTTGTCTTACTCTCATCGTTGCTCACCCTACTTACGGTCGGATATCGCCTGCAAAAATCGGTTTCGGGCACACAGGAAGCCTCGGTATCGGAGGCAGGATGCGTCCTGGATGCTGTCCCGAAGGGTCTTGAGTGGCGTCATACGCCACTCGGAGGGGGGTTCCGCCAACGACAGGGTTGCGGAACACGGGGTCGTAGCGCATCAGCAAGTTCACAGCAAATTGGTTGTTGCCATCGTGGAAATAGCGCTGATGCTGAATCGGGATGGTGCGCCCCGAACTGCCATACTGCACGGGAATCCAGCCCCACTTGCGAAGCCACTCCGTCTGGTCGCCCAAGGAAGCAGTGAAGTTCTCGGCTATCGAACCTTCTATCGTAATCCGAATGTCCAACGGCTGACCATAATACGGAAACTCTGGGGATGCCACACCGGCTGGGCGCTGCGCTCGCCCCGGCAAATCTTGGGGGTTGTTGTTGAACCAGTAGCCCGGTATCACGAAGAAGCTCCCCTCCTGAGCGAACAGCGCCGCCTGAATCTTGATGTCAAGCGGTTGAATTGCCACCGCGCTCAGACGATAAGGTGAGTTGTCGGTCGGGAACTGGAAGCCGTCATTCGGATTGGTGAACGGCTGAAGCTGGAACTGGAGCAGGTTCGTGATGCCCGAGGTGGGGTCTATCAGATAGTTAGAGCCTGCAGGCGCTGGTATGAGCGGAAACACCACCTTCTCGTAGTTGGGATACACCTGTAGACTGCTCGCCCCCAGCGGGTACAGATACACAGGGAAGCCCGGCAGGTTGAAAGTGTAGAACGGCTGGTCAGAATAAGAAGGGTTCACCAGCAGGTTCATAAACGAGCCAGTGCCTCCTGCCGAGTGGCGCACCAACAGCATCAAGCCCCCGAAGTTGCCCTGATATTGGCTGGGGTCTTCCCCGAAGCTGAACAGAATCCGCATCGGCAAGTTGGGCAGAACCTCAAAGTAGTAGGGTGCATCGTTGTTGAAGGGGTCGCCCTGTGCCACAGGTGGGCTATCGGTGCTTCGGGCAAAGAACTGGGTCGTGTTCACGCACACATAATCCCGCGCAATAATCGCCAGCGACGAGCGCTCGTTGCCTTTCACAATATTCCCATCAATGTAAGCGGTGCCGTTGGTCACAATCGTGATTTGGCGATTGGAAGGAATACGCCCCCGAATGCGCACATTGCCCTCTGCGTAAATGACCCCGTTGAATGGCACATCGAACTGGGGGTTGTTCACCACGAACTCGTTGGTGAGGGTGTTGTTGGACGGGTCGTTCGGCTGGCGATAGAAGAACGAGAGCGTCTTGATATTGGTGGGTCTGCCAGTGAGTGGGTTGTACCACACATCGCGGGGTTCGCTCTGGTTGCGCGTAATTCGGAACCCCTGCGCACGAATACCCCGCATGTCCAACACCTCTACCAGCTCAATCTGTGCGCCGGGCGGCTCGTAGTACCATCCGTTCCAGAAGCGCGACTGTCCCGGATTGAGCCAATCCCCTCGCAAAGTGTATCCGCCCAATATGCCCCGCGTCTCGCGCTGGATATCCTGAGGGTTGTTGATGTAGATGCCCCTGCCGTAGCCGTACTGCCCCGTGTTGTACCAACTGCCGTCTGTGCGTTGGCGCCAAATGCCTGTGTCGCGGGTCGCCGACACATAGCGCGTGCGCTCGGTGGCGGGGTCCACGGTGTCCATACGAGGCGGCTCCAAGTACGCAATGGAGCGTGGGTAGCCATCCACAGCAGTTTCAGGACGCCCATCGCGATAGATACCGTTGGCGGTCGTAAAGGTCGAGCTGCTGCTCGGCAGGAGCGGGAACGACGCAGGATTGTTGTCGTTGCGCACCACAATCGTGGCGTCGGTGGGCGTATCGGGATGGTAGAACACCTCACCTGCCACATAGATGCGCTCGCCCAAGCTGGGGTCAATCCCAATCTGCACCGCTCCGCTCAGGCGCAGGTTGCCGTTGACATAGATAGAGCCACCG
>CAKZQI010000298.1 GCA_937139515.1 uncultured Armatimonadota bacterium | reverse complement strand
TCTGAGCGCAGCGAAGAATCTCGGTGCAACCTGATTGACCTCACCCCCGACCCCCTCTCCGTAAACGGAGAGGGGGCTTAGTAGCAGTGTACTTCCCCCCTCTCTGCTTGCGGAGAGGGGGGACACAGGGGGGTGAGGTTGAAGGATTACCCCAGGCCCTTCACCGACGCTAAGGGTGACAGGGTGGGGGCTGTCATTCTGACACCCCCTTTCTGTCATTCTGAGCGCAGCGAAGAATCTCTGTGGCATCCAAAGCAGAGACCCTTCGCTGACGCTCAGGGTGACAGGATGGGGTTTTGGCGTTGAGCCGAACCTCTCTGGTCAGTGCTTCTGAAAGTAGGCAGGTGTTTCTGAAACTTGAACTTAACAAAGTTGTCAGCTAGGAGAACATCTCAGGAAGGGAACAGAAGCAGGAGAAGGGGCAGGATGACCCCTGCCCCCCTGAGCCTTAGTCTGCGACTTCGCCGAAGAAGGCTTCGACCGGTATCAGCCCCATCTGTGCTGCGCGTCGGAAGGCTTTCACCCGATTGTTCACATTGAGCTTCTCGTAGATGTTGGCTAAATGGAAGTCCACCGTGCGTTTGCTCACGAAGAGCGTGTCCGCCACTTCCTGTGACGAGCGTCCCTGTGCAATCAGGCTCAGCACCTCAATCTCGCGCTTCGTTAGCCGAACGGGCTTACTGCGCGTTTGCCAATCCCTTTGGCTCATTGTTTTGCCACCTCGTTCCTTGAGTTTTTGCCGCCCGCATAGGGTATATTCCACAGGTGCTCGTCAATCTTCACATCGATCCTCCTGCGCTTGGTTAGACTCCTTCTTACGGGAGTAAGTTGCGTAGGGGCGGTATAATTTTACCCTGTGTTTATTGACGAAGCCGAGATTGAGGTAGAAGCAGGCGCTGGTGGCGACGGTTGCGTCTCGTTCCGCCGAGAGAAATATGTGCCCCGCGGCGGTCCCGACGGGGGCGACGGCGGGAGGGGCGGCGACATCATCTTGCTTGCCGACCCCCATCTGACCACCTTGATGGACTTTCGCTACAAGACGCGCTACAAAGCCGAGCGGGGCGGGGCTGGCTCGGGAAGCACACGCAAAGGGCGCAACGGCGCCTCACTGACCCTGAGGGTGCCTGTCGGCACTTTGGTCTACGACACCGAAACGGGCGACCTGTTAGCCGACTTAGCACGCCCCCATCAAAAGTTTGTTGTGGCGCGTGGAGGGCGCGGCGGGCGCGGGAACGCCCACTTCACCACGCCCACACGCCAAGCCCCCCGACTCGCCGAGAAAGGACTGCCCGGCGAGAACCGCCGTATCCGATTGGAGCTCAAACTGCTCGCCGATGTGGGCATCGTCGGACTGCCCAACGCCGGCAAAAGCACCCTGATTAGCCGGATCACCGCCGCACGCCCCAAAATCGGCGACTACCCGTTCACCACGCTCGTGCCCAATCTGGGCGTCGTCAAGTATCAAGAGCACCACTTCGTGGTGGCGGACATTCCGGGCTTGATAGAGGGCGCTCACGAAGGGGCGGGGCTGGGACATCAGTTCCTGCGCCATGTGGAACGCGCACGGCTCCTGCTTTATTTACTGGATGTATCGCCTTTTACCGACACACCCCCGCTTCAAGCGTTTGAGACCCTGCGCAATGAGATGGAGCAGTTCAACCCCGACCTGCTGACGAAGCCCGCCCTCATCGCGCTGAACAAGATTGATACCCTGCACGACCGCGCCGAGCTTCAACCGCTGATTGAAACGCTCAGCCAGCAAGGCTATGAGGTCATCCCCATCTCGGCGTACACCGGTGAGGGGCTGGAGGTGCTGTTGGCGCGTCTCAGTCAGTGGGTGGCTCAACTGCCCCCGCCTGAACCGCTCTTAGAGCCGCACCCCGAAATCACGCGTCCCAAACGCCAACCCGTGCGTGTCGTGCGCGCGGAAGACCGCTTCATCGTGGAGGGCGACCTGCCCCGCGAAATCGTGCAAATCACCGACCTAAACAACGCCGAAGCGCTCCAGCGAATGCAAAGGCGACTGCGTGGGCTGGGCATCTTCCGCAAGCTGGAACAGATGGGCGCCCAAGAGGGCGATATTGTGCAAATCGGCGAAGTGGAACTGGAATACACGCCCGACCCTTCCTGAAGGGGAGGCGCTTGTGCTTAGACTGCCTCGCTGGGGTCCTCAGCGAGCAGCTGCTCCATAAGGCCCTCAGCATCGGCAGCGAGCCGTTCCATCACCGTGCTGGCACGCGTGCGCTCATCGCGCACCACATACAAACATCGGTCTGCCGAATCGTTGATTTCCTCAATATGCGAGATGACCAAAATCTGCTCAAACCAGTCGCGCAGGCTATTGAGCAGGTTCATCACGCTTCGGCGACGGTCCGTATCCAATGAGCCGAACACCTCGTCTAAGATGAGGAGCGACAGCGGTTGCCCCGCGCGCTCGGTGATGAGTCGCGCCAGCGCAAGGCGCATGCTCAGGTTGACAATATCTTCCTCACCGCCCGAAATCACTTCCTTGCGGATGCCCTCATCCTTGATGAAGAACTCAAAATCCTCGTTGAGTTCCAACTCGGTGTAGCGCCCGTTGGTGAGCGCAGTGAGAAACTCGGTAGCATAGCTGGAGAGCAGAGGCTGAAGGCGGGTGTTGAGTTCCGAACGGAAATCCTGCAGGGCTTGACGCGTCACCTGGTGCAGGTTCAGCGCCTTCTGCGCCTCCTGAAGTTCCTGCTGGCGTGCACGAATCTGATTAAGATTTTCCTGAAGCGTTTGGAGAAGCCGACTCTGCGCCTCTATTTGGGATTTCAGGTCGGTGTAGCGTTGCTCGGTCTGCTTGTACTGCTGTTCTGCGACTTGATAAGCTTGAAGTGCCCGCAGGTAGGCTGGCTCGTCGTAGCCGAGCTGGGCGATTTGTTCCTCGGTCTGTTCCAGCTGGCGTTTTTGCTCCTCTTGTTCGGCGCGTGTCGCTTTGATTTGAGCGCACAGGCTATCCTTCTTTTTCAGGATGGGCACCAGCTGGTTGTACTCTTCATAAAACGGGGTAAGCGCCTCCACCTCTTGGCGGGTCTGCTTGTGCAGGACGGGGTCGTAGCCTTGAGGGAGCTCGTTTAGCTGGCGTTGGAGTCGGGCGATTTGGGCTTGGATTTGCTTCAGTTCACTCTCCAGTTTCGGCGCCTCACGCAGTTCTATCTCCAGCGTGCGCGCTTGCTGAACGATAGGTTCTAAGCTGTCCCGTTGGGCTTGCAGTTTGCGCTCCTGTTCGGGGTCGTATTCGGGGATGGAGGCTATCTCGCGTTGGGTCTGCTCGGCTTGTTTTTGGAGATCCGAACGCTGGCTCAGTTGGGTTTTAAGCTGGCTAACCTGTTGGGCAAGTTGGGCTTCACGCGTGCGCAGTTGGTTGCCCTCTTCCTGAAACCGTTCCAGTTCCTTGCGTAGGGCAACGAGGCTCTCTGGCTCTTTTTCCAACGCCTCTACCTGCTGGCGTGCTTGCTGGATTTGTGTTTGCAGGTTTCTCAGCGCGGCGTTCAGCTCCTCCAGCACCTGCTGATAGCCCTCTCCGAGGGTCTGACCACAGGTGGGGCAGGTGCCCTCCGCACCGAGCGCCTGAAGCTGGTCGTAGCGCTCCTTCTGTTGGTGGTGCTCGCGCTGAAGCGATTGGAGCACTGCCCGCGCCTCAGAACGCTGGTGCATCCATGCGTCGTGTGCTTCGCGCACCCGCTGGCTCTGTGCTTCTATCACCTGCTGATGCGTTTTGAGGTCTTGACGCTGTTGGGTAAGCTGCGTTTCGGTTTGAGCGAGTTGTTCCGCTACCCTATCCAGCTCTTGAATACGCTGAAGCAGTTGCTGATACCGCTCAGCAAGCTGGGCACGGCGACCCGCCTGCTGACCCGCTTTCCGAATCTCGGCTAAATCCCGCTCCAGAGACTGCACGCGCTTCAACTCAGGCTGGAGCGCCTCGTACTCTTCCCGCTTCTGCTGGAGCGCGTCGAGTTTTTGTTGCACCTGATTTGCCTGTTGGAGGGCGGTATCGATTTGGGTGGTGAGCCGAGTGCGTTCCCGTTCCGATTGAGCGAGCTGGTCTAACTGGCGCAGCTCCTTGACGAGGTGGGAATAACGCTCCACATTGTCTTTGATGGCTTTGTGTCGCTCTTTCGCTTGTTGTACCTCGTCCCACTCTTTGCGTTGCTCTTCCAATCGGCGTTCGATTTCGCTCAGGCGTGCCTCCAGCACCTGTTTGGTCTTGGTGAGTTCTTGATAGGATTGGCGTTTCTGCTCGTGCTGGACACATTCCTCGCGGGCTTGTTCCAGTGCTTGCTTATGCTGGCTCAGAAGTTGCTCCAGCTGGGTCGTTTCCTTTTGGAGGCTCTCTATTGTGCGTTCGGTCTGCTCGATTTGCTGTTCAAAGATTTGGGGGTCTCCGATGCCTTGTTTCAAGCCGTCCACGCGGGCGTTCAGCTGGCGGGTATCGTTGGTGATGAGGTCGTATGCCTTGCTCACCCGTTCGTAGCCGAGCATTTTGCTGATTTCTTCGCGTCGGCGTTGGGGTTGATAGCGCATAAACTCCAGTTCCTTCTGTCGGGCGCAGAAGCTGGTTTGGAACTGGCGTTCGTCCATCCCCAACAGTTGCTGGATGGAGAGGTTGACGGGCGCGGTGCCCCGTGCGATGGAGACCCAACTCGCTCCCTGAAGGTGAGCCAACAGTGCATCGGTGGGCGTGCGTTCTACACGATAGGATTGGTTGCCCAAGCTGAACTCCAACTTGACTTGAACCTTCGTGCCGCCTTGAGACCAGTGGAAACGGAGCGTTTTAGCCCCCTCACGCACGACCCGCGCGCCGTACAGCGCCCACAAAATAGCCTCTACGAGCGTGCTTTTGCCCGCTCCGTTGGCGCCCACAATCGCTGTGATGCCCGTATCTAATTGGACTCGGGCATGGGCATACTGCCGAAAGTTCTCCAGTTCCAGCGATTGTAGGCGCATTGTTTACTAATCGCGTGGATTCGGCGCGGGTTTCACATCCTCCTGCTGTTGTTGCCAATTCGGTTCAGGCACCAGCAGGGTGAAGGTGCTGGTCGGGAAGAGCTGACGCTCTACGCCATCCAAAAGCGCCTTGCCTGAACCGCCTATGTTGAAAGCAGCGATGCCCTTGAAATCTACGGTGCCTTGACGCAGGACGGCGCGCACCGAATCGAACTTGCCCCGCACCGTAATTGTGCCCTGCCCTTGAAACACTCGGATACGCTGGTTCATCGGGGCTTGGAGGCGCACATTGCGCGGGAGTTCCTTGACCTCTTGGAAGCCAGAGACCTCAATCTTGAGATTGCCCGTCGGGTCGTTGATGAGCACATAGCCGCGCCCGCGCAGGGTGAGCGTGCCCTCCCCGCGTGCGAAGAAGCTGAGCGGGCGCCCCTCCGCTTTTAGCACCCCTGGACGCTTGGGCACTGGGAATTGAGGCGGGGGCGTACCCCCAGCAGGAGACTGGTTGTTGGAGGCGTTTCCAGCAGGCTGTTTCGGTTGCTGGTCGGGTTGCTGTGCCTGCTGTGCCACTGCGAACATCAAAAGGCTGATAATAATCCCAACAACGGCGAGTCGTCGCATAGTTTGTTCACCTCTTAGTGGAAATGGAGAGCCAGCCATCGCTCCGCGTCGATCGCTGCCATACACCCCGTGCCTGCGGCAGTGACTGCCTGACGGTAGACCTTGTCCATCACATCCCCGCAAGCGAACACCCCCTCAATGTTGGTGTAGGTGCCGTTGTGCGTGATGAGGTAGCCTTGCTCATCCATCTCCAGAATGCCTTGAAAAATCTGGGTGTTGGGTTGGTGTCCGATGGCGATGAACACGCCATCGATGGGGAAGTCGTACTCCTCGTCGGTCTTTAGGTTGTGCAGGCGCACACCGACCACCTTGCCTAAGTTAGGGTCGTGGATGTCGCGCACCACAGTGTTCCAGATAAACTCTATCTTGGGGTTGCGGAAGGCACGGTCTTGCATAATCTTGGAAGCGCGGAGTTCGTCGCGCCGATGCACCACATAGACCTTTTCGCAGTGGTTGGTGAGGTAGATTGCCTCTTCCATCGCGGTATCGCCTCCGCCCACGACAATCACGCGCTTGCCACGGAAGAAGAAGCCGTCGCAGGTGGCGCAGGCAGAGACCCCACGCCCTTGCAGGCGTGCTTCCGATTCCAAGCCGAGCCATTTAGCCGACGCGCCCGTCGCCACAATCACTGCATACGCCTGATACGCCTTGCCCACATCGCTGTAGACCGTGAACGGGCGCTGGCTGAAGTCCACTTGAGTAATTGTTTCATACAAAATCCGCGTCCCGAACCGTTCTGCCTGTTGGCGGAACAGTTCCATCATCTCGGGTCCCTGAATGCCCTCAGGGAAGCCGGGATAGTTCTCCACATCGGTCGTAATCATCAGTTGCCCGCCGGGTTGCACGCCTGCGAACAACAGAGGTTCTAAACTCGCCCGCGCAGCGTACAGTGCGGCGGTGTAGCCTGCAGGACCTGAGCCGATGATAATGAGCTTCTCCACGCTGTTGAGTGCTTCCATACGCCTAAAGTGTACCCGCTGACGGACAAGGAAACCAAAAGGCGGATGGGGTATCCCGCCCAAGGTCAACATTCTCAAAACTCCCCACTCTTTTGAAACCCCACACCCACCACCTGTGTAGACTTAGTGGAGGCAAAAATGCGAGCCTACGCGCTGTTGGGACTGATGACGCTGGGGTGGATGGCTCTCGGAGAGAGCATCGGAAACGCCCAGCAAGACCCCCGTTCGGTGATTGATTTTGAAAAGAGCGACCACGGCTGGTTCGTGCTACCTGGGGCAGATGGCAAGCTGGAGCTGACCACCAACGCCGTTGATGTCAAAAGTGGCAAACAGGCGCTCCAGTACACCTACATCGCAGGCAAGGATGTGTTGAATGTTATCCTACGCTTGGAAGCCGAGCCATGGGCGGAGGGCTTTCGGTTCTGGATTAAGACCAGCCGACCGACGATTGTGGCGTTCGCCGTCTCGGAAGAGAGCGAGGAGCGCTGGCAAGCCGCCTTCTGGGTCGGTGGGAACCAGTGGCAACAGGTCACGCTGGCGCTGAGCGATTTTGAACGCGCCGAAGATAGCCCCCGCCAAAACGGCAAACTGGATATGCAGGATGTTGCGGGGATAGGGTTTGTGGATGTGGGTGCGCTCTTCTTCGCTAATCCCGAAGTGGCAATCCTGTTCGGCGAGCAAAAAGGCACACGGATGCTCTGGCTGGACGATTTTGAGTTCCTCAGCAAGGCTCCCCCACGCCCCCAGCGTCCCGACAGCGTTGACGATTTTCAGCGCGACTACCTCACTTGGATTCCCACGCAGGGCGTGCAGATACGCAAGGAAGGCAACGCAATGCGTGTGGAATACGATAGCCCTATCCCGGGCATCTTCGCCGTTCTCAAGCCAATCCCTGTCGGGAGCCTCAAAGGCACGCGCGGGATTCAGGTGAGCCTGTCCGTGCGCAACATGACCGTGCTGGCGCTCGTGGTGGAAGAGGAGGATGGCGAGCGATGGCAAGTGACGAGCGAAATCGGGGGCGAGGAGAAAACCGAGAGCTATCAAGTCCTCTGGAACGCCCTCACCATCACCGATGACACGAAGGGCAAAGGCGATGGCAAATTAGACCCCGCCAAAATCAAGCTGGTGAGCCTGATTGATGTGGGTATTTTTATGGAGATGGGCACACCGAGCAACCGCTGGGTGGTGCGCTCGGTGCAGAAGGTGCGTTAGATGAGCGATGCCGAACTTGTGAACCAGTGTTTACAAGGCGATACGACCGCCTTTGACCAGTTGGTGGAGCGCTACCGCGACCGCGTGTTCTCGTTGGCGTTCCGCATTCTGGGCGAGGCGGACTGGGCGCAGGATTTGATGCAAGAGTCGTTCCTGCGCGCCTACACACGGCTGGCGCTGTATGACCCCAGCCAGTCGTTTGCGACTTGGCTTTTGTGTCTCACAGCGCGCCTATGTCTGAACGCCCGACGCAACCGAAACACCGAACAGCAAAAGATGGAACGCGCCTTGAAGGCGATGCCACCAAGCCTGACTTGGGAGGAGCAGCTCTACGAACGAGAGCGCCAACGCACGCTTCAACGGCTCATCCTGCGCCTGCCTCCTAATCAAAGGACGGCACTGTTGCTCCACTATTACGAGGAGCTCCCGCTCCAGCAGGTGGCGCAGGCGTTGGATGTGCCGGTGGGCACAGTGAAGACTTGGCTCTACCGCGCCCGTGAGAGCCTCAGGCAGTGGATGGAGGAAGAGTTAGGATGAGAACCGAATGCGCTGAGTTGGAACCGCACCTACACGATTTTGTAGAGGGCTGGCTCGCAGAGTCTGAGCGCGCTCGTGTGGAGGCGCATCTGCGGGAGTGCCCGGATTGTCAGCGCAAGGTGGTGGGCTGGGTTCGGATTAGCGACGCCCTACGCGACCTGCCCCGCCTGCCCGCCCCACGAGGGCGCCGAATCGCTGTATCGCTCCCGCCCACACTCGCCCTGCGCGAGATGGCGGCGCTGTGGCTGGTGTTGTGTGTGCCTTCGGCGTGGTTAGTCAGCCGGTGGTTCGCTCAGGGCTATTTGAGCCAGTTGGGGAATTATTGGCCCTATTCCGAATTCGCCGTGTTTTCTGAGCAGATTCTGAACCTTGCGCTAAGCCTCTGGAAACACCTGCAGGGGGTGCTGGGATGAGGCGATTGCTGACAGCATGGCTAGCGGTTCTGCCGACCCTCGCGCTTGCTCAGGAGGAGCCAGTGGGAACAGGGATTGCTGGGGTTCTGCTAATCTACTTGGCGCTGTCGGGTGTGGGCTTGGTGGCGATTAGCCTGTTTAGCAATCTGTCGCGCCAGTGCCTGCAAGGGATTACCCGTGCCCATCGCACGGTCGTGATACGCGGTGCGCTCATCACGCTGGGTTTCGCGCTGGTGATAGCCCTGCTCGGCTTGCTCAGTGAGCGGGTGGGCAACAATCAAGCAGTGAACTTGGTGATTGCGCTTCTGCTGTTGGGGTTTGTGTTGTTGGTGTTGCTGGGGTTTGGAGCGGTGATGTGGAACCTCGGCACACTGGTGCTGTCGGTTTTCGCCCGCCCTGAGGTCGCGCCCGGCTGGGCGGTATTGGTCGGCACGGCGTTGTTCATCGCGGTGGTGTGGATACCGCTGTTCGGGTGGGCGCTGGGGCTTTACTGGGTCTTTCAGGCGGTTGGGGGCATACTCAGCCCGATGTTCGGCGAGACGATGGAACTCCCAACCGCGAGTGAGTGAGGGGTAAGCAGGTTTTGAAATTCGCTGTCTCACCCCTTGCTTATGCGCCACCTATGAGGTATAGTAAAATCCTATCGTGCAAAGCAAGCGACCCATACTGAACCTGTTTGATGACCCAGCGCTCAACCTAAAATACAGAGCAAACTTCCTCTGCTGTTTGCCTTAGCCGAGGTTCAAGTGGAGCGGGGTGGGCGTGTGGGAATGGAAGCAGGCACACTCCGCGAGAAGGTCTTGATTGCCTTACTTATCTACAAGTTCGGGAAGCACCAAGTTAATCCAGATGTCTCGGTGATAGAACCCGAAGCCGATGTGCTGGTCGGAGGCTACGGTGTATCCATAAAGACCATCACGCTCTCTACGCCTACAGCGGTTCCCTCGTTCAAGGTCAGTTGGACGGTGGATGCAAGCGCGGCACAAGCTTTCTACGATACCTATAACCCCAAAGTTGACATTCTACTTGCGACAATTTGCAAAGACTGTGAGGGAGGCTTGTTCGTCATACCGATAGAGGTGCAAAACAGAGTGTTGCAGGATATAGGCAGGAGCAAGTTCTTGAACCTGCCCAAACCAGGCACTAACCCGCGTGGAGTTGAAATCTCTCGTGAGGCGGTCAGCCAGATGTTGGCACAACCTCACACAAAGCGATTGAGCATCTCTTGGAGGATTTCGAAGAGTCGCGCCGAACTAAGAGAACAGTCGCTCCAGCAGTGGATTGAGCTGTGGCAACAGGAGGATGAGCAATGAATCGACGACGCAAAGGCTCCAAAACCAGCGATTTCGGCAGTCCAGCACGGATAGGACACGACTCGTCCACCTTCTACAGCAGAAGGCTCTACGAGGATTTGCCTAAAGAAGTGTCCGTGGACTACTTTGAAAATCCCATCCCTGAGGAACACCTCAACAAGATTTTCTGCAAAAGTTCTGAAGTGATGGAGGAACTGCCTGATGCGTCGGTACACTTGATGGTGACCTCACCGCCCTACAATGTTGGAAAAACTTATGACGAGGACATGACGCTGGACGAGTACCGCGCCTTTATGAAGCGCGTGATGGCAGAAGTTTACAGAGTGCTGGTGCCCGGAGGTCGCGCCTGTATCAATGTGGCGAACTTGGGGCGACGACCGTACCTGCCCCTGCATGGATTCCTCATCGAAGATATGCTTGAGATGGGCTTCCTGATGCGTGGGGAAATCATTTGGGATAAAGCGTCCAGCGCCAGCCCCTCCACCGCATGGGGAAGCTGGTGCTCGCCACGCAACCCGACGCTAAGGGATACTCACGAGTATATCATGGTGTTTTCTAAGCAGACTTTTGGCCGTCCCGAAGTAGAGGGACGCCGAGCCACCATCACTCGCGACGAGTTTTTAGAGTACACGAAGAGCGTTTGGCGATTCGGAGCGGAACAAGCGTCCAAAGTAGGGCATCCCGCCCCGTTTCCAGTAGAGCTTCCCTACCGTTGTATCCAACTGTACACCTACTCGGATGAGATAGTGCTTGACCCATTTATGGGAAGTGGAACCACAGCGGTTGCTGCGCTCAAGGCAGGACGGCAGTTCGTCGGCTATGAGCTGGAGCCAGAGTATATTCGTACTGCCCAGAAACGGATTAGCGCTATTCTTGAGCAGAAGCTCCTCTTTACATAAGCAGAGGCGGGGTATACTCTCTCGCAATGGCGCAGAGTTTTAGACCCCAAACTCAACTGCTTCAGCAATATTTTCGTATCAAGGCAGAGCATCCGGATGTCCTGCTGGCGATGCAGGTGGGCGACTTCTACGAGTTCTACGGCGCCGATGCCGAAATCGCCGCCCAGGCACTCGAAATCGCCCTCACCGGACGCGAAGACGGCTCCAACGGGCGCATCCCGATGGCGGGCATCCCCATCCACGCCTACGAACGCTACTTCGCACGGCTCATCCAGAAGGGATACCGAGTCGCCATCTGCGACCAAGTGGAAGACCCCAAGCTCGCCAAAGGGCTGGTCAAACGCAAAGTGACCCGCGTGCTGACGCCCGGCACCCTGCTTGAGGACTCAATGCTCGACGCCCAGAGCAACAACTACCTCGTGGCGGCGGTGATTGGCGAACCCGCGCACGGGCTGAGCGTGGTCGATGTGTCCACCGGCGAGTTCTTGACGACCGAAGTGGCGGGCGAACAGCGCCTGCAGAAACTCTTAGACGAAATCTTCCGCCTGCAACCCGCCGAAATCCTCGTGCCCGAACACCAAGAGGAACTCATCAGCCTGCTCAAGGAACAGACCCAAGCGACGATTACCCCCGTGTGCGCCGAGCAGTGGCTGGGACGCGAAGCGCGCACCATCCTGCTGGAGCATTTCCAAGTGGAGTCGCTGCGCGGGTTCGGCTGTGAGGAGTACACGCGCGGGCTGGACGCCGCCGCGCTCGTGCTGAAGTATCTCCAGCAGAACCAGCTCCCTGCGCTCAGCCACATTCGCACGCTCGCCACCTACTCGGTTGGGCAGTTTATGTACCTCGACTCGGTCGCACGGCGTCATTTGGAACTCACGCGCAATCAGCTGGACGGCTCCAAGCGCTACACCCTGCTGGCAGTGCTGGACAGCACCCGCACACCGATGGGCGCCCGCACCCTCCGACGCTGGCTGGACGAGCCTCTATTGAACTTGGAAGGCATCCACGCCCGCCAAGATGCGGTTGAACTGCTCGTGCGCCACAGCACTATCCGTGATGCCCTGCGTGAGAGCCTACATCGGCTGAATGACATAGAGCGCATCAGCGCACGCGCCAGCGCAGGCACCGCGAACGCACGCGATTTGGTCGCCCTGCGCACCTCGCTGGAGCAACTGCCCACCCTGCGCGCCACCCTCACTGAACTGCTCGCCCAGCAAGAGAACCCGCCCAGCCTGCTTAGGCAGATTGAGTGGCGCCTCAACCCACTGGAGGAGCTCTGTGCCCTGCTCCAGCGTGCGCTGGTGGACGAGCCACCCGCCGACCTCAAATCGGGCGGGCTCATCCGAGAGGGCTACGACCCTGAGTTAGACCGCCAGCGCACCATCAAGCAGGAAGGGCAGGTGTGGATTGCTCAACTGGAGCGTCAAGAGCGGGAGCGCACAGGCATCCCCAGCCTCAAAGTCGGCTACAACGCCGTGTTCGGCTACTACATCGAGGTCACCAAGCCCCACCTGAGCAAAGTGCCCAGCCACTACATCCGCAAGCAGACCACCACCAACGCCGAGCGCTTCATCACGCCCGAACTGAAAGAGAAAGAAGCCATCCTCAACAGCGCCGACGAACGGATTACCACGCTGGAATACAACCTGTTCTGCGCCGTTCGGGACGAAGTGGCGCGCCAGACGCCCGCGCTTCAGGAGGTCGCCCGTGCAATTGCCGACCTAGACTGCCTGTGCACCTTCGCAGAGAACGCCGTGCGCTACAACTATGTACGCCCGATAGTGGACACGGAAGACCGCATCCTCATTCAGGGAGGACGCCATCCCGTTGTGGAGCGCTACAGCGAGAACCCCTTCGTGCCCAACGACTGCCACCTGCACCCCCAACAACGCTTGATTATCCTCACAGGTCCCAACATGAGTGGCAAAAGCACCTATATTCGCCAGTGTGCGTTGATTGTGCTGATGGCGCATCTGGGCAGTTTCGTGCCCGCCGACAGTGCCGAGATTGGACTAGTAGACCGCATCTTCACGCGCGTGGGCGCACGCGACGAACTCGCCACAGGGCAATCCACCTTCATGGTGGAGATGAGCGAGACCGCCAATATCCTCAACAACGCCACCCCGCGCAGTCTGGTCATTCTGGACGAAATCGGGCGGGGCACCAGCACCTACGACGGCTTGGCGATTGCGTGGGCGGTCGCCGAGTACCTGCACGCCGTCGGCTGTAAGACCCTCTTCGCCACCCACTACCACTATCTGAACGAGTTGGCGAACCGCTTGGAGGGCGTAGCCAACTACCGCGTCGCCGTCAAGGAACAGGGCGACCGTATCATCTGGCTCCATAAGGTGCTTCCGGGCGGGACCGACCGCAGTTATGGCGTGCATGTGGCGCGAATGGCAGGCGCACCCCCCGAAGTGGTGAACCGCGCCGAGAGCGTCCTGCGTGAGTTTGAAAAGCGTGGGGTACAGGGCGCCATTCAACCCCCCAGCGAGAGCGCACCGTCCATCCAAACGCGCAAACTGCAACTGACGCTTTTTGAAGCCGAGGAGCATCCCGTGCTGGAAGAGATACGCCAGCTGGACACCAGCTCCATCACCCCTGTAGAGGCGCTGATGAAGATAGAGGCGTGGAAGCGTCAGATCAAGTAATTGCCTAAATCAAACTCACTGCGAGCAACCATGATTCAACGCAATCGGGCACGGCGCGTATCGCTGTCAGCAGGGGGTGGTCTGGATAGACGCTGAGCAGGGTTTCCAACGCCGTGCGATAGTCGCCGTAAGCGTAGGCACGCAGTGCGTCCGACAGTTCGGGATGTTCCCGCAGGTGAGGCGCCAGCAGACGCTCCAATAAGCGGTCGCGCCCCATCTCGTCGGCAGTCAGTAGGGCATAGAGCCGTTCGTATTGTCCTGCCAAGCGCGCAATACTCAGCGCCACCTGCTGACGCGCCAGAGGCGACTGAACCCGCGCCATCCCTTGCGCTAACAACGGTAGGTCGCCCAGAGCGCCGTGTTGGGCTATAGCGCGCGCCAAGTTGGTCAACACCGCAGGGTCAGTCTCGTCTTTCAGGTGGGAACGCAAAATCGGAGCCAGCTGGGGGTCAGAGGGTAGTTGCGCCAGCGCACCCGCACAATCAGCGCGTACATTCGGATGAGGCGAATCGAGCCACGCAGGGAGGCTCTCCAACCCCGAAACATTGCTCAGCAGGTGCGGGTCTGAAACTCGGCTGAGCGTCGCCTCAATTGCCTCCAGCAAACTGGACTGCTCCAGCGGACCGGGCACGTGAGGGAGCCGTTCAATCAGGGGCGTGAGGGCGCGGGGGTCTACAATCTGGCGGAGGGCTTGAATCGCCGACATCCGCGCCTCAATCGTCGGATGGTCTAACAACTGCACGAGCTCGGGCACCGCCTCAGGGCTGCCGATTTTGCCGAGTGCCTCTGCGCACTCCAGCAGGATGTTGCTGGCAGGGTCTTGCATCGCTCTCAGCAGGGCGGGCACGGCGCGCGCATCGCCAATCTCGCCCAGCGCACGCGCCGCCTCACGGCGCACCTCCAGCACAGGGTCGCTCAGCGCGCTGACCAGCTCCTCCACCGCCAAGGGCGTGCGCTCTTGGGCGAGAGTGCGTATCGCTTGCAGGCGGGTCGCCTCGTCCGATTGACGGCGTAGTTGACGCATCGCGCGCCACCCTCGCGGGCGCACCGAGGAACGGAGCTGGGCAATCACATAGCCTGCGCTGCGCCCCTCCGGTTCTTGGATGCCCCTGAGCCACGGAAAGGCGAGCAGTCGGAAGGCTGAGGCGCAGGCGAACAGAATGAAAAAGCGCGCTGGGTCTGCCACATATGGCTTGAGCGCTTCCATCACCGCACCACTGCCGAATGCGGCGATGCCCCCCATCACCGCCACGACGGTAGACAGCGCTCCCATGTACACCGCGCGCTGTTGAGGAGGCGCCACCGCCACATTCAAGTTGAACTGGGTCAAACCGACTCCCGCCCAGAGCGACCCAGCGAACACCTGAATCAGCATAATCACGCCCACACTCCACAAGTAGCGTTCAGGGTCGGTCAAAAACCACAGGTAGGGCAAAAAGGTCACCCCACCCAGCGAGAGGATGAGCAGGGGCTTGTTGCCAAACTTGTCCGCCAGATAGCCCCACACCGGCATCGCCAGACTGCTGAACAGAGCGGCGACCAACCCCGTCACCTGCACCATCAGGTAGGGCATCTTGATTTGCTCCAGCATGTAGACGGTGAAGAACTGCCCTGCGAACATCTGCCCGAACACCAGGAAGGAGTTGAACCCAAGCAGGAGGCGGAAGTTGCGCGAGCGGAACGGCTCACGGTAAAAGTCCAGTATCCCCTTCAACCCGCGCGCGGTGGCAGGTATGCGAGGCGGTTCGGGCATTCGGCTCAACGCCCACAGCGAAGCGAAAGTGAACAACGCCCCCAACCCAAACAGCACCCCGAACGCCACCGTCTGGGGGAAACGCTCGTACTTCACGGCTTGGTCCAAGAAAATCGCTGGAGGGAGCGCCGCACCCGCCGAGACCAGCCCCAAAATCATATTGCGCCTGCCGAAATAGCGCCCCCGATGGTCAGGTGGTACAAGGTCGCTCAGCCATGCAAGGAACGCAGGTCCCGCAAACGCCCCAATCACCGCTGAGAGGATTAAGAGCGCCGTGAAGGAGAACAGGCGCGGGAAATCGGGCGACAGGAACGGCAACACCGCAATCAGCAATAGCGGAATGCGTGAGAGGGTAGCGTACTTCAGCACCATCAGCTTGCGGCTGGGTGTGGTGTCAGCGAGGTAGGCGGTGAAAATCTGGAGTGCGCCCGCCAACGAGGGCACCGAGGTGATGATACCAATCCAGAGGTCGTTCGCTCCAAAATAGCGTGCTAAACCAATCTGAAATGCGCCCGTCGTGAGGGCGATATAGAGCGTGATGAAGATAGCGTCCCAGTTCGCCCAGCGCAGTCCGCGCATGACCTCAAGGCGCGTGAGCGCGGGCATCTCGGGCTTCACAGGGTACGCACCTCCACGCGCCAGTCCACGATGTCTAAATCAGGGTCTGCCACATCGCCCCCGCTCTCCAGCCCCGTGTCCAGATTACGAATAATCCGGTCTTGGTCAATGCGCAGGTTCAGGTACTGTCCCAAGCCGGGCGCTCCAAGCGCATCGCTCACCTTGGGGGTGGTGTCGTTGGGGTCTATCGGCACGCGGTCGGTGGCGATAAAGTTCAACTGGATAAACTGCATCGCTTGAGCATCTTCAGGGTCGGGGATGAACTGGGTGAGCAGGATTTCAAAGCGCAAGCGGTTCGACTCGGCACTCACTGGCTGAACCGAGATGGGCACGCCGAGGAACTCAAAGACCGAGAGGTTCGTGCCCTGCACTACGCGGTAGAGGGCGTAGCGCGCTTGGGGTTGGAAGCGGTCAAAGCGCATGAAGTGGGTGAAGGCGCCTCCTGCAAAGCCGTTGCCCCAAGGCGGAACCAGCACGGGCACGGGACCCGCTTGCCCAGTGGGGTCGTTGCTGAGGTTGAACAGCACGAAGTAGTGGTATTCAGGGCGAATCCGTCCTGCCACCTGCATCTCTATCACCAGCCGACGCACCCCGCCTCCGGGAGGGGCATCGGGGAAACGCGCACATCCACCCAACCAAAGGAGCAGTAGCGCCATCCCGAATCCGCCAAGCCGTGTCATCCCTGCCTATTCCATCGCCGAGAACACCACATATTTGGGAAGGCTCATCTGCTCAATCCGTGAGCGCATATCTTCCAAGCACATATGGTGTTCCTGAAGGTCGCCTTTGATGAGCGGGTCGGTGGGCGAGAGGGGCACCTCGTTGATATGCACCGAGAGCGCCCGCACACGCCGAGCCACTTGGAACGCCTCGTGCAGGTCGCGCGTGAACAGCCCCAAGTGAAGCCCCGGCTCCAGCGCATTCAGGGTGGGCACGAGCGCCATTAGGTCGTCGTAGGTGTGCAGGAGCACCACAGGACCGAACACCGCTTCGCGATAGAGCATACAGTTGGTGGGTACCTCTTCCAACACGGTGGGCAGGTAGAACGGCGGTTGTGCCTGCGCGCCCAACAGCACCTTCGCGCGTCCCTCAATCGCTTCTTGAACCCATCGGCTCACCCGCTCCAGCGCATTGGGGTTAATCAGCGGTCCGAGGGTGGTCGCCTCGTCCATCGGGTCGCCTACCTGGAGGGCTTGCAATCGTGGTATCAGGTGGTCTAAGAACGCTTGGCGCAGCTTGCTTGGCACCCACACATGTTGAATGGCACTTGCGGACTGCCCCGCCATGATGAACCCACAGCAGGCGACCTTCTCTGCGACGCGCTCCACCGAGGCGCTTTCGGTCAAGACCACCCCGCCGACGCTTTCCAACTCCATCCAGATTTGTTTGGAGCTAGCGTTGGCTGGTAGTTTCAGCCCCACTTCTCGGCTCCCGGTAAAGGTCAGCAGGTCCACCGCCTCGTGTTTAGCGAGCGCGTCGCCTATCTCGTCGCCCTTGCCCGTGAGGATGCTCAGCGCTTCGGTGGGAAGACCCGCCCGATAGAGAAGCAACCCCAGACGCAAGCAGGTCAACGGCGCATCGGTGGAAGGTTTGAGGAGGATAGCATTCCCCGCTGCAATCGCCGGTGCGGTCTTCTGCGCAGCGCTCACCAAGGGCAGATTGAACGCCAGAATGGATACGACCACCCCGCGAGGCTCCCGTGCCCAGAAGCCGAACCGCGAGACGCCATCGGAGAAGGTTTCGGGCGAGAACTGAGTGGCTCGGGGGTGATGGCACGCCCCCGCAGCGAGTTCAAACAGGATGATAGTACGCTCCACCTCCGCCCGCGCTTCTACAAGACGCTTGCCCGTCTCGCGCACCAGCAGAGTAATCAATGCCTCCTGCTCCTGACGAATCAGGTGCGCAACCTGCTTGAGCACATGCGCCCGTTGAGAGAGGGGCATTTCGCGCATCAGGTCGGCGCCGTGTCGGGCGATTGCCACCGCTTGGTCTACATGTTGCGCGGTTCCGCGCGCCACATGGTCTAAAGGCTCCCCCGAGTAGGGGTCTAACACTTCCAGCCACTGGTTGGCACCCACCAGGTGCCCACCGATGAGCATCTTCTGTGCAGTTCTCATCGTTTGTAGGCGATCGCCTCTATTTCTATCCGCACGCCCCGCGGCAGTGCTGACACCTCCACGGTGGCGCGTGCAGGATAGGGCGGTTGAAAGTACTCCTCGTAAATCTCGTTTACTAGGCTGAACTCACCTAAGTCGGTTAGATAAATCGTGGTCTTGACCACCGCGTCCATATTTAGTCCCACTGCGGTCAGCACGGCTTGTAGATTGTTCAGAACTTGTCGGGTTTGCGTGCTAATCCCCCCCTCCACCAGTTTGCCTGTTGTGGGGTCTATGGGGATTTGCCCCGAAATGAAAATCCAACTGCCGACCTCAACCGCTTGGGAGTAGGGTCCGATAGGAGCAGGAGCGTCGTGGGATAAAACCGCCTTTTTCGCCATTTCCACCTCCATCTAACGAGTATACCTGCCTATCGGTCTTGCAGGATTGCCACGCCGGGCAGGGTGCGCCCTTCTAAGAACTCCAGCGACGCGCCCCCACCTGTGGAGATGTGGCTCATCTTGTCTGCCAAGCCCAGTTGCTCGGCGCAGGCGGCGGTGTCGCCCCCTCCCAGAATAGAAAGTGCCCCCGATTCTGCCAGCGTCTGCATCACGGAGCGGGTGCCTTGTTCAAACGGCGGGGTCTCAAAAGCGCCCAGCGGTCCGTTCCATACGACGGTGCGTGCCGAGCGAACCACCTCACTGAAACGCTGGGCGGTCTCCGAACCGATGTCCAGTCCCATCTTATCGGCGGGGATAGCGCTGACAGGCACGACCTCGGTCGGGAGGTTCGGCTCCAATCGCTCGGCGACGACCACATCGGTCGGCAAGACAATCTTGTCGTCTGCTTGATCCAACACTCGGCGTGCGAACTCTAAGCTCTCGGCGTCCAACAGCGACTTACCCACCTCGTAGCCCTGTGCCTTGAGGAAGGTAAACGCCATTCCACCTCCGATGAGCAGGCGGTCAACCTTAGGAAGCAAGTTCTCAATCACGCCGATTTTGTCGTGCACTTTCGCCCCACCCAAGATAGCGACGAAGGGGCGTTCGGGCTGGGCGAGCGCCCCTCCCAGATAGTTCAGCTCCTTCTCCATCAGCAAGCCCGCTACCGCAGGCAGGTAGTGCGCTACGCCCTCGGTGGAGGCGTGGGCGCGGTGTGCCGAGCCGAACGCGTCGTTCACATACAGCTCACCCAGCTGAGCCAGCGATTTAGCGAATTCTGGGTCGTTCGCCTCTTCCTCAGGATGGAAGCGCAGGTTCTCCAACAGCGCCACCGAGCCGAGCGCAAGCGACCGTACCCCCTCTACAACCGCCTCGCCCACACAGTCCTCAAAAAAGGGCACGGGGCGCCCCAGCAGTTCGCTGAGGTGGTTGGCAACGGGACGCAGGCTGTACTTCGGGTCAGG
This sequence comes from uncultured Armatimonadota bacterium, assembly GCA_937139515.1. Lineage (GTDB taxonomy): Bacteria > Armatimonadota > Fimbriimonadia > Fimbriimonadales > GBS-DC > CAKZQI01. Next base: position 20,410 of record CAKZQI010000298.1, on the reverse strand, counting down.
TTGACCTTTCGGGCGCCCCAAGTGCGACATCAACACCACTGTCGCGCCTCGCTCCAGCAGATACTGGATGGTGGGGAGCGCCTCGCGGATACGCCGATCGTCGGTAATCTGCCCCTCTTGGAGGGGGACATTGAAATCCACGCGCACCAGCACGCGTTTGCCTTGAACCTCCACATCCCGAACCGTTTTCTTTGTCATGGCTACTTCCCTCGCTGTGCGGAAATCAGACCGCGAATGTATTGGATTTGCCCTGCGTGATAGAAATCGTGTTCCGCGAGCATCAAGAACAGGCTGCCCGTCGTGATGCGTCCGCTCCCGTAGGTGGGGCGCTCCACTTCCAGGTCGTCATCGGTCAGGGGAGCCATGGCGTCCAGCACCGTTTCGTGTCCCTCTTGGGCAATCTGGAGCGCCGCTTGCAGGTTGCCTCCCATCGCTTTGAAGCGGTGTTCCATCGCCAGCCAGTCAACTCCGCCCTCGCCAAATGCGGTGGAAATCTGCACGATTTTGTCCGCGCCCACATGAAAAATGATTTTGAGGATGGAACCATCTGCCCAACGGAATCCTTTGAAGCCTGTGGGGGGCACCCATAGCGCCTCGTCGTCGGTGAGACCCTCTACAGCGGAACGGAAACTGTGCCAGCGACTGCCCTCGTATGCCTGCTCTAATAACCGCTTGAGAAACTGAACCTGCGTTCTCATCCCTTGCTCCTGCTTCGAAATTGTACCCTACCCCGCTTAGTCCCCCCGATAGGGGTACATTGTTGAGTTCAATTTTCCAGAACGCCTGCCACTTTGAGACGCAGGCAGTAGCCCTGAGCCGTGAGATTCGCTTCCACCCGAACACCCCACCCTGTTACCCTGAGCGCCAGCGAAGGGTCTCTACTTCGGGTGGCACGGAGATTCTTCACTGCGCTCAGAATGACAAAAGGGGGGCGCCAGAATGACAGTCCTCTACCCTGTCACCCTGAGCGTCAGCAAAGGGTCTTGTCACTCTGAGCCGAAGGCGAAAAGCCTCGCTTCGCTCAGAATGACATTTGGGGCGAGAGGGCTAACGGAGAGCCGTCAAAATACGGATGAGTTAGCGTGATTTTGAACTCAAGCGATGTACCCTTACCAGGAGGGGGTCAGGGGTGAGGTAAATACAAGCTTCTCAACTAAGGACACAGGCGGAACGCCATCCCTCGTTATGAATCCTCATCAGCCCCACACACGCCAGCAGGCTCAGCCCAGCGCTCCAACTGAATGCTAATGCCATCCCGAAGGTGTCCCATAGCAAGAACCAACCGAACCTGCCCGAGGGTGTTTGAAAAATCACTGGGATCGTGGGCGTCCCGCCCGCATGCATGGCATGGGCATCCCTCACCAAGCGGTTCTCAACGACAATGCAGGCGAGACGCCTGCGCTCCCAGCGGACCCATTCTGCCCCGACCTACCCGATTTTTCACGGGCAGGATGCCCGTGCTACGATTTTTCGAACACCCTCAACCTGCCCCGAATCAGCGCCCTCGCACCCGATAGCGGATGACGACCGACGTGCTGAGCTGTAGACAACGACACAGCGGGCACCCCCCACCGAAAAACCGCCAGCGATAGCAGTGCAGGAACCGCCGACACCCAAAACACCCAGCGATAGTCGTTGGAAGCCAGCGTCAGCACCAAAGTCGCCAAAAGCGGACCGAGCATCGCGCCGAGGTTGTCCATCGCACGGTGGAAGCCGAACGCACGCCCCCGTATCATCGGCTCTCAGCGCTGGCTAAGAGGGCGTCGCGGGGGGCACTCCGAATGCCTTTGCCGAAGCGGTCGGTCGTGCGCAGGGCAAGCACATAGAACGGGGTGGTCGCCCATCCGTAGAAGGGGCGTGTGAGAACCGAGATGGCGTAGCCCCAAAACGCCAGTTCACGGTGGCGCCCCAAGCGGTCTGCCAGCCAACCTGAGAAGAGTTTGAGCAGGCTCGCTACCGCCTCCGCAACGCCCTCAATCAGCCCAATCGCGCTCGCAGGTGCGCCCAACTGACGCAGGAACAGCGGTAGCACGGGGTAGAGCATCTCGCTACTGGTGTCGTTGAGCAGGCTCACACCGCCCAGCGCAATCACGGGTTTCGGAAGGCGCGTGGATGCCGATTTCAAGGGTTCAGCCCCAACTGAGTGGCGATGGGTTTGAGCGCCTCGATGATATTTTGTACATGCTGGTCAAAAGGGATACCGAGCTCCTCCGCGCCGTTGAGTAGGTCGTCTCGGTTCACGCCCCGTGCGAACGCCTTGTCCTTCATCTTTTTGCGCACGGCTTGGGCGTCCACCTCGCTCAGCGAACGGTTGGGGCGAACCAGCGCCACCGCAATCACGAACCCACTGATTTCGTCGCAGGCGAAGATAGCGTGCTCCAGTAGGCTTTCGCGCGGGATGCTTGTGTGGTTGGCGTGCGCGCCCACTGCCCGCACAATCACTTCGGACACACCCCGCTGGCGCAATATCTCCATCCCGCGAAACGGATGCTCCTCCAGCGAGGGGTAGCGCTCGTAGTCAAAGTCGTGGAGCAGTCCCACCACGCCCCAGAGTTCTTCATCTTCGCCGAACAGGCGGGCGTAGTAGCGCATGCTCGCCGAAACCGCCAGAGCGTGCTTGCGAAGCGACTCCGACTGAGTGTACTCACAAAGCAGGTTCCACGCTTCGTCCAGCGTCATAGTCCCTCCAGCTGATGAACCGCTTCGGCAATCCGGGCAATCCCCTGTTCAATAATCGCATCGGCGGTGGCGTAGGAGAGCCGAATGTAGCCAGGCGCACAGAAGCCCTCACCGGGCACCACAGCGACCCGCGCCCGCTCAAGCAGATATTCGGCGACATCGGCGGAGGTCTCTAAGGTCTTACCGTTGGCGCATGTGCCCAGCAGACCCGCTACATTCGCATAGACATAAAACGCTCCACGCGGACGCCAGCACGAGATGCCGGGAATAGCGTTCAAGCCGTCCACGATGATTTGCCGACGGCGGTCGTAGGCTCGGCGCACCCGCTCGTGCCAATCGCTCTTATCTTGCAAGGCGGAAAGCGAGGCATACTGGGCAATGGAGCAGGCGTTGGAGGTCATTTGGTCTTGCAGGCGGTTGACGGCGCGCGCGACCTCGGTCGGTCCTGCCATATAGCCAATCCGCCAGCCCGTCATCGCATAGCTTTTGGACATGCCGTTGATGGTGATGGTGTGGGCAAACACCTCCTTGCCGAGCGCGCCGATGCTCTCGTGAGTGTGCCCGTCGTAGGTCAACTTCTCATAGATTTCGTCCGCCACAATCCAGAGGTTGTGGCTCAGTACCAGCGAGGCGATTTCCTTCAGTTTCTGGCGGGGGAAGACCGCCCCCGTGGGATTGCAAGGCGTGTTGAGGATAATCGCTTTCGTGCGCGCAGTGATGGCACGGCGCATAGCGTCGTAATCAGGCAAGAAATCGGTCTGCTCATCGGCGGGTACGAACACGGGCACTGCATCCATCAACCGCACCTGCTCCGGGTACGAGACCCAACACGGCGTGGGGATAATCACCTCGTCGCCGGGGTCTAACAGCGCCATCAGCACACAGAAGATAGAGTGCTTCGCGCCACACGAGACGATAATCTGGTCGGGCGTGTAGCGCAGGTGGTTCTCTTCCCAAAGTTTTTCGCAGATGGCTTCGCGCAGGGGCAGGATGCCAGGGGTCGGGGTGTACTTGGTATAACCTGCGTGGATGGCTTCTAACGCGCCTGCTTTGGCGAAGTCGGGCGTGTCAAAGTCGGGTTCGCCTGCCGTGAACGACAGCACATCGATGCCCTGACGGCGCATCTCTTGGGCACGGGCGGTCAAGGCTAAGGTCGGCGAGGGCTGTACCTGCCGAGCGCGCTCCGAGAGAGGACGAGGCGTCTCCATTAGCCTAATAGGATACCCTTTGGGGGGTTCGTTCCGATTCTTAGTTGAAGGGCTGGTCAGGCAAGAGTGAGAGCGAAAAAAGGAGATGGCACGACCTTGCCGAATCCTATTGCTGGAGAACGCGATGCGAAGACAAACACGCAATCCGTACGGACCGTTCCGAATGGGCATCCAGAGCTATTCGATGCGCAAGTTCAGTTTTCAAGAGGCGCTACGAATGACCCGCGAGCTGGGTTTGGAGTATGTGGAGGCGTTCCCGATGCACCTGCCCTATTTCGCCCCACCCGAAAAATGGCGCGAGTCGGCACGCATGATTGCCGACTCGGGCAGGAAGCTAATTGCCTACGGCGTGGTGAGTTTCGGGCGGGACGAGAAGAACGCTCGACAGGTATTTGAGTTCGCCAAGGCGATGGGGATTGAGGTCATCACAGCGGACCCTGAACCCGCCAGTTTCGGCTTTCTGAACAGGCTGTGCGAAGAGTTCAAAATCCCGATTGCCATCCACAACCACGGACCGGGTTCACGCTACGACACCATCCGCTCGATAGAGGAGGCGATGCGCGGTCAACCTCGCTGGATTGGGGCGTGTATTGATACGGCGCACCTCCTGCGCTCTGGGGAGAACCCTGTGGAAGCGGTTCGGCGCTTCGGCAAGGAACGGGTTCACGCCGTGCATATCAAAGATGTGAAAGACCGCACCCAGTACACTCGCTTGGGCAAAGGCGATTTGGACATGGTGGGGTTCTTGCGCGCCCTGCGCCAAATCGATTTCAAAGGCTCGTTCGCTCTGGAATACGAAGAGGAACCCGACGAGCCAATGCCTGCTCTGCGCGAGTGCTTACAAGCCCTGCAAGAGGCTGTTCGACGGATGTAGCGCTCAGCGCAGGACGGTCTGTATCCGTGCAATCGCACGTGTGCCCCCATCTCGAAGGGAGAGCGCACTGACCTGAGCGAGGTCGCTACTCCCCGGTCGCGCGCGGGGTACACGCACACGCACCTGCACCTTCACCACCCCACCCGGAGCCACCTGAGGCGTGGGGTTCGGCAGGGCTTCGGTCTGCCAGCGGTTGCCCTCAATCAGGATTTGATAGCGCTGAGGGTATCGGCTGAGGTTGGCAATTGCAAGCCCATAAGTCAGGATACGCGGTGTGAACGCTATTTGCCGCTGAAAGTCAGGCTCCACAGCAATGCCCGACTCCGCCGACAGCACGATGCGTGGGTCGCCCAACACCCCAGCGCCCCAGACATCGTCCCATGCCCGCAAATCGCCTCGCAGATAAAGCTCAAAAAAGGCGGTGAGCAATCGGCGCGTGATTTGGAGCTGGGTGGCACGCGACATCGGACCGCTGTCGCACCCGATGATGGAACTGTCTTGGAACCCACAGTGCCACCCTCCCTGAATCACGGGGAGCAGTTTGGGAGCGAAGCCCGCGTTGTACATCCGCTGCCCGTGATTGGCGAGCGGGGTAATTGTGTCGGCACTGCCCGAAATCAGGCTGTGAGGCACGGTGATGTTCGGCGATTGCTGGATTGCCGACGGGTTGGTGTCGGCAGCGGCGAGCGTCGCAATCGCTCGGATACGGGCGTCGCTGGCGGTCGCCAACACACTGGCACCTCCGCCCATCGAGTGCCCCGAAATGCCGAAGCGGTCGGTCGCCACCTGCTGATAGAGGATGGAGGTCGGTTCGGCATTCTGCTGTTCTAAATAGGTCAGACAGTCTCGGAGGTCTTCAGAGTAGCGCTGGTGGTTGGGAAACAGCTCTTGCCCCGACTCGGTGGCAATCACCCAGTAGCCCCAGGTAGCGAGATGCTCCAGCGTGGAGCGGTAGCGTTCGGGCGGCTGGAGGAACCCGTGCCCGAAGCTGATCGCAGGATAGGGCGCCTCACTGCCATCGTAGGGAGTGTTCTCGCCTGTTGCGGTCGCAGGGTAGTAGAGTTGCGCGTTGAAAGTGGAACCATTTGCCCGTCGTACTGACACACGCCGTCGTCCAGCCCGAAATCGCCCCGATACTGAATAGTCTAACTGGCTCATAGGGTTGTTCCTTTCAAGACTAATATACCTCAAGCAGCGGAACCGCGTAGACAGCGAGGGAGTGGCTTTTTGCGTGTTGCCCCGAGCCGACTTGTGGTATACTCTAACTATACGGCTAGTGCGTGTGAGGGATACGATGGCGAAGCAGTCCTCCCAAGAGACGAAGCAGTCCAGCCGAAAGGGGCAAGGCTCTCCGTTTGAGAAGTTGCGAACGACGGGAGCTAGTGCCTATCGGCTTTATGCGCTGATAGCCTTCTACGCCCGCGCTCGCAGCCCACTTATCGACTCGGAAGCGGTTCCGATCCTGAGTGCCCATCTACCCGAGGTGTGCAAGACCTACGAGTACGAATTGATTGCATATCGTCTTACGCCGAATCAGATTCATCTCGTAATAGGCTTCAAACCCACCGATGCGATTGCCGACATAGTGAGTAATATCAAGCGGAGCACTGCGCACCGCCTCTTTGAAACGATTTCCGACCTGGAGCAACGGATTGGCAGGCGCAACTTCTGGGCGGAAGGCTACTTCGCTGAGACCCTCAGCCACAACCAGATTCTCAACCTCCTGAAAATCTGGCAATCGCGCAACAAGAGCGAGGAACAGGCGGTCGTGCAGATTGTGTTCGGACAGAACGAACCTTTCAGCCCCCGCCAGATGGAGCGCTTGGTGGAGCATCTGCTCCCTGCCGAGCGCGTGGTGATGTGCCTGCTCTACGGCTTGGAAGGCGAAAAGGCGCACACCCACGAAGAGGTCGCCGAACAACTCTCGTTGAAGCCCGATGAAGTGCGCGAATTCGAGCGCGACGCCTTAGAACGGATGCGTACGATGACACGCGAGCAGTACCTAAATCGTTCCGGAGGAAAACGCCATGAGTGAGTGCCTCTTTTGCAAGTTCGTGCGCCACGAAATCCCCACCCAAATCGTGTACGAAGATGAGCAGGCGTTCGCTTTCCGCGACATCAATCCCCAAGCGCCCATCCACATCTTAGTCGTACCTCGAACCCATGTCGCCAACCTTGCCGAGATGACCCACGAACACGAGGGGCTAATGGGACACTTGCTTTGGGTCTGCGCCGAGCTCGCCCGCCGAGAAGGCATCGAGCCGGAGGGCTACCGTGTGGTCGCCAACACGAACGCCAACGCAGGGCAGTCGGTCTATCACTTACACCTACACCTGTTGGGTGGGCGCACGATGGGCTGGCCCCCCGGATAAGGACTGACCTTTCCAACAACCTAAGCGACCTACGGAGTCCGCTCCTCGCCCAGCGTGTAGTAGTGCCCTCGGTGGTACGCCATCGTGCGCTTTTGAGGATAGCCCACCGCGCGCAAGGGTTCCCCCACCACCAGCATATGGCTCCCGTACACCCGTCGGTCTAACACACGGCATTCAAACTGGGCACAACTGCCAGCAATCAACGGTGCGGGGATATAAAGCGCAGGCTCGGTGGGAATGTTGAACTCGGCGAGTTTGTTGACCTCGCTTCCAGAGTGGCGCCCACAGGCACGCGCAATCCAAGCCTGGTCCTCCGCCAGAAGGCTGACCCCGAAGGTGTCAGCACGCTCAATCAGTCGGCGCGTGAAACGCTCCTCACCGACAAACACCCCAATCAAAGGCGGCTTGAGCGAGACGGGGGCACACCATTCGGCACTCATCGCATTCGCAACACCTTCCACGGCGACCGTAATCACACTGACCGAGTTGATGAAGCGCCAAGCCTCGCGGTCAATCTGGCTCAGGGGTTCTGGCATGGCGATAGGATACCTCAAGCGCGTCGGGCACGCCGTAGCCGATACACATAAGCCATCACTTCCGCCACCGCTTGGTAGAGGGTGGAGGGTATCTCTTGCCCGACCTCAACCTGAGCGTGTAGGCTTCGGGCGAGTGGTGGGTTGGGCACAATCGGCACATGCCAGCGGAGCGCCTCCTCACGAATACGGCGCGCTAACCACCCCTTGCCCTTCGCGACCACACGCGGGGCGCCCATGCTCGTTCGGTCGTACCGCAACGCCACCGCGTAAGTCACTGGGTTCGTGACGACCACATCGGCTTTGCGCACATCGCTCAGCATCCGTTGGCGGGCAATCTTTTGCATCTGCTGGCGCAGGCGCGACTTGATATGCGGGTCTCCTTCGGTCTGCTTGTACTCCTCTTTGAGTTCGTAGCGCGACATTCGGATGCTTTTCTCAAAATCCCACCGTTGGTACAGATAGTCCAGCAGTGCCAACACCAGCCACAGGATGCCCACGCGTAGCCCGATTTGATAGAGTGTTTCTGAGAGGGGATGCAGAGCGTGAGGCATCGCCATCTGAGACGCCTGAACCAGTTCGGGCAGACGGCTCTGAATGGCTCCCCACGCCACCCACGCAATCAAGCCGAACTTGAGCACCGCTTTGACCAGCTCCACCAATGCCCGACGCGAAAATAGGCGCTGGAAGCCCTTGAGGGGGTCAATCCGCTTGAGGTCGGGCGCCAGCGGTTGCGCGCTCAGCACCAGCCCGACCTGCATTGCGTTGGTGAGCAAGGCGACCAGAAACGCCCCCGCCATCAGCGGGAGCAGGATTGCCAGCGCACTAAAAAGGAGGGCGTCGGACAACCGAGCGCTCCCCGCTTGGGCTAAACCGTGTTGGAACGCACTCAACAGGCGAATACCTCCCAAGTTCAGCACAATCGGCATCAGCAACACAAAAGCTAAGAAGATAACCGCCCCGTTGATTTCCACTGAGCGAGCGACCTGCCCTTTCTTGCGCGCCTCTTGCCGACGACGGGGTGTCGCCTGTTCGGTGCGTTCCTCGTCTGCCATCCCGTAAAATTATCGGGCAGGAAGCGGGGTGGGTTTAGAGCTGATAAGGGTACAACCGCAGCGTTCAATATCATACCAATCCGCCCCTACTCTGACGCTCCTTCGTCAGTCCCTCGTCCCCCACTGTCATTCTGACATGCCCTTCTGTCATTCTGAGCGAAGCGAAGAATCTCTATGCAACCTCAAGCACAGACCCTTCGCTTCGCTCAGGGTGATAGGGTGGGCTTTTCGGGTTGAGGTGAAACTCACCGCTCGTGGCTTGGGCATCCTTGCCCAAGAGACTCTCCACGGGCAGGATGCCCGTGCTACATTGCGTGGCTTGGGTATCCTTGCTCAAGATGTTCTCACCAGTGGTGCAGGCGAGACGCATGCGTTCCCAGCGGACACATCCTACCCTACCTCATGGCTTGCGTGCTTCGCTCCACGGGCAGGATGCCCGTGCCACGATTTTTCAAACACCCTCGCACGCGTTCGGGAAACTGGAACTCAACGAATGTTTTCTCGTCAGACTCCACTCATCCCACGCAGAGCTTGCCCAACCGCGCCGGGCGCAAGACGCCCGTCGTGCCGGGGAACGAAACCGCCTCGCCCAACAAGTAGCAATCGGCTAACACCGCAAAGGCAATCGCCTCCTTGTAGTCGGGGTCTATGCCGAACTCAGCGCTGGAGCTGAGCGCTATCGGCGCGGGGAGCAGGTCTCGCAAACGGCTCCATAGAAACCGATTGTGAATGCCCCCACCCGAAACAATCACCCGCTGGACGGGCACGCTGGGCAGAACCCAGCACTGGAGCGCCTCCCCAATCGTGCGGGCAGTGTATTCGGCAAGTGTGGCACACAGGTCTTCCAGCCCTAGCGTCCGCCACGAGGGGTCAACGGCGTCCAGCAGACCCAGATGGAACTGCTCGCGCCCAGTGGATTTGGGGGGCGCAATCTGCAAATAGTCGTGTGCCAGCAAGCGCTCTAAGAGCGGCAGGTGGGGTTGCCCCTTCTGCGCCAGGGAGCCGCCAGGGTCGTACCGAAGCCTCCCGCCTGTGAGCGTTTGAAGCGCGCTGTCTATCAGCGTGTTGCCCGGACCTGTGTCAAACGCCCAGATGTGTTCGGGCGCGGGCTGGGCAGGCAGGACGGTGAGGTTGGCGATACCCCCGATGTTGAGCACGGCGCGCGGTTCGGTGGGGTGGCTCAGCAGGAGCCAGTCCACAAACGGCACAAGAGGCGCACCCTGTCCGCCGAGCGCCATATCGCGCGTTCGGAAATCGCCCACCACAGGAACCCCCGTGCGCGCAAAAATCACCTCAGGCTGGGCAATCTGGAGCGTGTTGCGTACCGTGCGCCCCAGCACACTCGCATTCGGCACATGCCAGACCGTCTGACCGTGCGAGCCGATGAAGTCCACCTCAGCATGTGCCATCAGGGCAAGGGCGCATTCGGCGAACCGCTCCCCCAAGTAGGCGTCCCAAGCGACCAGCGTCTCCAAGTCGGGGCTGTGGAGCAGGCGGTTCAGAGCCTCCCGCTCTTCGGGGGTGTAGGGGATTGGGTGGGTGGCGAGTGTTTGCACGCGTCGCTCGTTGCCCTTGCCCGTGATGCGCACCAGCGCGCCATCAAGCCCATCCATAGAGGTGCCCGCCATCAAGCCGATGGCGTACCGTTCGGGCTTCTGGGCTAAATCGCTAAGCCACTCGGCAATCCAACCTTTTTGGGGGAACCTTTCGGGCGCGTTGGCAGTCATACGAGTACCATCCTCTCCTTGGTCAGGTTGGCAGGGAGGCGCGGCGGGGTTTTTCGCGCCTCCCTCTGTGGTGGGGTTGGTAGGTAAAGACCGGAAAGGAGCTTATCGCCAACCCTACAATCTTCTATTATACCCCAGTTTGGGGCAGAGTGGCTTACTCGAAACTGTGTTCTTCGGTGGGGAACTTTCGCTCGCGCACCTCCCGGGCGTACGCGCGCAAGGCGCCTTGGATGACCTCGTGAAGGTTGGCGTAGCGCTTAGCGTGTTTGAATGTCTGGGGGTTCAGTCCCAGCAGATCGTGCCACACTTGGATTTCGCCGTCGCAGTGGACGCCTGCGCCGATGCCAATCGTGGGGATTTCCAGCGTCTCGGTAATCTGTTGGGCGAGCGAGGCTGGAATGACCTCCAGCACCACGGCGAACGCCCCTGCCGACTGCACCGCCTGCGCAGACTGAAGTAATGCCCGCGCCTGCTCGCCACGCCCTTGAACCCGATACCCGCCGAACTGGTGTATGGATTGAGGTGTCAGCCCTAAGTGTGCCATCACAGGAATGCCGATGCCCACCATCGCGCGGATGGCTTCCAGCACTGGCTCGGTTGCGCCCTCTACCTTGACCGCCTCCGCGCCCGCTTGCATGAGGCGCCCCGCATTCTGAACCGACTCGGACACCGACACGCCGTAGGTCAGAAACGGCATATCGGCAACGAGCAGAGCGCGCTTCAGCCCCCGCCGAACCGCTCGCAGGTGGTGTTCTATCTCCTCCAGACGCACGGGCAGGGTCGTGTCGTAGCCCAGCACCGTGTTGCCCACCGAATCGCCCACCAATACCACATCCACGCCCGCCGAGTCAGCAAGCGCGGCAGAGGGATAATCGTAAGCAGTGATTGCCACAATCCGTTCGTGACGCGTCTTCATCTGCCTGAGGGTACGCACGGTGACTTTCTCTGACATAGACACGATTCTACCTGAGCGGTACAATTGGCTCAGTGAAACTGGCGATTTTTATGGCGCACCTGCACGCGGGTGGCGCTGAGCGGGTGATGTCGACTCTGATGCACGGATTCCGTGCGCGCAGGCACTCCGTTGAACTCGTGCTGTCCAGCGCAGAGGGCGAGCTACTCAAAGAGCTGAACCACGCCATCCGTGTGGTGGACTTGGGTGCTGGGCGTATGGTGCGTGCGCTCCCACGCTTGGCGCGCTATCTCAAGCAGGAGCGTCCCAGTGCCCTGCTGGCGACGCTCTCCCAGCCAAACTTAGTCGCCATTCTCGCCCGCAGGCTGGCGCGTGTACCGACCCGCGTGGTGGTGCGCGAGGCGAACACACCCACGCAAGAGTTCCGTCAAGCCCAACTGTTCAAAGACCGCATCGTGCCCCGCTTGATTGCGCGCATATACCGTCAAGCCGATGTGGTGGTCGCCGTGTCGCGTGGGGTCGCCGAGTCGCTGAGCGCGCTGGGCGTACCCAACCCCGTGGTCATCTACAACCCCGTGTTGAACGACCGCCTGCGCCAGCTCAGTCGGGAGATGCCCACCCATCCGTGGTTCCACACGCCCGAAGTGCCCGTCGTGTTGGGGGTGGGGCGATTGGAACCTCAGAAAGACTTTGCGACCTTGCTGAATGCGTTTGCGATTGTGTTGCAGGTGCGCCCAGCGCGCTTGGTGATATTCGGCGAGGGTAACGAGCGTTCTCACCTTGAGAGGCTCGCGCAATCGTTGGGTATCGCCGACCATGTGGCTTTGCCAGGCTTCACGCCGAACCCGTTCCCTGCGATGCGCCACGCCAGCGTGTTCGTGCTCTCCTCACGCTTTGAGGGGCTGCCGAATGCGCTCATCCAAGCGATGGCGTGTGGCTGTCCCGTCGTGAGCACCGATTGCCCCAGCGGACCGCGTGAAATCTTGGACGGCGGGCGCTATGGACATCTCGTGCCAGTCGCTGACCCCGTCGCGATGGCGAAAGCAATCTTGGAAGTGCTTGAGGGAGGCGGACAATCCGTGCCCGACGAATGGCTTCAGCAGTTTGAAGAGGGGGTTATTGTGGAGCAGTATCTGCGTGTGCTGGGCGCTGGCGCCGAGACAGGATGAGCGCAACGCCCCGCACAAAAAACAGCACCACGAACGGCATCACGGGCAGAAGCACACGGCTCCCCCCTGCGTAGAGCCATATCCCGAGCCATATCCAGCCCCACAGCAGGGCGACCAGCCCCCACTCGCGCCAGTGCCCGCGCACCCCCCATAGGAACCCTATGTGCGCCACCAGCAAGAAGAGCCAATAGACCCCATCGGTCAATCGGAGCAGTTGCACCATTCGGCGATTGCCCGCCTCTTGAAGCCCGAATGCCGACAGGCTCAGTCGGGTCTTCTTCCAGAGGAGGCTAAGGAAATCGGTAGGGTTCTGCCGTATCCAGTCCACTGCCAGTCGGAGCGCCTTTCGGTCGCGCTCCACAGGGTCAGGCGAGGCGATGTAGTCCCGCACGCGCACCATCTGCCCGTCCACCGTCATCCTGAGTTCCAAGAAATCGGCGCGGAACCCCCCGTCGGCTTCAGGGTTGTTCGCCCAGAGGAAGGTGTACCCCCCCAAACTAATCGGGATAAAATGCCCGAACCGACCGTACAGATAGGCGATGTAGGGAGCCATCACAATACTGGCGGTCAGGAGCATCACCACCGCGCCCAGATAGTCCACTTTTGGCGCCGAGTCATTGGTGCGCTTCAACACCAGTAGCCCCCACCACAGTGCCACCAGCACGATAAAAGGCAGAAAGTTCGCCCGTGTGAGCGCCAAAAGCCCCAACAGCAGTCCAACCCCTACGGCATCCGAGTAACTACGCGCCCCAACCGCCAGTGCAATCGCCCACACAACGAGGGGCAACACCAAATTCTCGGTGTAGAGCCAGCCCGAAGTCATCAGCAGGTGCGGATGAACGGCACAAAGTCCCACAACCCAGTAGGCGAGGCGCTCACCGAGCCATCGCCTTGCCAACCGAAAAATCCCCCACAGCGTCAGTATGCCCAGTAGCCCATTAAGCAGGCGCACGGCTTGAGGTTCGTGCCCCACAAAGGAATAGACGCCCGCCATCAGCACCAAATAAGCTGGGGCGGTTTGTAGACCCTTGACGAACTCGTAGCGCCCCTCGCTTGCCAGCGTCCAAGCAATCTGGTCATGGGCGCGCGCATCGCCGTGCAGGGGGTCGTTGCGCAGGAATGGGTCTAATGAGGGCGCCAAGAGCGCGTAGCCCAGCCTCAGCACTACCAAAAGGCTCCAAAACCCGATTACCCAGCGCACGCCCGGCAGTATACCTTTGAAAAACAGCGGGATGACACGAATGAATAAACCGAGAAAGGATAGGAGAACACTGAAGTTCTCTGAAAGATGCAGGGGGGCAAGTAGTGTGAATGACGCCAGCCCCCCTGCTGTTTCTCAAACACGCACTTGCTTAGTCTACCGAAGCCTCCAAGAAGCTACGAATATCCTGCTCGCTCATCTTCGGCTCGCCCGGAGCGACATTGTTGAGCTTGCCTTCCAGCATCCAGCGCTCCAACTGGTCAACCAGGTCGAACAGATGGTCAAACGAGTCGACGATAAACAGCAACGGCTGGTAGTGGTCAATCTCAAAGTATTGGTTAATCACCCACTCCAGCTGGATGGGGTAGCGTTGGACATCGGGCGATTCGATGGCGTGTGCCAGCTCGCCATACGAGCTGAGAAGCCCACTGCCGTAAACTCGGAGTTCGCCGTTCGTTCCGCGCATCAGCCCAAACTCAATGGTGAACCAGAAGAATCGCGCCAATGCTTTGGTGATGCTGATAATGCGCTGAACTTGGAGGTCAGGGTCTTTGATTTCCTGCACGAGCCGTGCGGCGGTGTGCGCCGCCTCGCCAAAGCGCACAAGCGTGTCGGCAAACCGCTTGTCGGTGTGCATCGGCACATGCCCTGCAATGTCGTGGAAAATATCTGGCTCGGGCAGATAGTCCAGCGAGTCAATACTACGCACGGTGATTGTGGTGGGGAACTCACGGTTGCGCAGGCAATCAAAGAAGATATACGCAGGCACATAGCCTGAAACCGCCTTCGCCTTGAAACCGGTGAGCGGTGCAAGGAACTGGTTCACATCGTCCAAGCGGGGCACACGGTTCGGGTCTAAGCAGAGTTTAGAAATCCCCTCCAGAAACTTGTCAGTGGCGTATTTGTGCCATCGTTCTTGAATTCGTGCGTAGAGCCTTCGCCAAGCTTCGTGGTTCTCTTCGGAGTACAGTTCGTAAGGTTGCTCAATATACAGTTCGCCCTTACTGCGCGCCACCTCGATGAAAGGGGCTTTGGTGGTGGTCAGCCCCATGCCGGGATAAAGCCTCACTTCGGTCTGCGTCATTGCAATCACCTCAGCGTTATAATACCCCACGCTTTGTGCAGGTATGATACGGTTATGCAGGCAGACCTGTTTGGAGATGAGCATGACCCGACGCTTCCGCTGGCGACGCGCCTGCGCCCCCGAACGCTGGACGAGTATGTCGGACAGGAACATCTTCTGGCGTCAGGAATGCCCATCCGCCAAGCGATTGAGCAGGGCATACTCGGTTCGGTCATCCTGTGGGCGCCTCCGGGCTGTGGCAAAACCAGCCTCGCTCACCTGATTGCCCGCTACTCCAACGCCATCGTGGAAAGCCACAGTGCTGTGGCGATAGGCGTGCAGGAGATACGCAAGGTCGCAGAACGCGCCCGCCAGCGACGCCGTGCCAGCGGACAACGCACCATCCTCCTGCTGGACGAAATCCACCATTTCAACCGCACCCAGCAAGACTCGCTTCTCGGCTACTTGGAGGATGGCACTTTCACCTTGATTGGAGCGACGACCGAGAACCCGTTCTTCGTGTTGGCGGGAGCGCTTCTCTCCAGGGCGCGCGTGCTGACTCTCAAGCCGTTGGAAGAAACCCACCTGCGCCTTCTGATCCAACGCGCCCTCACCGACACCGAACGGGGGTTGGGCACCCTGAACTTGCAGATTGAAGACGACGCCCTCCAGCACCTCATTCGGGTGGCGAATGGCGATGCGCGACTGGCGCTGAACCTCTTAGAGACCGCTGGAGTACAAACCCCTGCAGGGGGCACGATTACGCTGAGCCTGATAGAACAACTGCTCCAAAAACCAATGCCCCGCTACGACCAGCAGGGCGATTACCACTACGACACCATCTCGGCGTTCATCAAGTCGGTCCGAGGGAGCGACCCGGACGCAGCGTTGCACTACTTGGCGAGAATGTTGGTTGCGGGGGAAGACCCACGCTTCATTATGCGTCGCTTGCTCATCCTTGCCAGCGAGGACATCGGCAACGCCAACCCGACGGCGCTGATTTTGGCAATAGCGGGCACGCAGGCGGTGGAGCGCGTGGGGATGCCCGAAGCGCAGATTATCTTGGGGCATATCACCACTTACTTAGCCTGCTCCCCAAAGAGCAACTCGGCGTATGTGGGCATCAAGCGTGCGATGGACGATGTGCGCTCTAAACCTGTGACGCCCATTCCGCTTCACCTGCGCAATGCGCCCCACCCTCAGCTCAAAGCGATGGGACACAGCGAAGGCTACCTGTACCCCCACGACTATCCCGAAGGCTGGGTCGCCCAAGTGTACATGCCCGAAGGCGACTGGAGCCTGCCCTACTACGAGCCGACTACGCACGGTCAGGAGGAGCGCCTGCGCGCCTTTCTGGAGCGGTTGCGACGCGCTTCCAGCGAGGACTCGTCCGAACGCTGACGCCTACTCCAAGATGATTTTGTGATAGCGTCCCATCCAGTAGGGCAACAGGAACGCTGTGCCGTCCTCCTCACGCCTGCCCAGCGGGTCGCCCGCATCCAGCCAGTAGGGGTTGCCGTTCCAGCGCATCATACAACGCTCGCTGTAGGGCACAATCTCTACCGACTGCCACTCGCCGAAACGTCCTTTGCGCGTATCCAACACGATGTCGGCACGGTGGCTGTTTCGGCATTCCCAGTTGCGTAGGTCGAGGGGCCACTCCTGAAGGGTCTGCACCGACGCCTCCACATCGCAGGGCTTCCCCGTGAGCGCCCCGTAGATGAAGTTGAACAGCGGGCTACGCTCAGGGCGCTCTATCTGCCAACTGCGCTCTAAGCTCATCAACCACATCCGCCGATAGTCAGGGTCTTGCTCGTACATAACGAACGGGTAGTAACACAAAAACGCCAACTGGTCGTCCGAGTGGTTCACCTCGTAGGGTGGGAGCATCTTCTGGGTGATAGCGTTGATGAGATAGTGGTGCTTGCGGATGAGTTCTTCATAGGCTTGCTGATACTTCGCATCGCCCGTGATATGGTACGCCACTTTCAGGTGCGAGAGGATCGAGAGCGAGTTCAGCCCGCGCTCCTCTTCCCAAATCGGGTCGTCGTTAATCGCTTCGGGATTGAAGATTGCCCAGCGGGTCGGCTTGCCGTCTTTGTCTATCAGGCGCCAGTTGTTTTGCATCAGGTGGTCGGTCACGCGCCTGACCACCCCGCGAATCGCCTCTTTCTCCCCCTCGTCCGCCACCAGGTCGTAGTAGACCGCCCAGATGAAGTAGTGTCCATCCAGCTCGTCGGAGCTGGTGTCACCTTTCCAGATGTAGTTGGGGTCTACGGGCGATTCGTGCCATTCGCCCCGCGATTGGTAGTAGCGAGTCTCATCCTTGCGAATGATACTGCGTGCTGGGAAACCTGGGATGCCCGTCAAGCGTTCCAAGTCCAGCAGGGCACGCATCGATTTGCGGGCACGCTCGCGCGCTTGGGTGTCTTTGGTGGTGGCGTATTGGAAGCACTGCGCGGCGCTGTAGAGTGCCGTCCACAGCCCGTCGTTGTCGCTCGCCTCAATCTTCCATCCGTCGGGGTCGTTCGGGTCGTCCCAGTCGCAGTTGGTGACGAAACCGTTGCGATTGTGGCGCAGGGCAATCATCTGCTCGTAATGCTCTGCCTTCTCGCGCAGGCTCAAGCGCACCGATTCGATACAGGCGACGCCCCCGTTGGTGGCGACCCATGCGCGGTTCTGGGGGTCTATCGCTATCGCATTCACTTGGTTGTTGGGGAGCCAGCGTTTGCCCCAGAAGTAGCTCCACCTGCCCTCGCGCTGTCGGCATGCACCTTCGGGTGTACCCGCCCACAGGTCGCCATTCGGTGCGATAGCCAGCGTACGTACCATCCCATACGGCGGACCGCCCTCCCGCCCCTCACGCGTGAGCCACCAGCCCTCGCCGTCCCCAATCAGCAAGCCTGGGCGCGTGCCAATCCACAGGTGTCCTTTGGAGTCGCTGAGCGCACAGAACCATAGGTCATCGTAGTAGCGTCCCCGATTGTCTTTGACACCCACAATCTGCCAGCCGTCGGGCGTGGAGCGGTACAGGTGGCGCTCCAGTTCGCCTTCGGCATAGGCATAGAGCCTGCCCTGAGCATCCTCTATCATCCAGCGAAACTGACGGTTCGTCGGTGCGGGGTGATGCGCTTTGAGCGTGCCCTCCCAGTGGAGGAGCGATTCGGGAGTCAACACCCACAACCCACCCACGCGTGCAGGGTGGATACCGATGATACGGCTTGCCCCAATCTGGATACCCAGTTCGCCCATCGTGAACTTTCGGGTGTGAGTCTTATCGTGGGCAAGATGCCCTACCGACTGCTCGTCTGCGTAGTATACGCCCCCTTGACCATCGGGCACGAGCCATCGGGCAGGTGTTGGGGCGACCAGCTCCCAGCGTGCGGGCGCGCTCCAGTCGGCGCGGGCAACTCCCTTGGGCGTAGCAACCCACACCCACTTGCCCGACACCGCAATCCAGTGGACGCCCTCATCGGGTAGCCCCTCACGCACCGTGTAGTGGGTCGCTCGGTCTTGCAAAAAGGGCTGGAGTTGATAACTGCTCATCGTCTGGCAGATTAGTGTCATAGCGAGTCCCTCAATCAACATCCCCATCTCCTGTTGCAGTAGGTTCGTTGAGTTGGGGGATTGTCCTGCTTATGGGAGGTCTACAAGTGCTCGTCTTCCTACCGATAGTCCCCCATCAACACGAAACCTGCCCAGTAGTACGGATGACTGTACGCCTCCGAACGCACCAACGCCAACTGCGCCTCACGCAGTGCCTCATCCTTGCTCCGCCCCCCACGCCAAGCGCGATGAAACCCCACTAGCAACTGACGCGTCGCCTTGTCGTCCACCTTCCACAGCGACACCACCACACTCCGAGAACCCGCACTCAAAAACGCCCAACTCAGCCCGACCACGCCCTCCGAACGACGCGCCTCACCCAAACCCGTCTCACACGCACCCAGCACCACCAACTCCGCTTGCAAGCGCAACTCGCCCAACACCTGATACGCCCGCAACAGCCCGTCGTCCCCATCCACCGCCGTCAACGCCAACGCCGAACTCAAGGGGTCTTTGATGTCCAGCACCCCATGACACGCCAAGTGCAACACCTGCGCGTTCGGAGCTTCGCGCACCACCGCCCTCACCGTTGCCTGAGTCCCCAACAACACCTTGCTGTTCGTGCCATACAAGCGTGCGATTGCCCGCACCTCCTCACGCGTGGCGAGCAACGGCTCTAGGTTCAGTCCCCGCTCCGCCAATTCAGAACGAAGCTGAGCCACTTCCGTGCCCGCAGGCACGTACCGCGGGTCGCCCACCGCCAACAGCGCATACCCCCCACGACGCTCACGCGGAACCGCCCGCACCTGACGATAAGTGCCCACCGACGGCACTTGATGTACCGCCCACCGCTCCACCAGATAGGTCGGACGCCCCCCTGAACTCGTGCCCACCACCAACGCTCCAAAGGGCAAGGTGTGCAGGGCCTCGTCGGGCACCATCAACAGACGCTTCGCGGTGCGCAACTCGCGCTCGGCAGGTTGGAGCAAAGCACGGTACAACGCCCTGCCCCTCTGCACCAACTGTGGGCTGGCGGTGCGCGTCGGGCGGGCGAGCAGGTCGCAGTAGCGCCTCACCTGATGGCGCAGGTCTCGCACGCTGATGTTGAGCCGATGGGCGCGCACCTGTTGGCGCGTGGCGGTCAACAGCCACACGCCCGCCTCGTCCACGATGAAACTGACCAACAGCGTGCCCTCGTCCAACGACCGCAGGATAGTTTGTGCGCTCAGCGGAGGTGGGAACCGCAGTTGGGCGTAGCGAGGCGAGGCACGGCGCAGGTCGGCGTTCAGGGCGCGCTGGAGCGCGGCGACCTCCTGGAGTTCCTGTTGCCAGCGAGCGACTTCTTGCGGAGGCGTGCGCTTATCGGCTTTGGCAAGCTGGCGGTAGGCATAAGTGCGTCGGGCGTGAAGTTGTTGTTGGCGTTGTTGGAGAGCGGGGGGTACATCGGGGGCGACGCGCCATTCGCGTTCAGCGATGAGTTCGGTGAGGGCGCGGGCGCGAGCGCGCTCTATGGTTTCCAACGCTTGGCGGGGCTGGTTGGTGGCGAGGTAGGTAAGGGTCATCAGCGCGTAGGGGTCGCTGTAGCGTTGGGCGAAGAGGGTGCGGGTTTCGGGGTCTCGGATGGTTTGGCGTTGGGTCTCGGTGATCTGGATGGCGCGTTGGAGGTAGGTCTGGGCAGTTCTCCAGTCTTTATGTTGGCATGCAAGGTGCGCCAGATTGGTGAGGATTAATACCATCTCCAAAGAGTTGGGTGCCAGTTGTTCGCGGATGACCAACGCCCGCTTGTAATAGGCTTCTGCCGTTTCTAAGTCGCCTCGGTTGCCCGCCAGCACCCCAAGGTTGGTGAGCGTATCGGCGACATTCAGCGAGTCGGGCACACGGCGCTCGCAGATTTCTAACGCCTGCTTGTGATACGCCTCCGCCATTTCAAAGTCGCCTCGGTGGCGCGCCAGCACCCCCAGATTGGTGAGTGTGTCGGCTACGCTCAGCGAATCGGGCACCACTTGTTCGTAAATCTCCAGTGCGCGCTTGTAATGCTCTTCTGCCGTTTCATAGTCGCCTCGTCGTCGT
>CAKZQI010000297.1 GCA_937139515.1 uncultured Armatimonadota bacterium | reverse complement strand
CACTGCGCTGGTTTCAATCGCGGTATCAAGTCAATCCTGAAGATGCCGAAGACCTCGCTCAAACTGTCTGCTTCAAGTTGTACCGAAATCAAAAGACGCTACTGACAGCCCGTTTTCGGAACTATCTCACACGAACCTTGCTCAATACTTATCGCGACTACTATCGAGTGCGTCGCAATCGGAACCGTCTTCTCCCGATGGTCTCTCTGGAACAGCTTCAAGAGTACGGTCAAGAAGCCTCCGAAGAGTGTTGGGAAATCTGGTATAGTGAGAGTCATGATGAATAAACCGATAGATATGGATGCGATAGACCGCGAAATCGAGCGATTGTACCGAATCACGATGGAGCGAAGCTGGGAACGGTTCGAATCGATCTGGAAACCGTTGATGTCCCTGCCCTATGAAGCGATTCGGAAAGAAGACTACAGTATCCACACGCTTGTAGGAATCCTCCCCTATTATGACCGAATGGAAGAGTCGCAACAAAGGTTAGTCGAGCAAGCGTTGGAACGAGTGTTGCAGCTTCTGTTGAATCACAACAATCTTCCCGTTCTGGTACGAAGTGATTTATATTATCCGCTGGAACTGTTCGTCGCGATGTACCCGAAATCCGATTTGACCGCGCGACTGCGTCCAGCGATGGACACGATTTCACTGGAGTAAGAAGGAATGAGCCGAAAGATTCCTGTCAAGAATTCCAAAAAGAGTCCTTTCGACCTGTTCCATCAGTTCGAAACTCTGATGCGTGATCGTCACGGCGGCAGAATAAGCCCCTAACACACCCTGAAATACTACAAAAGCCCCTCTCCTTCGCAGGGAGGGGCTTTCGGTAAAGGATGTTCTTAGGCTTGTGAGAACACGGGTGTGCCCAAGAGACCCCTTGTCGAGAACCCCTTCCGATTTTTCAAACACCCTCTCGCATAGATTGACAAACAGCAGGCAGGAAATAGCTGGCTCAGCGTGAATCGTAAGTATGGGAGACTGTGATGAAAGCGGTAGTGATGGCTGGAGGTGAAGGAACCCGACTGCGCCCCATAACGGCAAATCGCCCCAAACCGCTGGTGCCAGTGGCGAACCGCCCGATTATGGAGCATATCCTGCTCCTGCTCAAATCGCACGGGATTACGCAGGTGGTCGCGACGCTCTATTACCTCGCCGATGCGATTGAGGGCTACTTCGGAGATGGCGCTGAACTGGGGGTTGGACTGCACTATTCGGTGGAGGATACCCCACTCGGCACAGCGGGCAGCGTCAAGTTAGCCGAAGAGCATCTGCGCGACGGCACTTTCCTGATTATCAGCGGCGATGCCCTGACCGATGTGAACCTAAAGCCCGCTATTGAGTTTCACAAACAGAAGGGCGCCATCGCTACCCTCATCCTAGCACGCGTGCCCAATCCGTTGGAGTTCGGTGTGGTCATCACTCGCGAGGATGGACGCATCACCCGCTTCTTGGAAAAACCGTCGTGGAGCGAAGTGTTCTCGGACACGGTCAACACGGGAATGTACATCTTGGAGCCTGAGATTTTTGACTATATGGAGTCGGGCAAAGCCTACGACTTCAGCCAAGACCTGTTCCCGATGCTCCTTCGGGAGGGCAAACCGCTTTACGGGTATGTGATGAACGAGTACTGGAGCGATGTCGGTTCCATCACCCAGTATCGCGACGCGCACATTGACCTCCTCACGGGCAAAGTGCAGTTAGCCCCACCCGGCACCGAGACGATGCCGGGCGTTTGGGTCGGTTCAGGCACTTCCATTGACCCTGAAGCGCAGATTGTTCCCCCCATCTGTTTGGGGCGCAACTGTCGTATCAAGCGCGGAGCGGTTATCGGTCCCTACACGGTGCTGGGCGACAACTGTATCGTGGAGCCAAACGCGCTGGTCGTGCGCACGATTGCCTGGGATAGTGTCTACATCGGTGTTGGAAGCCATCTACAAGGGGCGATTATCGGCACAGGCGTTACCATCAAAGATGATGTCCAGGTTCAAGAGGAGTGCGTGATTGGCGACCGTTGCCATATTGAAAGCGGCAGCATCCTGCGCACGCAGGTCAAACTTTGGCCCGATAAATATATCGAGCGCGGTTCCACCGTCACGATGAGCCTGATTTGGGGTTCCAAATGGCGCGGGAGCCTGTTCCGTGATTTGGGAGTTTCGGGGCTATCTAACATTGAAATGACGCCCGAGCTTGCCTCCAAGCTTGGTTCGGCGTACGGTTCTACCCTCCCGCGTGGTTCAACGATTGTGCTGGCGCGCGACACGCTCAAAGCCTCGCGCATGATCAAGCATGCCTTTATGTCAGGGGTGCTTGCTACTGGGGTGGATGTGGCGGACTTGCGGGCGATGCCCATCCCCATCACGCGCCATTATGTGCGCGCTTCGGGTGCCAGCGGAGGGGTCTGTATCCGCACTGCCCCGAGCAACATTCGCGCTACGCTGATTGAGTTCTTTGACCGACGGGGCATCTATCTCAACAAGTTGGGCGAGCGCAAGATAGAGAACCTGTTCTTCCGCGAGGACTTCGCTCGCTGCGACTCGGACGAGGTGGGCGAAATTCACTTCGCTTCGCGCGCCGTAGAACAGTATCAAGACGCTTTCCTGCACTTGGTGGATTTGCCTGCACGCAAACGCCGACCCCGTGTGGTGGCGGACTTCGCTTTCAGCCGAGTCTCGGCGATTTTGCCCACGATGTTGGGGCAGTTGGGCTTTGATGTGATTTCGTTGAACGCTTACCCCGATGCCAGCCGTTCGCCCCGCACGCCCAACGAGGTAGAAGAGTTCCTGAGCAACCTGCGCGATGTGGTGCAACGGCTCAACGCCGAGTGTGGCGTGCTGTTTGAAAACGAGGGCGAGCGATTCTCGGTGGTGGACGAGCGAGGACGCGTGATTGCCAACGACGCCCTGCTCTCTACGATGGCACGTCTCGTGGCGCCCACTTCTCAGGGCAAGAGTATCGCAGTGTCTGTACGCGCCCCGTCGGTTATTGAAGAAATGATGGAGCCGTTTGGGGTTCAAGTCATTCGCACGCGTTCCGATGTGCGCTCCATTATGGCGGTCGCTGCGGACAGCGCCGAAAATCTCTGTTTGGCGGGCGATGTGCGCGGTGGGATTATCTTCCCCGAACTGCATCCTGGCTACGATGCGATGTTCGCCTTCGTCAAACTTTTAGAAGCGATCCAGAAGATGGACTGCACTTTGGCGGAAATCTACGACCATGTGCCCCAGTTCTTCACCCGCCATCAGCCGATACCCTGCCCTTGGGAACTCAAGGGGCGCGTGATGCGATTGGTCGCCCAGCAGGTGAAAGGGCGCACCGAGACCACCGATGGGCTGAAAGTCTACACCGACCATTCGTGGGCACTCGTTTTACCCGATGCCTCCGAACCGCTCATTCATCTGTATGTGGAGGCGCGGTCGGAAGAGGACGCCGACCGCCTGTTAGAGGAATATACGACTCTTATTCAGAAGCTCACGCAGAAGTCGCACGGGGCGTAGCAGGGGCGTCGTTGCCCCTGCGGTTATAACGACTATTGGGGACAGGGGGCGGTGGAGTTCCCACCGTGTGTCTCGGTGGGGACATCCCGCTCAATCGGCGCGCCCACGATGTTGCCCCACTCGGTCCAGCTCCCGTCGTAGTTGCGCACATGCGGGTAGCCCAACAGGTACTTCAGTACGAACCAGGTATGCGACGAGCGTTCCCCAATTCGGCAGTAGGTAATCACTTGCTTATCGGATGTGATGCCCATCGTTTCGTAGAGGGCACGGAGCTCTTCGGGCGATTTGAAGGTTCCATCTTCGCGCACGGCTTGTGCCCACGGGATGTTGTGCGCGCCCGGAATATGACCACCACGCTGAGCGGTCTCCAGCAGTCCGGGTGGGGCTAACAGTTCGCCGGTGAACTCTTGCGGGGAGCGCACATCCACCAGTGCCACCCCCGACTGGTTGAGGCTTTCCATCACTTGGGGGAAGAAAGCGCGCAGGCTGAGGTCGGGCGCCTTCGCTTGGTACTGCGAGGGTGGGAAATTGGGCACCTCGACTGTAATCTCACGCCCTTCGGCAATCCATTTCTTACGTCCGCCGTCCATCAGGCGCACATCCTCGTGTCCATAGACCTTCAGCACCCAGAAGGCGTACGCAGCAAACCAGTTGTTATTGTCGCCATACAACACGATCGTGTGGTCGTTGCGAATCCCCAGCTGGCTGAGCAATCGCTCAAGGTCTTCTTTGCTGATAATGTCGCGCCGTATGGGGTCTTGGAGTTGGGTCTGCCAGTTGAAGGCGACCGCGCCAGGAATGTGTCCCATCTCGTACGCTTGGGTGTCTACATCCACTTCCACGAGTCGAATAGCAGGGTCGTTGAGATGCTCAGCGACCCACTCGATAGAAACCAGTACTTGCGAACGTTCCGTCATTATGAGCTCATACCTCCGACGGGGTGAATTGTACCTAAAAAGCGTCAGAGCCTTGCCCATGATGGACAAGGCTCTGATAAGGTCAAGCAGGGCAAACACCCTGCAGAGAACGGGTTGTTAGAACTTCACGCTGAACGTGGTCGCGACGGCCGCCCCGCTGTTCTTGTTGGCGCTCGGACCACCGCTCAGAGGCAGGAAGCCCTTGCCGTCGGTGTCGATGATTTGGTACAGCACATTCAGCGCAGCGTTCTCGCCGAGGTTGTAGCCCACCCCGAGCGTGAAGTAGTTCCACACAGGCTTCACCTGCGGACCGAACGAGCTAATCTTCCAGTAGACGCCCTCGTATCCGAGCGAGAGGTTCCATCGGTCGGACAGGCGGTAATCAATACCTGCCAGCACCTGGATGACCTCGTCGTTCTTCTGGTAGCCTTGGCCTACAGGTCGGCGTCCCGTACCCTCGAGGAAGGCACCCGTGACATTCACTTTGAGGTCTGCGCTGGCTTGGTAGTTCACGCCTGCGTAGAATCCGCGCAGGTCAGACGGTTTGGAGAGGTATCCGACCATCCCCCACGAGCCAGGAGCCACAAAGAACGGGCGCACCTCGAGGTAGCCAGCGGTGATACCGAAGTTCTCACTGAAGTTGTAGCCGATGTTGGCATCCAACACCCAGTTCTCCTTCTTCACGACACGGGTGTCGTCACGTAGCAGGTCGCTCTGAGCGTACTCCACGCCGATATTGAACCCAGCGAACTTCGCCTTGATATCGGCGCCGAACACATCCACACGGTCGATGCCGGTCGCAATGGGGTTGCCGAAGTTGGTGAAGGTCTGGTTGGCGCCCACACCTGCTGCGAAGTAAGTCGCGCCAATCGACAGGTTGTTGTCCTCGCCGCGAATGGCATCAAACTCAAGGCGAGCGCCTGCGAACTGCTCAATCGCGCCCAGCGCGGAGTTGTGGTTGGCAATCGGTATGCTCATTCCGTTGCCGAGTGTGGAGTTGAAGTTCGCAGGTTGCGCCGCCCACAGATTCAGGCGGAAGGTGTCGAAGTCGAAGTCCAGCGCGCCACCATCCACACGGAAGAAGCCGTCTTTGTAGCGAGCGAAGTTGAGGTAGTAGTCAGGCGCGCCGCGCTTGAGCGTGTAGCCTGTGATTTGGGCGGGGAAGCGACCCACGGTCACATTCACATTGGTGCCGAACACATTAATGGGCGCCTTGACGAACGCCTCCCAAATCACGATGTCGGTGTTGCCAACTGTGAATATAGGCTTCCCAACGCCGGCGAAGGGAGGCAGGAAATAGGAGCTCTTGGTGGCGTCGCCGAGGTAGGGCAGGTAGTTGCCCAGAATGAAGGTCGCCGAACCCGAGACCTCATCGTTGATCTGCCCGCTGAAAGTCAAGCCGAGCTCATGCACCACGCTGATGCTCTCCAGCAACTTGCCCGACAGGTCGATTCGCTGGGAGTTTTTGGTGAACACGCTCTTGCCGTCGATGCTGTGGGTGCCGAACACACCGAAGGTGAGGTCACCGCTCATTTTGAAGCGGTCTTCCTTACCCTCCAGTGCTTCCACGCGGGCGCGCAGGGACGCCATATCGCGCTTGAGGGTATCCACATCCACGCCGAGGCTGGAGAGCTCCTGCTGGAAGGTCTGTGCCAAGCGCTGGAGCGTCTGTACTGCCTCGTTCAGGCGCTTCAGTTCCTCGATATCGCGACGGAGCGCTTCAATATCGCGGCGAGCTTGCTCGTCAGTGGTGCCCGCTTGTCCGCCACCGGGGCGGTTGGCAATCTCCTCGATGCGTGCGTTCAGTGCGCGCAGTCGCTCGTCGATGTTGCGGTAGGCGCGTGCAATCGCCTGCGCAAACTCAGCACGGGTCATGGTGCGGTTCGGGCGGAAGGTGCCATCGGGGTAGCCCTCGATGATGCCCAACTGCACCAACTGCTCAATCGACTGATAAGCCCAGTGCCCTGGAGGCACATCTCTCATCTGGGCAAAGGTCAGCCCGGTAGTCAGGCTCAGCCCAGCAACTGCAATGAGTAAACGCTTCATAGAAGCATCCCTCCTCCTTGAGATTTAGATTTTTGAAGGATGGGCGGCGCATTGAGGAGTGGCGCAATCAGCCTTTCCGAAGGTTTCCTGAGGCGCACTCCCTCGCGCACTGCCGTTCCTTCGGTGATAATAATACCTAATACACTGCACGAAAGTCAAGGGGGGCGGAGGGTGTTGGAAAAATCACTGGGAGCGCGGGCGTCTCGCCTGCTCGTGACTTGGGCATCCTTGCCCAAGACTCTGAACAACGGTGCAGGCGAGACGCCTGCGTTCCCAGCGGGCATATCCTACCCTACCTCGTGGCTTGCGTGCTTCGCTCCACGGGC
>CAKZQI010000296.1 GCA_937139515.1 uncultured Armatimonadota bacterium | reverse complement strand
ACGAGGTTTTAGCGCGCGGGTTGACTCCCCCAGTCAACGCGATGGCGTCCGACAGCAGAAGCGGTTTGCCTTCGGGCAGTGTGTAGTATCCAGGTTGATTGACCTGACCGAGCACGGCATATCGGCTCAGATTGCGGGGCACAATCAGCAAATCGCCATTTTGAAGTGGCAAGTTCATCTTCGGGTCGCCCTTCACAATCGCCTCGTAGAGGTTAATGGGCAGGTAGTGCCCCTGTCGGTCGATAAACGCCGATTCAAGTTTGGCACTTCCCTGCACGCCCCCTGCCTCAGCTAATGCCTGAAGCACGCCAGTCCCTTCCTCCAGAATGTAAGCACCAGGCGAGCGTACCTCTCCGATAATAGTGATGCGCAAAGTGGGTTTTCTTTGTATCACCAGTTTGTCGCCCGGTCTGACAGGAAGGTTTGCCGAGGGGTCGGCACGGTAGTACAGCGCCACTAAGTCGACGCTATGAACCTCTTCCCCACGCACCAGCAGGGCTTTGAGGTATTCTGGAGGGCTTTTCAATCCGCCTGCGGAGGTGATAAGCTCGAGTACGCCCCACTCAGGGCGCATAGCATAAGCGCCGGGGCTGCTGACCTGTCCCTCCACAAAAGCAAGCGGGGCACGCGCCGACTTGAGCGACACGGTTACCTCAGGGTTCTTCAGGCGTTCCAGCAAACGCGTGCGTATCTGCTCGGTGAGCTGGGCTAAGGTCAACCCCCGTACCGCCAACTCGCCTACCCCGTGGAACACCACCCTGCCGTTCGGAGGCACAGTGTACTCCCCGCTAAACTGCTCGTGCCGAAGCACCACTACCGACAGCACATCGCCAGTATCCAGCACATAGTCTGACTCGTCTTTCACCGAGCCGAACCCGATACTAAATGCCACCAGCAGACAGCACAGCAGGGCTGACCTCATCGCTTTGCCTCCTGACCTACCAGAATAACGCCCACAACCTGCGGTCGCGAGAGCTGCAACAGGTTCAGAAGACCCTCATCCACCTCATAGCCACGCTGACAGACCAGCACCATCCGCTCTGCCGAAATCATATCTTTGGAACCTTGTTCAGGAAGTGCCACCTGTAGGTGCAGGGCGCCGTTTTTGGACAACACTTCGGGCAAATTCTCTTCACCTGGTGAGGCGGGAGCAACTCCACTGACCAACTGGGCGAGCTGGTGGGCGACCTTTTGCGACTCGGCCTGTTGGTCTAAGGGTACGACCACAGCCGAATGCCACAGTTCGCCCGCTCCTGCAGAGCGCATCGCCCAAATCGCCATCGGGAGCCTCTGTGCCACCTCGCCTGAAGGCAGTTCCAGAATCACAGGCACGCCCAACAGCCGTTCCACCTCCCAGCGGTTGGATAGCCTGCGCACTCGGAAGGCTTGCATAATCGCCATCAACACCCCGAACATCAACCCTAAAGTCGTACTGACGGCAGTGTATAACACAGGGCGTGGAGCCACAGGGCGGTCGGGGAGTGAGGCACTCTCCAGCGGGATGGGCGACACGCGTCCAACCAATTGTTGCGCGCGTGCCTGTTCGTAGGCGCGTGTCTTCTCAGTCCAAATCGTAAGGCTCGCTTGATACTGACGCTGAAGGTCGTTGAACTCGGCGAGCAATTCGGGAGCGTTTCTGAGGCGTTTTTCTAACGCATCACGCTCAGAGCGCAGGTAGCCTAAAGTCGCTACAAGAGCCTCTTGTTCGGCTTCCGCTTGCAGGGAAGCCAACAGTAGCGTTTGATAGGTCGGGTTGACCGCCTCCGTTTTGCTCAAGACCGCTAAGTAGTTGTCCACGGCGCGCTGGAGCAGTTTCTCGCGCTCTTTGCGAGCCTGAGCGAGCTGTGCCTCCACCTGCTTAACTTCGGGCGCCGTCGACTGAAACTCTTCCAGCAGGCTCGTGCGCTGGATTTCTAACTCGGCTATCCTATTGTTGAGCTGCTGTACTTCGGGAGGGGTGCCGACGGTACGCGCCTGCTCGTGAAACTGGGGTTGTTTAGCAAGCTGGGCGCGCACCTCAGCAAGTTGACGGTCTAATCCTCGCTGGCGTGCCTCGCTCGATTGAATCGACTGCTGAAGCTGTGCATACTCATTGAGGGTTTGCTTGAGCTCCTCATCGGGCATTACCGCCTGTTTGGACTTCAAAAACGCCACAATCTTCTGCCCCAAGTTGCGCAATTCTTGCTCCTTTGCATCTAATTCCTTGCTGAGCTTTTCCACCAGCGTGGAGGGATTCTGGTCATAGATCTCGCGCACGAAATTGCGATACTCCTCAATCCAGAGGTTCGTGAGTTCCGCTGCGCTTTCGGGCGTATCGTGGCGGGCGGAGACGGTGATAACCGTCGTGTTGCGGACACTGGACGCCTCAAACCGTTTAGAGAAGTCGCGGTAGGGTTCTTCGATGCCCGCTTTTTGCTGTACCCGCTCCAGAAGGGCGCGCGAGAGCAGGATTTCCACCTGCGTATTTACATCGGGACTGCCCCCACCCAAGAGCATGCTCAACTGACCACCTGAAGAGACTGCGCTCGCGCCCGAGTCGACGAAAATCTTCGCTTCCCCCTCGTACTGCTTGGGAGTGATCAATACCAGCAACGCGCCCAGCCCCACACCCAAAGCGGTTCCTAAGGCAACCCAGCGCCATTGGGCAACCAACGCACTCTTCAGCCACGCCAGTGAAACCGTCTCCTCCCGCTCTGTCCAGCGTTCCATCGCTTATCCACCTACAAAGCCGAGTATACCCTATCGAGTTCGGGTGCAGGAACTGCTCCTATTGCGAAGAAACTGACCTTGCGAGGGCAAAGCGATGCGTATCTTAGTCTGCATCGGACTTCTGACGACGGTGCTGAGCGCCCCTGCTCAGTGCCTGATTGCGAACTTCGAAGGCTTCCCAACCAGCACGAACGGTCAAGTGTTGTTCCGCGTGCCGAGTTTCTCCGGGTCTACCAGTAGCTTCTTAGCCTCTACAGCAACATGTAATCCTAATGCTGGAGTTTTCAACTGCGCCCAGATTAGTAACGAACAGGCGTTTCGTGGCACTCAGTCGCTCAAGGTCTCTTGGCGGTGGAACGGCAACGCCAACGCCTGGCTCCGATTGACCACCTTTCAAGCGTCGGTTGCGCCCAACCCCTCCATCGATTTTCGGACACAGCGGGTGGTGGTGCGCCTGTATGTTCCCAGCACTACGCCTGACTTCTACCTGACACTGGGTTTGCGCGAGTCAGCGACCACCTCTGTGTGCTTCTCCAACGGGGGTACCTCAGGCAGTATAGAGTGGATTGGTGCTTCCAGCGCCCGCGCCTACCCCCACGCCCCGCTCGGCAAGCGGGTGTCCACCAAAAATCGCTGGGTCACGGTGGTGTTTGACCCCCAGCGCGACCCGATTCTCGGCTTCGCAGGAAGCACCGCAAACGGCGTCCTGGACACCCTCCGTGGAACGCTGGAGCATTTAGCCTTCACCCCTGTAGACCCCCAGCAGACAGCCCCTTATGTGGTCTACATCGACGAGGTGGCAACCATCCCCCGCACGAAACCGAATTTCCAGCCTCCGTGGATTTTCGGCATGCACGAACCGGGCGGTGAGTATGTGGCGGAGGGTGTTGGCAAGCGTATCTGGATTCTGTTCACCGAGGGGATTGGAAGCGACCCCAACGACCGCCGTGGGGGCGACTATCGGCTCTGGGCAAACGCGGGGCACGGCGTGATTGTGCGCCTGAACTATGGCTACAACCCTCAAGGCACGCTCCCGCCCGAGGCGCAATATGCCAACTTCGCTCGGCGTGTGGCGAACTATGTGTCTGCGTCGCCCGGCGCCCACATCTGGATTATCGGCAACGAGCCGAACCTGCCCTCCGAATGGCCTGGGGGCTACGACGGCGAACCGATAACCGTCCAGCGCTACCTGCGGGTGTTTCGGATGTGTCGCAACGCCATCAAATCGCTTCCAGGGCACGAGAACGACCTCGTTCTACCTGCACCCGTGGGCACCTACGCACCCCCCTTCCCCGAAAAGGGCATTCCGGGCTTCTTAGACTACTGGACACAGATGATTACCGCGCTGGGCAACGAACAAGACGGTTTCGTCCTGCACGCCTACACGCACGGCACCGACCCCGACCTGATTTTCAGCGATGT
>CAKZQI010000295.1 GCA_937139515.1 uncultured Armatimonadota bacterium | reverse complement strand
CGATTGTGTTGCGCAAGCGCAGGGAAAGCCAACTACTGAAACTCACCAGAAAAACGCCCCAGCTCCACACCATCAGACAGGAAGGGATAGTTGACTCCCGCCAGAATGCAGGGCTGGGAATGGCTTCGCTTCCTACTACGATTAGCACCGCCCCAAATAGGAAGATAATCGTCCAACGCACCAGCGCCGAGCCGAGTTTGCCCTGTAGGATTTCTCGCGCGCTGAGGGGGCTAATCGCCAGAAACTCCCAAGTGGCGCGCTCATACTCTTGCGAAAAGAGCCGGTGGGAGATGAGAGGCGCAATCAAGCAGGTGAGGAACAACACTAACTCCGTTCCCGCTGTACCAGGGTTCGTTTCAGAAAAAACGAACAGCAAGAACAGATAACAAATCGCGATTGCAAACATCACGGCGCCAATCACCACAGGATTCTGACGAAATTGGCTGGCGCTGGAAGTTATGAACTGATACCTGAACAGGGGATTCTCGGAGAGCTTCATCGCACGACCTCCAACGGCACCGCAATCCGAAACTCTACGGTGGACTGGGCATCGGCTTGAGCGCCTATCTCGGGCGCCAGCAGGGGCTGGTCGCTGGTTGCTTTGAGAGTAAGGCTCGGCATCGGCGGCGTGTGGGTTGCAGGCAGGTTCAAAGGTTTATCTAAGTTGAGCGTGCCTCCAGGCTTAAGCTCGTTGATCTCAGGCGTAATTCCGTACTGGAAACCCCTTTGCTGAAACGGGTCTGGAGCAGTCGGACCCAAGTGGAGGCTGCTCAGGGTGAGGTCTTTGAGGGTGTAGGGGGTGCGATTGCGAAGGGTACCTCGGAGCCTCCAAGTGCCATTTTGGGCAACGAGACGCAGGTTCGCCTCAACCGTACCTTCCAGCGGGACACGCCGAGCGTAGCGAAACCACTGAAAGCTCAAGTTGCGCACGACGAAGTTCTCAATAATCCGTGGGTCGCCCTCCAGTGTGGTCACCACAGGGTTAGCGAGCGTGGAACTCCTCCCCTCGTCCACGCCCGGCTCGACCATGTCGGCTTGGTCAAAGCGGAATGTGAATGCCCCTGCTCGGGGGAAGAAGAACAGCACGCTACTAATTGCGTAGCCCTCGTTTCCGTTCGCAGGCACCATCAGGAGCGTCTTGACCTCACCCGACAGGGGACGCCGATACAGCTCGCGAGTGAACCAGCCAATTAGCCCCACAAACATCAGCGCAACAAGCGGTGTGGTGAGCCATGCCCAATCCAGCATGCGAAACCGCTTCAGGGCGAGATAGTTCACTGGCACCACCAACACAAAGTAGACCGACAGAAGCGCGAAAATCAGCAAGGGCGAAGGCAGTTTGACTTGCATCGAGGTCTGGGGCATCGCAGTGCCACTCGACATCTGGCTCACGCCTGCCTGCTCGTCGTGAGTTGCCCGAATGAGCGCACCGGGCGACTGGGAAGGCGCGTAGTCTAAGAGCCGCTCCCAGAGGGCGACGCGGGCGTCGTACGACTGGAGCGGTTCGTCCAACGGATTGAAAGCGAGGAAGAAGACCGTGCCCATCCCGTAGCGCTGTCCGACAATCAGGGGCACCTCGCCCTGCCTGAGGAGCACAAAGGCGGTGGGCTTAGGTCTGGCTTGGCTAATCAGGGCGCTTCCTTTGGGAGGGCTTGCCCCAGCGAACTCGCCTACAGCGCTCAGCGAGTCCAGCTGGCGCGTGGAGCCGACCTCAACGGGGAGCAGGGGGCGCAAAGCAGGCAACTGCGCCACGATGCTCCCACTCCCCCCGGGCACGACGAGTGTGCCTCCCAACAGCACCCATTCGCGGATAGCGCGCCACTGCTCGGCGCGCAAGCGTTCGGCACCTGCCCCCAACACCAAGACCCGTACCCCGCTCAGCGGGAAACTTTCCACAGGGAACAGGGCAGGATTGAGATACGCATCGGCGTAGGGCTTCGGTTCGTCAGGCGCCCATTGCTGAGTGTAGTCTCGATCACGAATTTTTATCTTTTGGAAGAACTGTAGCCCTCCGATTGCATCGCCGACTAAGGCTACCAGCGGTTGCCCCTCGTATCGCGTTTCTGCTAGGAGGGTTTCACGAACGCGTAGCCTGCCAGCGACAAACTGCACCGTCACCTGCCCGCCCCACTCGTTCAAGACGGGGGTGGCGAGGATGCGTTTGCGTGCGTTGGCGGGCAGTTCCAGTGGGTAGCGGTACTCGCGACGCTCAGTACCCCGCTCGACCGACACAACCACCTCGCCTTGCAGGTTGCCCGTGCGCGATTCCAGTTCCACGACAATCGGGAAGGCGGAACCCGCCCCCACATTGCGCCCCAGAAGCGGGGTCAGGCGCATCTCAACGGGCGCTTGAGCGAACCCAGCAACGGCTATCCAACACGATAGACACCCCGAAAACAGCCAGCGACACATCCCATTTTAGTTTTCAGCAGGCTCTACCGATTCCTGCTTGATAATCGCCATGAATGCGAAAAAAATCCCCACTGGCTTGTTGATGAGGCGCACCTACAGCCTAACTATTTTCTATCTTCTGTCTGCTAAACACTCGCCTGACCTAACTGTGGTAGGCAGAATCCTCACTGCCCGAGCTCCAGCAACTCTACAGGCGCCTGGCTCAAGACCTCGCACCCTGTGTCGGTGACGAGCACATCCTGCTCGATGCGCACACCTCCGAACCCCGGAATGTAGACCCCCGGTTCCACGGTCAGTACCATACCGGGTTGGAGACGCCCCTTCTCACGAGGCGAGAAACCCGCTCCATCGTGCACGGTAATCCCGATGGAGTGTCCCAACCCGTGCCCGAAGTAATCGGCAAGCTGGTGCTTTGCCAGCACTTTGCGGGCGAGGGCGTCAATTTGCTTGCCCCGCTTGCCTGGGCGAATGGCTTCAATACTGCGCTGGAGCGCTTCCAGCACGGCGTTGTACACCCGCCGATGCTCGTCCGATGCCCGCCCGATGACCACCGTGCGCGTGATGTCGGAGCAGTAGCCCTCGTAGCGCGCCCCGAAGTCCACCGTCACGAAGTCGCCCACCTGCAAGCGCCGTTCGGTCGGTTGCGCGTGGGGCAGGGCGCTGTTGGGTCCCGAGGCTACAATCGTCTGGAACGCAGGATAGGCACCCTGACGGCGCATATAGAAATCTATCTCCATCGCGATATCCCACTCGGCGATTTCGGGCTGAAACAGGCGCAAGATATGCTCAAAAGTGGCGTCGGCAATCGCAATTGCCGAGCGCAAGGTCTGAAGCTCCCCTTCGTCTTTTACCAGTCGTAAGCGCTCTGTGGGGCTACCGCTGGGCACGACCTGAATCGTCGCTTTGCGGAGCGTTTTGCGAAGCTGGCGCAGTGTGGCGACCGACACGCTCGATTCCACCCCTAACTGCCGAATACCCAAACCCTCCAGCACCTCCCGAAGCACTTCGTAAGGCTCGGTGCCCGTTGGGATGAGCGATTTGGGGATGTCGGGCACTTCGTGGGCGATTTGTGTGGCGTAGATGCCCCCCGTCAGCAGATGCTCGCGGTCGGGCGTTAGCACCAACATCGCCGAGGACCCCGTGAACCCCGTCAGGTAGCGCAGGTTAGGCGATTGGACAATCAGCGTGGCATCGGGGGGCGTGCCGCGCTTGGGCTGGAAGACCGCCTCGCGCAGGCGCGCCCGACGCTCTGCATACCGGTTTAGTCCAACGGCTTGATTTTGATGTTGCGATACCATATCGGGTTGCCGTGATTCTGTAGGGCGATGTAGCCCGGCTTGGTCTGCGTGTTGTAAGCGTAGATGAACTTGTTGGGTGTGCCGTCGGGATTCTTGCGCGGTTCCGTCCAGCGCGACAGGTCTACCTCGTTCACCTTCTGCCCGTTCAGGTAGACGATAATCTGGTTGTCCTTGCAGATGATGTGGTAGGTGTTCCACTCGCCTGCGGGTTTGCAGGCGTTGGCGGTGGGCGCTTGGATATCGTAGACTGCCCCACAATCGTGCTTGGAAGGATTTTCTTTGCCGTAGCTGTCCAGCACCTGCACCTCAATCCCCGAGTTGACGGGGTCGTTCTTGCTCCAAGTGCGCAGGAACACCCCGCTGTTGCCCCTCTGCGAGACCTTGAAGTCCGCCTTCAGCTCAAAGTTCTTGTACATCTTTTCG
>CAKZQI010000294.1 GCA_937139515.1 uncultured Armatimonadota bacterium | reverse complement strand
CTCGCGGAAACATTCCCGACACTCGCGGAAACATTCCCGACACTCGCGGAAACATTCCCGACACTCGCGGAAACATTCCCGTTTTTCAAACACCCTCAGAGGAGGGAGGTTCAAAATTCGTGGCACGGGCATCCTGCCCATGATTTAGCAAGTAGCACGGGCATCTTGCTCGTGAAGGGTAGCTTGGGCAAGATGCCCAACCCACGAATGCAAATCCTTTATAATCCCTACCGCACCAGCTCCCAGTGCTCCAAGCGGTCTATATCGGTACCGACTTCGGCATAAGGGGTGAGGATGGCTTTCACGGGCACGCCCAAGATACGCTCCACACGCCGTTCTATGTGGCGAATGCTGAGCAGTTTGGGCGAGACGAGCTTCGCCAGTAGGAACTGTACCAGTAGACCCACCCCAATCTGCGAGGCGAGACGCACGGGCTGTTTGCGCGCCTCATAAAGCGCTTGCAAGCGGGGTAGTTCCCTCAGTGCCACTTCACGCCGAACCCAGAACAGATTGCCTCCCGTCACCTCGCCTTCGCGCAGGTGCACCGTCGTGCGCTTCATCTGGGGAAAACGCTCTCGGCATACTTCGGCAGGCACCACTGCGTAAGTCAGGCTCGCCCCCGATTGAAGGCTTTCTTTCAAAAAGAAGGCAACGCTCTCCCCCGTCAGAAACGGCACATCCACCGTTGTGAAGAGCACCGAATCGTACGGGCTACCCTCCAGTCCCAACCGCACATTCTCCAGCAAGTGGGTGGCGGGCGGGATGACCTCGTAGCCTGCTCCTTCAGGAACCTGCCCCACCACAACGATAGCGTCTATCAGGGGCACTTCGTGAAGGGCTTTTACGACGCGGAGGAACATCGGCACGCCCCTAACGGGTACAAGCGCCCGCCACTCTGCCCCGCTCGCTTTTTGCCACTCAGGGTCGGTCTCGCCACCTGCCAAGACGACGGCGCAGGTTCGCTCAGAACTTGAAGTCATCGGGCTTGAGGTTCGGGAAGCTGTACTCGGTGAAAACCCGCACTGAGCGCAAGCCCTTCGCATCGTGATACTCAATCCGACGGGGCATCTGGTCTTGAGCGTCCAACACCAGCACCACCCGTTGGATGGTATCGCCACGCGGTCGGAAGGTCACCTGCCAGCAGTTGCGCCCGTTGAGGGTCGTGCTTTTGACGGGTTCCGCCTGAGCGCCCCGAAACAGGCGCTGGATGTCTTTGACCATGTAGTCTAAGTCGGTCTCAAAGAAGCGGGCGATTTCGGGGTCGTTTTTCTCGTAACTGCGACGAATAATCCCGCGCCGTGCGTTGACCTTGCTGTCCTCATCGGGATTGTAGATGAGCACCGCACCGTTGCTGAACAGGTCGCGCTGGATAATTGTCATCTTGCGGTAGTGGGGTTTGAGGAACTCCAGCTTGTACACCTGTTTCTCGCCCAGTTTGCCCGTCTTTTCGTCCCGCTCTTGGAACTCCCACTGGTAGGCATAAGCGCGCGTGGTGTTCGCTTTCTGTGCGAGTCGTTGAACCGCTTGTCGGGCGG
>CAKZQI010000293.1 GCA_937139515.1 uncultured Armatimonadota bacterium | reverse complement strand
CAACTCTCTTATAGATTGTGCGCAAGCAACCACGAATACTAGGCTTGCTATAGTGCTAACAACACAGCGTATCATACGGTACAAGATTATACCTGCGAAAAGCGATACAAGGGCTATCCAAGCGAAGGTCAGATGCAGGGCTTGCGCTACTCAAACAGCTCCCGCACACGCACTTCAAACCCCGGCAACAGCGTCTCGCTCCTCAGCAGGTCGTCTGCTCCCAACACCTCCACCTGCAACAAGCCCGTGTAGCGATACACCTGCTGGGTCTCAGGGAACAGAAGCCACACCTCCTTCGCCCCCGCCTCAAAATACTCTCGCAGTTTATCGTGCAGGTTGGCAAGGTTCTCGGAGGGCGACACAATCTCCACAGCCAAGTCGGGCGCGCCGTCGATGAACCCCACGGGCGGTTCGCCCCCAGGCAGGCGTTCCCTGTCCATCACCGACAGGTCGGGGCTGCGGATGTTGCCCTGTGCCATCCGAAAGCCCGTGCTAGAACCGAAGGAGACCATTTGCTGTGGGATGTAGGGCGCAATCCGCGAATACAATCGATGCTCTAACCATCCGTGTCGTCCACCTGTGGGCACTTCTTGGAGCCTCCCGTTGACCAGTTCGTATTTGCGTCCGGTGTCGGGCAGGCTCAGCAGGTCTGCTTCGGTGAGCCGTCGCCGACGCTTGGGTTTAGAGCCTGTCGTTGTGCGTGAGACTGACATCTCATTAGTATTGTACCTCTGGCGGTGGGTGCTAAAAGTCAATATCTCAGTGAGGGTGTTTGAAAAATCACGGGGATCGCGGGCGTCCTGCCCGCTAATCGTGGGTTGGGTATTCTTGCCCAAGCAGTTCTCAACGACCGTGCAGGCGAGACGCCTGCGCTCTCAGCGGACTCATCCTGTTTTCACGGACAGGATGCTCGTGCCACGATTTTAGGAACACCCTTATATCTCACTCACCACTTGGCACCTATCGCCTTGAGGCACTCTAGTGCGTTTGCGACCGCCTCGCGCCCGTCGTGCCCATCGCAGGGTAGCGGGTCGCCATAAAGCACGGCGCGGGCGAACGCACAGAGTTCGTGGGTGTAGGGGTCAGGTAGTCCAATCTGCTCTGCGGTGAGTGTTTGCTCCTCGCCTTGGTGTGTGCGGTAGTGGATTTCACTGCCAAACCCTGCGAAGTGGATGACGCCCTCCGTGCCGAGGATGCGTATTGTATACTCGCCTGCGGGGTCGATGATGCTGGCTTCTATCTGCCCTGTGGCGCCGCTTTCGAACTCCAGTTGAGCGTGCCAGCACTGGATGAAGGCAGGTTCAGGCAAGGGCTGGCGTCCCTGAGCGCACACCACCCGGTAGTTGCCCCCAACCCAGCGCAGGTAATCCAACTCGTGCACATTGATTTCAAGGAGCGCGCCTCCGCTTTTTGTGGGGTCGGCGCGCCACCCCGTGCTGAACAGGCGTGCCGAGTGCTCCATTCGTCGCACGCTGAAGTGGACTGGCTCGCCTATCACGCCCTGATGGAGCCACTGCTGGCTCTGCCAGAAGAGAGGGAACAGCCGAAGCACTTGCCCCACCATCAGCACGCGCTGATTTTGGCGAGCCGACTCCAGCATCGCATCACAATCTTCTAATGTAGGCGCCATCGGCTTTTCACAAAACACATGTTTGCCATGCTCCAGCGCCTGTAGGCAGAGCTCGGCGTGGGTGTAGGGCGGTGTGGCAATCAGCACCGCTTCTACCTCTGGCTTATCCCATACCGCTTGGAGCTGGGCGTAGTAGGGCATATCCAGTTCCTGAGCCAAGCGCGAGGCGCTGTCGTAGTCGGGGTCGTAGAGTGCCACCAGCTCGATTGCCTCGCACTGGCGCGCTTGCTTCGCCAAATAGCGTCCTATTCCGCCCGTACCCAGCAGTGCCGTTTTCAGTGCCATCGCAGGACAAGTTTCGCCAGAGGTGCTACAACACCTACTCTTCCATCACCACGCGCAAGCCGACGAAGGGGGCATCAGACAGCCACCATCGACTCTTGGGATACTGGGGGTCGGTCATATTCCAGCTGGGGTCTTGGTAGGAGCGTGCCCCTGGATGAACCTCTTCTGCGGGGTCTTGAAACGAACCACCGCAGGCTACAGGCTTGCCATCCATTCCCTGACACCACTCTTTCACATTCCCAAGGATGTCGAAAATACCCCAAGGATTGGGTTGTTTCCGAGCGACCTTGTGGGGCTTGTTGTCGGCGTTAGCGCTGTACCAGGCGTATTTGTTCAGCTCTTCGGGGCTGAAGGGTTCGCGTTTCCAGCGTCCGCCTGCTTGCGCCACATACTCCCATTCGGCTTCGGTGGGCAATCGGAACTTCTTGCCCGTCATTCGGCTGAGCCATTCGCAATAGCGCGTGGCGCCCATGTAGGTCATACCGATGGCAGGGTTCCCCTCGTAGCCGAAGCCTCGATCAATCGCACCGTAGGGCTTGCTGGGTTTGGCAATCGCATCGGCTTCACGCTCCTTCTCAGTGGACTTGATGTCGCTGTTGAAGGCGTAGGTGCCATATTCGTCCCAAGTGACCTCAGTGCGCCCTATCCAGAAGCCCTTGACCTCTACGGTGGTCATCTTGCTGGGGGCTTCGGGGTCAGGGAGTTCAATCGTGCCGGGAGGGATGTACACCAGTTCAAACTCCACGGTGGTGCCGGGGATGCGTACCGTTTGGGTTTTGGGTTGTTGGGATACTACAGGAACCGCAATAAACATCAACGCTAATACAATCAAAAGGGTATTAGTTCTCATCGCTGACTACCTCTGATTTTGACATAGACTCAAGAACGACTTTCTCATTCGTAGGGCTGACAATCTCCACATCGGCTATGTTGCGGTGCTTTTTGTTGGCAGTTCTCATTTGGCATAGAGGTACGAGCTTTCCTTCTAAGTAGCCGCGTTCGTCCAAAACCTGCAAGAAGCTGTGAACAGCGATTTCGAGCAATCTCGCTGAGTAGGTAGACCCACTTATGTGCTGTTTTATAATCGGGGGCAACTGACTGGGAGACAGACTCGGCGTAGCCAATAACTGCTCGAGCGCTTTCAGGGTGGTTTCAACAGATTTAGAGAATTCCTGAGTACGATTGAACAAACACGCCAAAACATACTTCAGCGCACTAAAAGGCTCTAGTTGTCTGCTCTCAACTCTGTCGACCAGCTCAAGCCAGGTATCCCTGACCCCACGAATACTGGCTTTGTAAAACCGCGTGTAGGGGTAGTTCTCTGCAAGGGTGCGCGTCATAAACACACCATCAGCGTTCACAGACAAAAGATTGTACTTTCTTAATACGGGCGTAATGAACTGGCTATCGATGGAGCGCATTGATATACCCTCAATCCACGAGAATTGACTCGAGCCTCCTTTATGTAGGCGTATCGATTGGTCTTGTGCGAGGCTCTTCACGACCAATTGAACGACAAAAAGTCCCACCACCGCGCGTCCATACTCACTATTGAAAGCGTTCACAAGATTGTTTATAAACTCGGTGTCGTTTTCGGAGAGTGGACTGAGTAGGGCTGGGTCTCGTGAGACCTCAACAACCAAATTTTCAAACCATCCGCTACTCAGATTCTCCTTGATGTGTTTGTATCGCTGGAGGGCGCTTGGAGCTTGTTTCCCCTCAGCGAAAACCTCCACAGATCCGTCTTCATGAACCAACATCGAGCGGTCGCTATATATTTTCAAATGAGGCTCTTCTCGCATAAGCTATAGGTAGAATTCCACCGCATCAGGACTAACCGATGTATTTTCAAGACGCTCATTAGCAATTTCACAATAGTCGGGATTGATTTCAATGCCGAGATAGTGTCTCGCCATTCGCTTTGCAACAACAGAGGTCGTTCCCGACCCCAAGAACGGGTCCAAAACCACATCGCCGGGCTGGGTGGTTAGCTTGAGCAGTTCTTGAACAAGGTACTCTGGATAAACTGCAGGGTGCTTCAGAGATTTCAGCGAGAGAATAGGGCATTCAATCACATCACGCCGTATAGCACGGTCATACATTTTTATCACGGTGAATCCTTTTGACTTAAGATGGCTCTTTCGCCCGCCCTCGTGCCCACCGTAGGCTTCGGAATGTATTCCGCGTATCTTCACGCGAAACGAAGCAATCTCTCCTTGCTTGACTTCCTGAATCGCTTGGATGATTTCTTTGCGTGCCAAGCTTTTCTGCTCAGGTGTGAGTTCGGACTGCTTTATGAGTTCCAAGTATCGTTTGCCAATGTTGTCCCCTCCTTTGACCCGCTTCCGCGCAACATCCCTGTGTGAACAAAATTGGTCATAGAAGTACTTATATTCACTGGTCTTCACGAAATGAAATATCGGCTCGGTACTGCTCACTAAACGCCTCTTGTACTGGCGAGGCTCAGGATTCGGTTTGACCCAAGTAATCACAT
Organism: uncultured Armatimonadota bacterium; assembly: GCA_937139515.1. Lineage (GTDB taxonomy): Bacteria > Armatimonadota > Fimbriimonadia > Fimbriimonadales > GBS-DC > CAKZQI01. The sequence continues at coordinate 27,815 of CAKZQI010000293.1, read as the reverse complement.
TAATCAGCTTCGCTCCTGTGGCTTGTGTCAAACGGTGCGCGAACAGGTAGGGTACAAGCAAGAGCGACCCCTCTTCGTATTTATCACCCAAGTTCACGAAGAGGCTCCCAGTAGGCTTGAGGAGTTCAAGGCATCTCCGAAATATAGAAACTAAGTTCTCGATGTAGTCCTCCAACGCCTCTTCGTTTCCTATCAGCGTGGTTTCCACTCCGTATTCTCGTTGGCGATAGTAAGGTGGGCTGGTGATGATAGCATCGATAGTGTTCTCGGGGATTTTTGCCAGTATATCTTTACAGTCTCCGCAGATGACCCTATCGACAAAAGGCTCAAGAGGGGGCTCTACCTGAATCCCATTTGTAGAGTGGGACTCAGAGGGACAAGACTGGCTCGCTTCTGCCTCCCACATCGATAAGCTTAACTGGCGCTCGCAGATGTACCCCACTGTTTCACCGTTGAGAGAAAAATCATCGCTATGCTCGGTTTCTGATAGCAAACCGTACTCTACCTCGCCGAGTCCCCTCTGAGAACGCTCCTGCATACAAGCGATTATACCTCCCTCAGAATAGGCTTAGTTGTTCCTCACCCTCAGGTTGGATGGGCTGTTGCTCTTCTTGTTTGCGTCGGAGTTCAATCACCTTTTGGCGTGCTGATTGTAGGTCGCTCACGAGGGACTGGTAGGCACGCTCGTAGGCTTCACCCGCTTGCCGTAGGATGTAGGCAGGATGGAGCGCTGCAATCACGGCAGGCGCCCACTTGGAGGCAAACCACTGTCCACGCTCCTGCATCATCTTGAAGTTCTTATGGATAAGGGTGGATGCAGAAGGCGCACCTAAGCACACTATCACCAGCGGACGGATAATCGTGAGCTGGGCATCCAGCCACGGCAAGCAGGCTTGAATCTCCTCTTGAGTGGGCGGGCGATTGCGAACACGCCCGTTTTCTATGATGAACGCACGGCACTTAACCACATTGCAGATGTACACATGGCGCCGTGCCATGCCCGCATCGCGCAGTGCCTTGTCCAGCAGGGCGCCCGCACGCCCCACAAACGGGCGTCCTGTGGCGTCCTCTTGCTCGCCAGGTCCCTCGCCCACAATCACTAGAGGGGAACGCGGGTTGCCCTCCCCGAACACGACCTGCGTGCGTGTCTGCGATAGGTGGCAGTGGGTGCAGACGCGCGCACGCTCGGCGACTTCCGCCAACAGCTCTTCAACGGGGCGCTCTTCCATCGGCACGCACCTCCTGCAAAGCGCTTGCCAGGCGTTGGTAGGTCTGTTCCAGCGACTCGGGCAACACACGCACCTCGCCAATCGTGGTCATAAAGTTCGTGTCGCCATACCAGCGGGGCACAATATGCATATGCAGGTGCTCCTCAATCCCTGCCCCTGCTGAGCGACCCAAGTTGAAGCCAATATTGAATCCATCGGGGCGATAGGTGCGCTCCAGAGCCGACACACACTGCTGAGCGAGCTGGAACAGGTCTAAACTCTCTTCCGCGCTGAGGCGGGTGAAGTCGCTCGTGTGGCGGTAGGGCACGACCATCAAGTGCCCACTGGTGTAGGGATACAGGTTCAAAATGGCGTAGCAGAGCTCCGAGCGGGCGACGATGAGGTTCTCGGCGTCGTTCGCCTCGGCGGGCTTGTTGCAAAAGATACAGCCCTCACTTGGCTGGTTGGCGGTGGATACATACTGCATCCGCCACGGCGCCCACAGTCGCTCGCTCATAATCGGATTATACCCCTGCTCTTAGTGGGCGATGTGGTGAGCACGCACCTCACGCACCACCGTCACCTTGACTTGTCCCGGGTACTCCAGCTCCGACTGGATTTTGTGGGCAATCTCACGGGCGAGCTGATGGGCGCGCAGGTCGTCCACCTCGTTCGGTTTGACCAGCACGCGCACCTCACGCCCCGCTTGGATGGCGTACACCTTCTCCACGCCCTCAAAGCTGGTGGCAATGCGCTCCAAGTCTTGCATGCGCTTGAGGAACTGCTGGAGCGACTCGCGCCGAGCGCCAGGGCGCGCCGCAGAGATGGAGTCGGCGATAATCACCACATGGGCTTCCAAGCCGAGCGGTTCGATATCGTAGTGGTGGGCGCCCACAGCGTTGCACACAATCTCGCTCTCGCCGTATCGGCGTAGGAAGTCCATCCCTACCAGAGCGTGCGGACCGTCGTTAGAGTTCTCTAAGGCTTTGCCGATGTCGTGCAGGAGCGCAGCGCGCTTCACGAGGCGCGTGTCCATCCCCAGCTCCGAAGCGATGAGACCTGCCAGCATCGCCACCTCGATGGAGTGGTCTAACACATTTTGGGCGTAGCTGGTGCGGTAGCGCAGTTTGCCCAGCGTGCGCACGATTTCGGGGTGCATCCCAGTCAGCCCTACCTGCAGCACGGCTTCCTCGCCCGCCTGCCACACACGCCGTTCGACCTCCGCTTTGGCGCGTTCGTACTCTTCTTCAATTCGTGCGGGGTGGATACGCCCGTCCTCGATGAGGCGGGTGAGGGTAATGCGTGCGATCTCTCGGCGCACGGGTTCAAACGAGGAGAGTGTGACCGCCTCAGGCGTCTCGTCGATAATCAAATCAACGCCCGTCACATGTTCAAAGTGGCGGATGTTGCGTCCCTCGCGCCCGATGATACGCCCTTTCATATCCTCGTTGGGCAGATGGATGACCGTGATGGTGTTTTGGGCGACATGGTCCACCACACAGCGCTGAATCGTATCCAGGATAATCATTCGGGCGCGCCGCTCGGCGTCGCGTCGAGCCTCCTCTTCAATCTGCTTGGCGAGGAGGGTCGCTTCGTGCTCGATTTCGTCGCGCACCTCTCTCAACAGGATTTCGCGCGCTTGGTCGGCGCTCATTCCGCCGATTCGTTCCAGCTCAAAGCGACGCTGAGCGAGCACCTCGCGCAGTTCGCCTTGCTTCTTAGTTAGCAGAGCCTCGCGTTCCATCAGCGTATGCTCTTTCTGCTCCAACAGTTCAAAGCGGTGTTCCAGCAGTTCCTCACGCTGGAGCAGTCGCTGTTCCAGTCGGAGGATTTCGGTGCGTTTCTCGCGGGCTTCTTGCTCTGCCTGTTCGATGATGCGGTGCGCCTCTTCGCGCGCCTTGACATTCGCCTCACGCAGGGTCGTCTCGCAATCGCGCTCCAGTTGCGTGCGCTCTTGTTCTCTCTGCGCAATCTGTTGTTGGATTTGGCGCAGTTTCTCTTCTGCCTCTTGAAGTTCTTTGTGAGAGTGCAGGCTCAGCTCGCTGACCTGTTTGCGCTTGGCAATCTGGTAGCCAGCGAACGCTGAGAGCACTGCCACAACGGCTATGATAATAATCCAAATGGTTTCCATCGTATCGCCTCCTGAGCGAGTCGGGGAGGGGACTCCCCATTTACAGGGTCTCGTTCAGGGCGGGGTTCCAGCGATGGAGGGCGTTCTCGGCGATCTCAGGCTCGAAACCGCGTTGGAGCAGGAAGCGGAACCATCGGGCGACCGTTCGGGCGTCCGCGTGCTCGGGTGGCTCTCCAAACCGTTGGGTCAAAGCTTGCACGGCACGGGTCTCCTCGTCGATCTGCAGAGACTCGGGCGGTGCCAGCCCGCGCTGTTCCAACTCGCGCTCGATGCGTGCAATGCCAGATGGCTGGCTCTCGGTGAACTTCTGCACTAATCGGTTCGCCAATCGGGTATCGGAAAGCCATCGCTCTTCTACGAGCCATTCAATCGCCTGCTGAACCGTCTCTTCCGAAAAACCCTTTGCAAGCAGGCGTTGGGTCATCTCTTGCTGGCTGTAGTCACGCCTCCTGAGCCAGCGGAGCGCCATCTCAATTGCTTGCGCAAGGCATTCCTGCGTCGGAACCATCGCTTGCCCACCTCTGAACGGTTTCTGAAACGGCGCGGTCACAGAGTGCCAGCGAGGGTATCTTCTTCTAATTATAGGATACCCTACAGCGAAAGATTACCGTATTCTACAGAGTCGCCTAACGCTTGAGCGGGCGAATGAACACCTGAGTGAAGTAGTAGCTTCCGTCCGAGCGGTAGACGATTCCGATACCCGCGTGTGTGAACTCGGCGGTCAGGATATTTTGGCGGTGTCTGGGGCTATTCATCCACTCGCGCACGGCAAGCTGTTCGGGATTACGGAAACCGTTGCAGGTGAAGATGTTCTCGCCACACATCTGCCATTGCACGCCGAATCGGTCTAAGCGTTTATCCACATCGCCGAATCGGGGATCGGTGTGGTCAAAGAAGTTGGCGTCTGCCATGCGTTGGCTGTGGGCGCGCGCCACCTGAGCTACCCGATCGTCCCATGCTAAAGGCGCTAACTTGGCGCGCTTTCTCTGCTCGTTGATAAGGTCATGGGTTCGGCGTTCCATCGCCCTGAGTTGGCTGGCGCTGGGCGGTTTCGGGCGACGCTCCCTTCGTTGTTGCTGAAACATTCGGTTCACCCCTTCTAAGTATACCTGTACGGGAGTGAGGGTGTTTGAAAATTGACGGCGGCACAGGTTTCGGAGAACCTCACCCCCTCGCCCCCCCTCTGTCATTCTGCTCCCTCTTTGTCATTTTGAGCGAGAGGGTGTTTGAAAAATCGTGGCACGGGCATCCTGCCCGTGTAGCGAAGCACGCAAAACACGAGGTCGGATAGGATGTGTCCGCTGGGAACACAGGCGTCTCGCCTGCAATATCCTGAGAGTTTCTTGGGCAAGGATGCCCAAGCCATGGGCGGGCGAGACGCCCGCGCTCCCAGTGATTTTTCAAACACCCTCTCTTCTGAGCGAAGCGAAGAACTTCCAAGACCCCTAAGCCCAGACCCTTCTAACACTCAGGGTGTCAAGGTAAAGGATGTCATTCTGAGCGCGGCGAAGAATCTCAATGCAACTCCGAGCCAGACCCTTCGCTATTGCTCAGAGTGACGGTGTGGAGGGGCTGTCATTCTGATCGAAGCGAAGAATCTCTCTCAATAAAACACAAAGAGAGACTCTTTGCTGACGCTCAGGGTGACAGGGTGGAGGACTGTCATTCGGGCGCCCCTCTTTTGTCATTCTGAGCGAAGCGAAGAATCTCAATAAAACACACGGAAAGACCCTTCGCTGACGCTCAGGGTGACAGGGTGGGCTTTTCGAGTTGAACCCAAGCTCGCTGTTGAGTGCTACCGCCTGCGTTCCCAGCTCGTGGTTTGGGCATCTTACCTAAGAACGCTTACTGTGTCCGCCACCTGTTTCTGCTCACGGGCAGGATGCCCGTGCCACGGTTTTGGGAGGCTTCCATCAATCGTAGGAACACAGAGTAGGCATCCCAAGTAATCAGAAGTGGTCGTTTTGAACGGAGGGCTGGCGATGGCGAATCTGTGCTCTAACATTGTGGATGCGTTTGGCAGCTCATGGCTGTTCATCGGGTGGGGGGTCTTCCTATTGTGGTTCTTCCTCCCGTTTTTCCCCTTCTCAGAAGGAGTGTTTTGGCTGAGTTGGGTCTTGCTCAGTGGGCTGCTGGCGTTCTGGTGGATTGTAGACGCGGTTGACCAGGCGGTCGCTTGGTGGCAGATGGCGCTCGTCGTGCTGATGATAGGACTGAGCTGTTCGCCTGCGCCTTATGTGGGTATCCTTCGGATTGCGGCGTGGGTGGTCTATCAGTTTCGCTTCCGCGATCTGTAGCGCTGGGACGAGGGTTCGATAAAACCAGCAGGGAAAGCCGTCCTTCCTGCCGAAAATTGCTAGCAGGAGCCGACAGCCGATGCTGATACCGATTCGCGACCACAACCCGACACGCCGATTCCCCGTTGTTACGGTCGGGATTATTGCGGTCAACATCATCGTGTTCATTATGCAGGTGAACAATCCCGACATCACGCGCACCTATTCTGCGATTCCTGCGGAGCTCACAGGCACCGAGCTGCCCTTCTTCGTCAAGATGCGCATGGTTGAGGCAGGCATCCGCACCGAACCGATTGTGTCGCCGTTCCTCACCATTTTCACCTCGATGTTCCTGCACGGCGGGTTTTTGCACATCCTGTTCAACATGTGGTCGCTCTGGATTTTCGGCAACAATGTGGAAGACAGGCTGGGGCACTTTCGGTACCTGTTGCTCTATTTGATTTGGGGTTTTGTGGCGGTGTGGGCGCATGTGCTGTTCAACTGGGGTTCGCCTATCCAGCTGGTGGGCGCAAGTGGGGCGATTGCGGGCGTGATGGGCGCCTACCTCCTGCTCTTTCCCCATGCCCGATTGGACTGCGTGCTCTTCTTCTTCATCATCACCTTCGTGGAGGTGCCCGCTATCTTCTTCTTGGTGCTGTGGTTCATCTCGCAGTTCTTCTTCGCTTCACCTGGGGTTGCCTACTTGGCGCACATCGGGGGCTTCGTGGCGGGCGTCGCCACCATCAAACTGCTGGGGATACGCCCCCAGCCCCTACCCAACCGATGGTACGACGATGACGACTACTGAGATTAGGTATAATCTTGTACACAACCACACGCTGTGGCATACAGGGAGGCATACTAACGGATGGCTGTCAAGGGCAAACCGAAAAAGACCGAAGTTGTTCCAACCGAGCTGGCTCCAACGACCGAGATAGAGACCGACGGCATAGAGGTCATCGGCGAGGCAGGCAACGGCTTGAGCAGTGCGGTGGAGGGCGAATACACCGCTCAACAACTCACGGTGCTCAAAGGGCTGGAAGCCGTGCGCAAGCGCCCCGCCATGTATATCGGCGACACTGGACCGCGCGGACTACACCACCTGTTCATTGAAGTGCTAGACAACTCGGTTGATGAGGCTCTGGCAGGACACTGTGACCATATCGATGTGATTTTGCACGCCGACCAGAGCGTGTCGGTCATAGACAACGGGCGCGGTATCCCAACCGATATCCATCCTGAGGTCGGCTTGCCCGGCGTGGAGGTGGTGATGACGATGCTCCACGCAGGCGGTAAGTTCGGCGGTGGCGGTTATCGAGTGTCGGGTGGACTGCACGGCGTCGGTGTGTCGGTGGTGAACGCCCTCTCTGAGTGGCTGGAGGTGGAAGTCGCACGCGATGGCGCCCTGTACTATCAACGATTTGAGCGGGGCAGTCCCGTCACTACCCTCAAGAAGCTCAAGGCGACCCAAAAGCGTGGCACAAAAGTCCGATTTTATGCCGACCGTGAAATCTTCGGCGACTATCGGTATGACCCGAACTTCTTCATCAAACGCTTGCGCGAGCTGGCGTATCTCAACCCCACTGTGACCTTCACCTTCACCGACGAGCTGAATGGCAAGCCCAAGCAGACCTTCCACTACACGAAAGGAATTGCCTCGCTCGTCGAATCGCTCAACGAGAACAAAGACCCCATCCACAAAGTGGTCTACTTCCGAAACGCCCGCGAGGACACCGAGGTGGAAGTGGCACTTCAGTACCACACGGGCTACCAAGAGACCCTGCTATCCTACGCCAACAACATCCACACGGTGGAGGGCGGGACGCACCTGTCGGGTTTCAAGACCGCACTCACCCGCGTCATCAACCAATACGCACGCAAGGCGGGGCTTCTCAAGGAGAAAGACGCCAACTTTTCGGGCGACGATGTGCTGGAAGGGTTGACAGTGGTCGTGGCGGTCAAACTGCTCCACCCCCAGTTTGAGGGGCAGACCAAGACCAAACTCGGCAATATGGAGATTCAGGGCTTGGTCAACTCCATCGTGGGCGAGGCGTTCAGCGAGTATCTGGAGCGCAATCCGTCGGTAGCGCGCAAGATTGTGGAGAAGGCGCTCACCGCCCAGCGTGCGCGCGAAGCGGCACGGCGCGCCGCCGAACTGGTCAAACGACAGAGCGCGCTGGACAGCGGTTCACTGCCCGGCAAACTCGCCGACTGCACCGAGCGCGACCCCAGCAAGTGCGAACTGTTCCTCGTGGAGGGCGATTCGGCAGGCGGTTCCGCGAAGATGGGACGCGACCGACGCTTCCAAGCGGTGTTGCCCCTGCGTGGGAAAATCCTGAATGTGGAGAAAGCGCGGTTGGATAAGGCGCTGGAGAATGAGGAAATCCGCTCACTCATCACCGCGCTGGGCACGGGAATCAGTTTGGATACGAACGGCTCCGCCAGCAGTGGGGAATCGGACAGCCGATTTGACATCAGCAAACTGCGCTACCACCGCATCGTGATTATGAGCGATGCCGATGTGGATGGCGAGCATATCCGTACCCTGCTGTTGACCTTCTTCTTCCGCTATATGCGCCCGCTGATAGAGAACGGGCACATCTATGTCGCCCAACCGCCTCTCTTCCGCGTGCGTGTGGGCAAGGACGAACAGTACTACGCCCAGACCCAAGAAGAGTTGGATGAAATCCTCAAGCGCATCAAAAAGAAGAATGTGCAGGTCACGCGCTTCAAGGGGCTGGGCGAGATGAACGCCGAAGACCTCGCCGACACCACGATGGCGCCCGAAAAGCGCGTGATTGTACAGGTTCAGCTGGAAGATGCAATGGAGGCAGAGCGCATCTTTACCACGCTGATGGGCGACAAGGTCGAACCGCGCCGCCAGTTCATTGAGGAGCACGCCAAAGAGGTCACCGACATAGACTGGCACTTCTGAAGTTGGGCAGGTGTCTCTTGGGATAACCCTCTGTACAGGATAGAGAGGTTAGAATCAAAATCTCAGAGTGGTAGGGCCAGGGGGATTCGAACCCCCGTCCTCCTGGCTGAAAACCAGGCGTCCTAGTCCCCTAGACCATGGCCCCACGCAGAATGAAAGTATACCCCAGCGTGTGTGGACAATTCAAGGGGGGAGCGAGGGTGTTCAAAAAATCATGGAGATCGCGGGCGTCCCGCCCGAATGCATGGCATGGGCATCCCTCACCAAGCGGTCCTCAACGACGATGCAGGCAGACGCCTGCGCTCCCAGCGTACCCATTCTGCCCTGACCTACCCGATTTTTCACGGGCAGGATGCCCGTGCTACGATTTTTCGAACACCCTCAGGGAGTAGTTCAGCGCCGAGTGCCCACGCGCTGTTTGAGATAGTCCTCCAGAATCACCTTGCCGTTCTGCACGGTGCCCATCACTTTCGCCAAGACGGTCTCAACCTGCGTCAAGACCTCATAGGCATATTCGTCGGCGCCTTGGCGGATTTGGTGCGCCTTCTCGCGGGCGGTCTCAACCATCTCACGGGCTTGCGATTCGGCGAGCTGATAGACCTCGGTCTGGCTGAGCATTCGTTGTTGTTCGGCGCGGGCGCGTTCCAGAATCTGTTCCGCCTCGCGTCGGGCGTTTTCTAAGAGTTGGCGCGCCTCCTCCTGTGCCTGCTCCAAAGTCAACTGCGCGTGGCTCTGGGCGTTGACCACCAGACGGTCGGAATGACGCAGGATATGCTCCGCCCGATCCATTTCGGACGGAATGTTCGCCAGTATCTGCTGAACCAGATTATGACACTCGCCTTTGTTCAATCCAACGATGAAAGGTCCGATACTGCGCGCTTTTTCAAAAGCGTTATCCAACTCTCTGAGCCATTTTCGTATCGTGCCTACATCCGTGTTCATCATAACAGATGCCTCCCCTATGCGGGTTTTAGGATTCGTCGGTCGGGCTGGGGACTCCTGCCCCCTTTGGATGGAATTTTTGACTGAGGCGCTGGGCGACCACTTCGGGCACGAACGCGCGCACATCGCCCCCTAAGCGCGCCACTTCCTTGACCATAGAAGACGACAGGAAGGCGTACTGTTGATGGGTCATCAGGAAGCAGGTGTCTATCTCTGGGGCGAGTTGGCGGTTCATCGTCGCCATCTGGAACTCGTATTCAAAATCGGAGACCGCACGCAGCCCGCGCACAATCGCGCAGGCGCCAATCTGCTGGGCAAAGGCGACCAACAGCCCTTCCAACGCCAGCACGCGCACATTCGGCAAGTGCTGACAGCACTGTTCCAGCATCTCGGTACGCTCTTGCAGGGTGAACAAGGGGCGCTTTTGGGAGTTGATTGCCACCGCGACAATCACTTCGTCAAACAGTTGGGCGGAGCGTGTAATCACATCCAAGTGTCCCAGCGTCGGCGGGTCAAAACTGCCCGGGTACACCGCTCGCCTTTGAGTCTGCCTGCCGTTCTCCACGCCCAAGATTGTACCCCACTGATGGGTATACTACCCCCGATGAAACGCCCCATCGTGCGTATCATTACGCTGGGATGTGCCAAAAACGAGGTCGACTCCGAAGAGATTGCAGGCGTGCTCCACCAAGCGGGCTACCAGCTGGACACCGCATCCGACTCGCCAGAGGTAGTGGTCATCAACACCTGCGGTTTCTTGGAGTCGGCGAAGCGCGAGGGGATGGAGGTCATTCGTCAGGCGCTCCAGATGAAGCGCGAAGGGCGCACCGAGCGCGTGATTGTGGCAGGCTGTATGGTTCAGCGCATGGGCGAGCAACTGCGTCAGCAGTTTCCCGAAGTGGACGCCTTCGTGGGTGTGGGGCAGATGGCGCGCTTCGCCGAAATTGTGAACACCACACGCCAGTCTAACGCGCCCCTTACCGATATTCAACCGCCTCACCACCGCTGGGCTGAAGTGCCCACCCGCCTGCGAAGCCGAGCACCGTGGACTGCCTATCTCAAAGTATCTGAAGGGTGCGACCACCAATGTACCTTCTGCACCATCCCCTCGTTCCGAGGCAAGCATGTCAGCAAGCCCATCGAGCGCATTCTGGAGGAGGCACACTGGCTCGCCCAAAACGGCACCACAGAAATCAATCTCATCGCTCAAGACACCACCCAGTACGGCTACGACCTGTATAAGCAGTTTATGCTCCCTAACCTGCTGAGGGAGCTCAACGCTGTGGAAGGGGTGGAATGGATACGCATCCACTATGCCTATCCCTCTCGCGTGACCGATGCGCTGATAGAGACGATGGCGTCGCTTCCTAAGGTGGTGCCTTATCTGGATGTGCCCCTGCAACACGCCGACCGCGACATTCTGCGAGCGATGCGCCGACCGGGCGACGGCGCCACCTACCTGAAGATGATACGCAAACTGCGCGAGGCGATGCCTACCATCGCCATTCGCACCACCTTCATCGTCGGCTTTCCCGGCGAGAGCGAGACGCACTTCCAGAACCTGCTGGAGTTCCTGTACGAAGCCGAGTTAGACCGTGTGGGGGCGTTTGTCTACTCGCGTGAGAAGAGCACTCCCTCCGCACAGATACCCGACCAAGTGCCGTTTCGGGTCAAGCGCGCCCGATTTGACGAATTGATGCGCGCCCAACAACCCATCTCGTACCGAAAGAATCAAGCATGGGTGGGCAAGACGATGCAGGTGCTAATCGAATCGTACACTGAAGACGGCAACTGGGCGATTGGACGCTCGCACCGCGACGCGCCCGATGTGGACGGGCTGGTCTATGTGCGCCAGTGCCACGCGCCTGTGGGCAGTTTCATATCCGTTCAGATTGAGCGCGCCGATGTGTACGATGTGTACGGCGTCGCCCTGAACCCCGAAGGTATAATCTCGCCACAGCCATGAGCACGCACTACCGACCCAGTATCGGTATGGAGGTGCACGCCCAACTCCTGACCGAGAGCAAAATGTTCTGCGGGTGTGCCACACGGTTCGGCGACCGTCCCAACACCAATGTTTGCCCCATCTGCTTGGGCTTGCCCGGCACACTGCCCGTGCCCAACCGCAAGGCGGTGGAGCATGTAATCCGCACTGCGCTCGCCTTGAACTGCCGAGTCGCCCCGATTGCGGTGTTCTACCGCAAGAACTACTTCTATCCCGACCTGCCCAAGGGCTACCAGATTTCGCAGTACGGCGAGATCCACCCGATCGGTACCCACGGCTATCTGGAGATTGAACTCAACGGCGAACGCAAACGCATCGGCATCCGACGCGTGCATCTGGAAGAGGACACAGGCAAACTGTTCCACTACCTGCCCGGCGAGAGCGAGGTGGATTATAACCGCGCAGGCGTGCCCCTGATGGAAATCGTCACCGAGTTCCCGCCCGACATCCACTCGGCGGAGGAGGCACGCGAGTACCTTGTGCAACTGCGCGCCATCCTGACCTACCTCAAGGTGTGCGACGGCAAGATGGAAGAAGGCTCCTTGCGCTGTGAGCCGAACATCAGCGTCGCGCCCGAAGATTCCAACACGCTCGGCGTCAAAACCGAGCTGAAGAACCTCAACTCGTTCCGCTCGGTCGTGCGCGGGATTGAATTTGAGGTTCAACGCCAAATCCAAGTGCTGGAGTCGGGCGGGCAGGTCGTCCAAGAAACGCGTGGGTGGAGCGAAGAGGGCGCCTACAGTTTCCCGATGCGCACCAAAGAGTTCGAGCAAGACTACCGCTACTTCCCCGAACCCGACATCGTGCCCATCCAGATTACCGAAGAGTGGCTGGAATCGCTCCGCGCCACCTTGCCCGAACTGCCTCTGGCAAAAGCAGACCGCTACCGCAAAGAGTATGGGCTGTCGGACTACGATGCGAAGGTGCTCACCGCCGAGTACGACACCGCCGAATACTTTGAACGCTGTGTGGCGCTTGGGGTGGAGCCGAAAACCGCCTGCAACTGGATTACCGTGGAACTGCAGGCACGGCTCAACGAGACCAACCTGCCCATTAGCCAGTCGCGCCTGACGCCCGCTCACTTAGCAGACCTTGTGGCGCTCATCAAGAACGGAACCATCACAGGGCGCATCGCCAAAGAGCTGTTTGATGAGGTGTTCCAGTCGGGTGAGATGCCTTCCCAAATCGTGCAGGCGCGCGGGATGGTGCAAATCAGCGACGAGGAGGCACTTCGGGTAGCAGCGCGCCAAGTGATTGCCGAGAACCCCGACACCGTAGAGAAATACAAAGGCGGGAAGACCAGCGTCATCGGCTTCTTAGTGGGGCAGGTGATGCGCGCAACGCAAGGGCGTGCCAACCCCCAGCGCGTGCAAGAACTGCTCCGCGAAGAGCTGGAGAGAGTATAATAATGCTATGAGCTCGCTTCGCTATGGAATCAGCGCTCTGATGGTCGTGCTGGGGCTTGGAGTGATTTACTACGAAGCGTTTGTACAGGGACGAAGCGAGGGTTGGTTCCTCGGCGGGCTGCTAATAGCGTGGGGCTTTGTGCGCTTGTGGATGACCAAGCGCTTCCTCACGCCCCGCGAACGAAAATAGCCATGGGTCTCAAACTGTTTAGTTGGCGACGGCGCGCTAAGCAGGCACACGAGGAACCGCTCCCTCAAAACCTGCTGGTTCCCTTTGCGAACACCCCCGACGACCGCGAAGTGCTACGCCAAGCCTGCGATTGGGCGCGCGTGTTTGATGCGAAGCTCACTGTGGTGTGCTTGGTAGAGGTCTCGCGCTCGGTCTGCCTTGATGACTGCCCCCCCGAACGCTTGAAGCCCGGCGAAACTTTCGCCGCTGCCGCCCGCGAGATCGCCGAAGAGATGGGTATCAAAGACCTCGCCGTGGAGGTGCGCCCCGTCCACCGCTACGGACATGCCCTTGTGCAAGTGGTTCAGGAGCTTCAAGCCGATTTGCTGTTTATGGCAGTGGACTACCACCGACGCCGAGCCGAATACACGATGGACGACACGATTAGTATCGTCTTGCGCAAAGTGCCCTGCCAGGTCTGGCTGTATGGCACCCCTGAGGAGGCAGATGGATGAAGATTGCGATTATGGGTTGTGGGCGCACGGGTTCCATCCTCGCTCTGCTGATGAGCCAAGCAGGGCACGAGGTGACGATGATCGAACGCTCGCCCGACGCTTTACAGCGCCTCGGCAAGCAGCCCCCGTGCCGAATCGTGCTGGGCGACGGCTTAGACGAAGATACCCTGCGCGAAGCGGAGCTGGAGACGATGGACGCCTTCGTCGCCTGCACAAGTGGCGACAACACGAACCTAATGGTGGTACAGATGGCGCGTGAGCTGTTTGGGGTTCAAAGGCTCGCTGCGAAAGTGAACGACCCTGTCCGCGCCGAAGCCTATCGCCAGTACGGTATCTTTACTCTCACTTCGGGTTCTATCTTGGCGGGCTACCTGCGCGACTGGCTCACTGGTCAATCGCCACGCTGTGTGGAGGAGTACAATCAGCTCTATCCTGAGTTGAACCTGCTCCTCCAAGACTGAGCGCTGTGCGTCGCAGTGTTCGAGCGGCGTTGTGGCTGGGGCTGTTGGGATTACTCGCCTGTGAGAGCCGTCCGCCCGCACCCGCGCCTGAACAGTTCCAATACCCGATGGCGGTGTTCGTGCAGTCTGCTCCTCATCCCTATTGGGAAGCCGTGGATCGCGGTCTGAAGAGCCGACTCAGCGAGCCGGGAATGAGCGTTGAGTGGCGCTTTTTTACCGCCGAGGAACGCTCCTCTCTTGTTCAACAGACTGCAGGAACGGAGTATCGCGCGGTCGCCCTCACTGCCGTGCCCAACGACTCGTGGGCGCGCGACTGGATTCAGCAGACGGTTCAGGAGAGGGGAACCCCCGTGGTACTGATGGGCACCGATATCCGCGACTCACTCCGATTGGGCTATGTGGGCACTTACTACTACGAGGTGGGGCGTCGGGCAGGCGCGTGGTTCGCGCGTAAAATCGCTCGGGGCGAAGTGTGGGTTGTCGCCTATCATCCCGTGCCCCGTGCAGTGAGCGAGTTCTGGGAAGGCTTTCGGCACGGCTTGCTCACCAATCGGCGTGTGCGCCCTCAACTCTTCGGCATAGACCAGCGGGGTGCCATCCCCGGCCGTATTCAGATGCTTGCACAGCGCCGCCCACCAGCGGGTATCTTTTACATAGGGCACGATGTCGCTCAAGCTGGGATGCCCGTGTTGCGTGCCCCATCTATCGGGGTTCTCAGCTGGAGCAACGAGGCTTTGGGATGGTTCCAAGCGCGCCAGTGTCAACTGCTCGCCATCGAACAGCCCGAAGAGATTGGTGTGCGCACGGGCAACCTCCTGCGCAACCTCAGTCAGGGGCGAGGACGCGCCCTGACGATTGTATATGTGCCCTGCAAGTGGTATACTCGATAAACCCCAAAACTGGCAAATTTGCCGTGGGATTTTCTGTAGGGATTAGCGTATGTATAAGGTAAAGGACTGCACGGAGGCTCTGCTATGAGACCACACCCGCTTCGGGTGCTGGTCACGGAAGAAGTCGCACACTTAGGCGCGAATGGGGCGGGGCATTCGCGCGGGAGGCTCGATGACCTCGTGCGCACCATAGAACATCTTGTCAAGCCAATACGGGTGTGGGTCAATCCAGAACACACCGTCCAGACCGCCTTGATTCTGATGCGGGGACATCAGATTTCGGGGATCCCGGTCTACGACGGGCAACAGGTATTGGGGGTGGTCGAGTCGAGCCAGATTCTGGGGGTGGACTTGGAGGCGCCCATCCACACGATTATGCGTACCGACATCCCCAACTTCTCGCCCAAGTCGCCCCTGATGACCGTCGCCGATTGGTTCGCCAACCACCAATGCACCCTCTTGCCCATCGTGGAAGAGGGCAAACTGGTGGGGATGATTAGCGTGTTTGACCTGCTCACCGAAATCGGGCGCAGTTATGACCCGATGACGGGGCTACCGTGGTCGGACTATCTGCGCGAATGGAGCATCGAACAGCTCGCCGAGGGCAAGGAGGTCACCATTCTGTTCTTTGACTTGGACAACTTCGGGCTATTCAACAAGCGTTATGGGCACTTGGTAGGTGACGAGGTGCTTCGGCGTGTGGCGCAGGTCATCCGAGAGGAGCTCAACCCTGAAACCGATGTGGTGTGCCGATGGGGGGGCGACGAGTTCGCCGTGTCCACCCTGCGCCGACGCGAAGAGGCAGGACTGCTGGCGCACCAGATAAGCCGACAAATTAGTTCCATCCGCCTGCCCGAAGTGGACCAGCCGATTTCGGTCTCCTATGGCTATCAAGGGGGCAAGCGCACGCGCGAGCGCGAGCAAGTGCACTTCGCCGCCACGGTGGACAACCTCATCAACCTCGCCAGCCAAGAGTGTCTGCTGATGAAGGGCATGGGCACCGCACGCGGGGGAGCACAACTCACCTTGCCGATGCAAGCGGCGGTGGAACCGCGCCCCCCTGAAAAGAGGATTCGTATTCAATCGGTCTCGTATGAACGGGAGGGCAAGCGCGCCCGTGCCCGCGTCTATCTGCAGTACGAGAATCGTATGTTGGAGGGTCAAGCCGAAGGCGAAGCGAAGATGCAACCGCTGGTCGCCGAGTCGGTGCTGAACGCGCTGGCGCCCATCCTTCCCAACACAGTACGGCTCTCGATTTTGGAGGTGAACGAGTCAGTCGGGGAGACGGGACAAGCTGTGGTGTTCGTCATCTTAATCTGGGAAAATGGTGAGGCTCGTCAAGAGCTGGTGGGAAGCGCCCTGCTCAAGGAAGATGCGCCGCGTGCAGTCGTCTCAGCGACTTTAGACGCGCTCAACCGCCCGCTGGCGCGCGTGCTCGAGCGCTTTTAGCCTGCTCAATCAGCGCCACAATCTCGGCGTCGTTGCTTCGCTTTGCGCAGTCCAACACCGTCTCGCCCAGCGCGCTGGTAGCGTTCGGGTTGGCACCGCGTTCCAGCAGGAGTTTCACGGTCTCTCGGTGCCCGTTCTCAGCTGCCATCATCAGCAAGGTGCGCCCGTTGCGGTCGCGCAAATCCACAGGCACACTGCGTTCCAGCATCGCCCGAAGCACACGCACACGCCCGTAGATTGCTGCGTAATGCACAGGCGAGTTGCCCGGATACATCTGCTGGCGGTCGCCCGAGCGGTCGCGAGCGTCCAAACTTGCTCCGCGTTCGATGAGGTAGAGCGCAATCTCGTCGTGCCCCCGAATGACCGCCAAGCTCAGCGCGGTCAAGCCAGAGCGCGTGCGGGCGTTCACAATCGCACCGCCCGTGATGACCTGCTTCACGCGGTTCAAGTCGCCCGACTCGACCGCTTGGAGCAGTTGCTCGTTGCGCTCAATCTGCTCGGCACGAAGGCGCAAGAACCACGGCGAGGTGAGCACCACCACCGCGCCCACAATCGGCACCAAGAAGAAGGCGAACACGAGCACCTTCTGCCAACGCTCACGACGAGTCGGGAAGCTCATTTCAACGACGCAAGTGCCTGCTGGAGCGCTCTCAGGAACTTCTCATTCTGCTCAGGCGTGCCGGTGTTCACACGCAGGAAGTGGGGCAAGCCGAAGCCCTCCCCCGAACGCACCATCACTCCCATCTGCAAGAGGCGCTGGCGCACTTGGGCGCAGTGGGCACCAATCTCTATCAGCAAGAAGTTGGCGTAGGAAGGCACCACCCGAAGCCCCATCTGCTCACAAGCCTGTTGGAACGCTTCCAGCGATTGGCGGTTCAGTTCGCGCGTGCGTGCCACATGCGCTTGGTCGCGAAGCACTGCGACACCCGCCACCTGTGCCAGCAGATTCACATTGTACGGCTCACGCACGCGCTCAATCGGGTCTAACAGGTCAGGGCGCGCCACCGCATAACCCAGCCGCAGTCCAGCCAAGCCGTAGGCTTTGGAGAAGGTGCGAAGCACCAGCACCTGTGCCCCCCTTCGCACCCAGTCCAGCCCGTTCGGATAGTCGGGATGGTCAACATACTCGTAGTACGCCTCATCCAGCACCAACAGCACATGGTCTGGAAGGAGGTCGATAAAATGCTCCAGTTCATGTCGGTAGACAATCGTGCCCGTGGGGTTGTTGGGGTTGGCGATGTAGACCAGTTTGGTTCTCTCACTCACCTCAGCGAGCATTGCGGGTAGGTCGTGGCGATAGTCGTTGGTGAGCGGCACCCGTTTCAACACCGCCTGATTGAGCTGTACCGACGCTTCATAGCGCACGAACGAGGGATGCCCCATTACCACCTCGTCGCCCGCCTCTAAATAAGCTAAGCCTATCAGGTGGATGAGCTCGTCCGAGCCGTTGCCAAACACAAAGTGGTCTTGGGGCAGTTGGTAGAAGTCGCTCACCGCTTCTCGCAGAAGTTGACACGCGCCGTCGGGATAGCGATGGATGTGGCACAGCGCCTCTTGAATCGCTTCAGCGACACGGGGCGAGGCGCCTAAGGGGTTCTCGTTCGCAGAAAGTTTAATTAGTTCGTTTAGCCCCAGCTCGTGTTGGATTTGTTCGGGCGTTTTGCCGGGACGGTACGGTTCCATTTGAAGAACATGGGCGCGCGGGCGAACCATAGCCTAAGTATACCCCGATTGAGGGTGTTTGGAAAATCGTGGCACGGTCATCCTGCCCGTGAAGGGCACTTGGGCAAGATGACCAAGCCACGAGCGGTCGAGACGCCTGCGCTCCCAGCACTTTTCAAACACCCTCACCTCGATTGAAACAAAGGGGGGCATTTGCCCCCCTTCATCTTATCGCCCCTTGCCAGGGGGTGTGGGTAGCCCTGCGGCAGGCTGTTGTGGCTGTTGAGGAGGTGATACGACCCCCCCGCCATGAGGCGACAACTGTCCGGGCATGCCTTCGGCTTTGGGACCGTCGGGGAAGGTGAGCGTCTCCGCCTTCGGCGCGGTCATCATGCTGAACACGAGGTAGCCCAAAGCAAGCAATACTACAATCCCCAGTACCGTAAGCAGTTGCTTGTTCATCGTGCTTACTCCTGACCACCCCAGACATAGGCATTCGGGTTGGTGATCTGGTAGGTGCGCGGGTTCACCCCAGCAATCAGGTCATACGGATGGCGCACTGCCTTCGTGTGTCCATCAAGCCAAGCGACATTCGCAATCCCGCTGTGGTGCGGGTATTGAGGTCCGCTTTGAGCAAGTCGTTGACGGTTGTGCCAGGGCCAGGTGCCTCCGTACTTGAGCCAGTAGTTAGTACTGCCGGGTTGCGCGTCAATTGCCCATCCTCCAAACCAGTAAATGGTCCCTGAGTTGACATACGAGGGCGCCTCCACAAACCAGTTTCCTCCGCCTTGTGCCTCACCAGAAGGCGAGGTATCCCAAGTGCTATCAACCAGCATCACCGTGTTCGCAGGGCGCGGGAATGCAGCCAGCGAGCGCCCGATGTTCTTTGCGCGATTATCCATCGGGCTGAGGTACATGTAGTTGTAGCCCAAGTTCGTCTTGATGCCCAAGCAGTAGCTGGTGTCACCACGCGCATCGGTGCACCAGGCTTCTATCAGGCTACTATCGGTTGCAAACGGGTCGGACGGACATCGGAACACCTGCCAGTTCTTCACATACGGTGCGACCAGTTGGGGCCAGACCTTGTCGGTATTCGGGTCGTAGTTCACAAAGAACGAGGCGGTAGAGTGCATCAGCGGGGGCATCGTCTCGTCGTAGTCTTGAACGTACATCAAGACTGCCTTGACGCCCTGATTGAAGTTGCTCAAGCAGCTCGTCTTGCGAGCCGACTAACGTGCCTGCGCAAACACAGGGAACAGAATCGCCGCGAGAATCGCAATGATAGCGATAACAACCAAAAGCTCAATCAGCGTAAATCCATATCGCTTGTTCATTCGTTGCTCCTCCTAATGCTGAAGTAATCAGGAGAGCCGACCAGTCGGCTCTCCAATAGTCATTATGGACGATTGCCAAGCGGAATTGTTCCCTTGTGGGCAAAATCCCGTGCTTTCTCTAGGGAAATTCAGGCTTTTGCCCGACGCCACCGAACGCCCAACCAAATCCCGCTACCCGAAACCAACACCACCAGCTGCAGGAGCGAGTTCGGTTCGGGAACCCAGTAGCCCGCGTCCGAGTTGCCGATACTCTGCCAGCGGTCGATGCGTATCCGATAGAACAGCGCGGCGTGGTCAGAGGCGTTGGGGCTATCGTCAATATTGAAGCTACTGGGCAGGTTCGGCATTCGGCGCGTGTTGAAAATAATTGCCTCCAGTATGTTGATACGGTCGCGCCCCGGTTCAGTGGCGGAAACAAATAGATGGTCTAAGCGTCGTCTGGGAGTCGTGTTGCTGGCGGTAATCTGGTAGGTGCGCTTGGTGCCCAAACCGTCTAAGGGCACAGGGTCGCGCAGTCGCGCCGACTTGACCGTGCTAATCGGGGCGTAGGTGCGCCCATCGGGCAGAGTGCCCCCAATCTGGAAGGAGGCGGTGAGATCGGGGTCTTCGTTCTCGTTCAGGTCGCCTCCCAACACGAGTGCCGAGCGCCTGTTTTGGCGGCGCCATTCCAACACGCGATTGCGAGTGTTCTCGGCGTTCGTTTGGCGAGTGACGGCATCGTTCGTGGTGCCTCCCGCCTTGAAGTGGACGCCCATCACACCCAGCCCGTTGGTGCCGGGCACATCGATGCGTCCAATCGTCAACCCACGGTTCGGCGAACCGATGGAGACATCGGTCGCTGAAATCAGCGGGAATCGGCTCACAATCGCGTTGCTAATCCATCCGTCCGAAAGGCGGTTCACATAGAGGTAGTAGTCCCGATTGCGTTGGGGGGTTGAGCCGAAGAAAGTGAGGTTGTTGCGGATGAAGGTGTCCAGCGCCTGCTCTTGGTTGAGCGCGTTCCATCCTGAAGTGTTGCCCCCAACCTCCTGCAGGATCATGATATCGGGGCGTAAGTGGTTCATAATCTTGGCAGTGTAGGGTTGACGCTCGCTCTCTGGGTTGTTCGCCCCGACCGACCGTGCGATGTTCCAGTTCAGTATTCGTACCTCTTGCTGTGCCCAACCGAACGCCAGCGTCAAACTCAGTAAGAGAAACGACCATCCTTTCGTTGTTTTCATGCCAATACCCTATGTCCCGCTCCCGATGTTGGGGAGTCGTGTCCTCTTATCATCCCTATTCTACCTCGACGCGATGTTATTGTTAGGTTAAGAGACTTTACTTTGTAGGAGCTCCCAGCCGAGACGCAGTCGTTGGAGCGGGCGCGTGTGCCCATAAAACTGGCGAACCTGCTCCTGCTCGCTCTCCCAAAGGCTTTGCAGGATATGTTGGGCGGTTTGGACAAAGCGCTCCTGCCCCACCTTCTGAAACTCAGAGAGCCATTCGCAAGGCACGGGGTTCTCCAGCAGAGACCCCAAAATTTCTGCCCCTACAATCAGCGTATGGAGCCTGCCCCAACGCGTGTCCAACGCCATCGTTTCGGAAGCGAGTGCCGGCTGATGCTCACGCACGAACTGTTTCCAAGTGTGGTGGATGTAGTCGGGACAAGGAGGCTCTGAGGCGTGTGTTTCTGTCCACCTTCGGCTCAGCCCACGCATCTCGTTCAGCGTGTGCGATTGGAGCAGGCTTTGCCACGCTTCGTCGGCGCGCTGTAGGAGGTTGGCGATGCGCTGACTCAGGCGCAGTTGCACGCGCTGGATCCCTGCACGCTGTTCAGGGCTGTATTCCTGCTCGGAGACCCACTGGAGCAGTTGCTGGTGGTCATTCAGGGCGTTCAGCGCACGCAGACAGCGTCGGATACGCCGTTTCCAATACGCAAGGCGCGTGGGCGGGTAGCACGCTCGAAACAGGCTCAGGCACACCTGAAGTCGAAAGAGTGCCTCGCAGTCGCCTGCCTGTAGGCGCTCTAAAAGCGCTTGAACAACTCCCGCACCGTAGGCGCAGTAGCCCTCCTTGCGCATCTCAGTTGCCTATCGGCTTGCCCCGCTCGTCGTAGCGTGTGAAATCAAACACATAGCGCCACCAGTTGTTGAGCCGTCCATCTTCGTTGACGCCTTTTGCACGGGGCAGATGGCGAAACCACCAGCGCATATAGTTGAGGTGATAGTCGGGTCCGCCCCAGGTCTCACGATTGACGGGCATCGTCTTGCCCGTGAGGTTGGGGTAGCTAAGCCAATCGGGAGCGGAGCTGACCACCGTGCGCGGGTTGGCATAGTCGTAATCCTTCTCGCCGTTGGGCGGGTAATGGCACGAACCCACTGCCGAAACGCCGTTAGACTGGTGCGCATTCGACGCGAAGCGCGCCCAGTTGTGCACCAGCTGGTCAGACTTCCACCCGCCATAGATGCGGGTCATCGTCGCTTCGGTGCGGTGGCACAGGTTATGGAGCATCTCGGCGACACCCCGCTCGTAGTTGAAGCCCATAATCGCAAACGGGCGACGCGTCGGGAACTTATCATAAACGCCCCCGTTGATGAAGAACGCCCCCGGTCCTGCCATCGCCGATTCCCAAAAGCCCATATAGGGCGCGCCGAACATCCAGACCTCGTCTATCTTGTTGTTATCTATCAGCTCGTGTACGCCGTGCTTGAGGAGCACCTTCTCATAGTCCGTCCCGTCAGGTTCGTGCCAGCCTTTCCATGTGCGCAGGCACTCCAAGTACTGCTCCAGCGTGTAAGTGAAGCCATCCACCTTGACGGGGAACTCATCCAGGTCGCGCCATTCCACAATTTGGAACTCAATAAAGCCCTGACTGGCTTCGTTGACCTCCCGTGCGTATTCTTTGGCGAGTTGGCGTGGGTCGTTCCATTTGCCCACTTCGTGTAGGCGTTTGCCCCCTTCTTGAAGCACGATGGGGTTGAAACTCAGCACCAGCACCCGCACGACAATTTTGCCCGTGTCCAGCAGTTCAGCAGGGCGAGTCGGCTTTGCTTGGCGAGGGAGAACGGTGTCATTTTGAGCAGGCGCTTGGTGGGCGAGAGCGTAGGCACTCACCATCACCAGACAAACTGCCAACCATCCGAGTGCAGAGGCTCTGTAGCGCATAGCAGAAGTGTACCTTTCGTGGGGGTAGTGTCCCGAAACCGAGCGTGCGAGCAACCTGCATTCCCCCACTGTCATTCTGAGCGAAGTGAGGCTCTTTGCCTTCGGCTCAGAGTGACATAGACCCTTCGCTGACGCTCAGGGTGACAGGGTGGGGATTGTCATTCTGGAGCCCCTCTTGTCTTTCTCAGCGAAGCGAAGAATCTCTCAAAGGGCAGATATAGGGGCTATGGATAAATGGGGCAGACACAGAGGTCTGCCCCTACACAACGGAGCTTAGATCCCGTACAGTTCGGGGAACTTGCGCTGGAAGTAGTTCAACAGCGATTCGGCACTGAGCGGTTTACCCGTGATGCGTTCGGCGAGTTGATTCGCGGTGTAGCGCTTGCCCTGTTGGTGGATATTTTGCACAAGCCACTCCAGCAAGGGGCGGAACTCGCCCTTGCGGAACATCGCATCCAGGTCGCCCAGCTCGCGCTCGGCGCTCTCAGAGAACTGCGCCGCGTAGAGGTTGCCCAGCGTGTAGGTCGGGAAGTAGCCGATCATCCCGCCTGACCAGTGGACATCCTGCAGGACGCCCTCCGCGTCGCTGGGTGGACGGAAGCCCATGTACTTCTCAAAACGCTCGTTCCAAGCGCTGGGCAGGTCGTCTACTTCCAGCTCGCCCCGCATCAGCGCCAACTCCAATTCGAAGCGCAAGATAATATGCAGGTTGTAGGTCACCTCATCCGCCTCAACGCGGATGGTGGACGGTTTGACGGCGTTGACGGCAAACACGAACTCGTCCAGCGGCACTTCCTGTAGGGCGGTGAAGTGCTGTTGCGCAATCGGGTAGAAGTACTCCCAGAACGCTCGGCTGCGCCCCACGAAGTTTTCCCACATGCGCGACTGCGACTCGTGGATGCCCAGCGAGGTCGACTCGCCCATCGGGGTACCCCAGTGTTCCTGAGGCAGTCCCATCTCGTAGAGGGCGTGCCCCAGCTCGTGAACCGTGCCAAACAGCGCGGGGTTCAGGAAGTTCTCATAATAACGGGTGGTGATGCGCACATCGCCCGGCACGAGCCGTATGGCGAATGGGTGAACCGTGGGGTCTAATCGCCCACCTTGCCAATCAAAGCCGATGGTCTCTGTAACTAGCCGACAGAACCTTTCCTGTGCCTCGCGGGGATAGTGGCGGTGCAGGATGTCGGTGTTGGGTTTTCTGGGGGCGTTTTGTAGGCGAGCCACGAGGTCGGGGGTATGCTGGCGCAGAGGGGCAAACAGCGCCTCCACCTGTTTGGCGGTCATGCCCTGCTCGTATTGGTCTAACAAGGCATCATACGGTTCGGTTTCATAGCCGTAGCGCTCAGCGATTTCCCGCACAATCTGCACAATCTTCTGTAAGTGGGGTTTAAACAATGGGTAATCGGACTTTTCACGCGCCTCTTCCCATGCCTTCTCGGCGAGAGCGGTCGTGCGAGCAAACTCCATCACCAGCTCGGTGGGCAGTTTGGTCATGCGGTCGTATTCCCGTCGCCACTGACGAATATTGACTGCAGGCACACTTTCGGGGTCTTGGGTTAGTTCGCTCTGTTCCAACTCTGCCAGCCACTCGCCCACGCGCGGGTCGGTTGCCCGTTGGTGGATAAGTCCTGAAAGCAAGGCGAACTGGTTGGCACGGTGGGGAGCCGCTTTGGCGGGCATCATCACGCGCTGGTCCCAACCCAGCACGCCTGCCACCGACTCCAAAAGCGCGGTCTCCTTCGCCCACGCTTCCAACTGTTGATAAGTCTGTTGTACGCTCATACGAATCCCTCCGCGCCGATTATACCTGCGTGTTGATTCTCTCGGCTCAGTGTGGAATAACCCCAGCAGAGGTGTAATAAAGATGGTGTCTGCGCAAGGAGCAAAGCCAAAGGTTGAAGTACATTTGCCGAACCACAACATGCGCTTGGAGGGGCAACTGGTCTCTGCTGACCCAAATCATTTCACCGTCCTGTTCGATTCGGGGAACCCCAGTGAGTGGCAAAGCCTACGAAGGGGGGCGACCGTTTACCTGTTTGTCTCTGCGAAGGAGATGCTCTACCGAGTGCAGGCGCAGGTAGCACAGATTCATCCGCCTGTGGCGGTGTGTGCATTAGCCTCGCCCCCAGCGATTGTAGACCGTCGCACCGAGAAGCGCTACATCGTCAGCATGATTGTCCATGTCCACTTAGACGACACCGTCTTTGAAGCGCGCATTACCAACATCAGTCGGTCGGGGGCACGCTTGGTGTTCTGTCGGGCGTTACCTGTAGGGACTCAGATTAGCCTGCAGTTTCCGATATTGGATGGTAATCACGAGATTAGCGCTCGTGCCGAGGTGTGCTACACGATGCCCGCTGAAGATGGCACGCGCTGGTTTCACGGGCTTCAGTTTACCGACCTGTCGCGCACCGATGCCTTGTGGTTAGCGAAGTTGTTTCCCTGAAGCTTCACTGTGTTTGGGCGGCACCAGGCGCTCCTCCGCCCCCCGGAGGTCCCATGCGCTGACTTTTCGGGAGCATCGGTCCTTCGTAGTAGCCCGGTGCAGAAGGGGGTGGCGGCTGGACCGCTTGGTGGCGCATAACAAACGCCACTACCACCAGCACGGCGCCCAAGATAATCAGGATACCGACATTTCGTAGGCTGGTCTTCATAGATCCCTCTGAGTAAAACGCCCTCCCTCAGTGGGAGGGCGCTATATCAGGATTACTCGCCGCCGGCTTGTTGTCCGGGAGAGCCGACACGCTCGCTTTTGGGCTGCATCGGTCCCTCGTAGTAGCCTTCTGCCTGCTTCTCTTCAGGGTTAGAGCCGCAGGCGCTGAGGGTTCCTAATGCAAGGATCAGCGCGAAACTTCCCAGAACGAAGGTCGCCAGTCGTCCAAGTTTGCGTCGCATAGTGAGATTACTCCATCGAGAAGGTGTAGTAGCGCATGAACCAGACGGTCTGACCGTTCTCGGTGGTGCTCATCAGATACCGCTCGGAGTTGCGCGAGATGTACTTGGCGTGCCCATCCAGGAAGATGAAGTTGCTTCCCTCTTGGTGGATGAACTGCGACTCGCAGCCGAGCGCAATCACAACATAGGTCGGACCGCGGTCGAGCATGGTAATTCCATCGCCCATCAGAACGGTCTCGGCAGGTCGGCGAATCTCTGCCAGATAGCGGGTCAGTCCACCGCTTGCTGCAGGATAGACAAGGCTACCTGCATAGTGATAGTACGGGTTCTGCTGGGTGCCAGCGCCCCCGCGCGTCGCCATCTGGAAGACGATACCGTAGTGCGAGAAAATCTCGGTCGGTGGGAAGTAGGGGTCAAGCGAGCCAGGGTAGCAGTCGGGCATATTCGCCCCGCGCAGATAGTTGGACTGGCTCCAAGAGGGACACGCATACACGCCCTTGGGGGTCGCGCCTGCGGTCCAGCGCTGACCGGCGGCAGGTCGGTTAATTTCGCCCTTCACATACGGGTTGAGCATTCCAATCCAGAACCGCTCCCACAACGGCTGCCCAGCGTACTCGCTAACCTTGAACCAGCCTACGATTGCCTCGTCGTAGTCCTGCGCATACATCATTATCGCAGTCCCTAACTGCTTACCGTTGGACAGACACTGGGTCTTGCGGGCACTCTCACGTGCCTGCGCAAACACGGGGAAGAGGATCGCCGCCAAAATGGCGATGATCGCAATCACGACAAGCAACTCAATCAGCGTAAAACCACGTCGATTACTCATGCAATGCCTCCTTGTAGGGTATGATCTCTCATTATACCCCAGTTTTCAGCCGATGCAAGGTGGTTTTTCCGATCTCGGGTCAAAATTCGGGGGTTAAAACGGGGATTTTTCTGTGTGGGGAGGGCAATCCGTTCCCTCCCCTAATGGTTCTTACTTCTTTATGGCTTGCCCTGCGGCGCGCCACTCGACCCAACCCCCCTCGTAGAGGGTGGCGTCCGCACCGAGCAGGTAGCGCAGGGTGAACCAAGCAAGGCTCCCTTGACGCCCCGTGGCACAGTAGGTCACAATAGGGCGCTGAGGGTCTACTCCAAGTGCTTTGAGCTTCTCACGAACAGCGTCTGGGCTAAGCCACACGGCGACCTTCCCGTCCGATTTGAGCAGTTCGCCAATCGGCAAGCTCTGCGCGGTTGGCATGTGCCCCTCTTGGTACATCGTGCTTGGGCGCGCGTCAAGCACTTGCAGAGGCTCAGGCGAGTTTATCAGCTGGTTCAGCTCGTTGAGGGTGCGGGTCAACTCAGGGCGGGGATCGGGGGTAAAGCTTGCCAACTCCACGCGCGGTATCTCACGAGAAAGGGGACGGTTTTCCGCCTGCCACTTCTCAAAGCCACCGTTCAATACCGCCACGCGGTCATGCCCCAAGTAGACTAAGGCGAATAAGATGTAAGTTGCGGTGGTAAACGAGTCGGCGGAACTGGAGTAGACCACCACAGGCGTGTTGTTGCTGATGCCCAACTGCCCAAAGATGTCCGCCAAGCGCTCAGGGGGGAGGATTTGCCCCGGAATGCCCCCGCGCGAGACTCGCAAAGTCTCCGAGTTCAAATAGACTGCGCCCGGAATGTGTCCCTGAAGGTAAACCGAGACCTCGCTGCGGGCGTCAATCACTCGCACCTTACCCAAGTTCTGAGCGAGCCACTCGGTCTCCACTAAAGAGGGCTTTTCTATCTGGCTCCACGCTGAAATCAGGTTGGTTAGAAACAGCACCACGAACGCCGTTCGTTTGCTCATCGGTTTGATTACCTCCTGTATGGATGTTCGTTTGCTCATCGGTTTGATTACCTCCTGATGGATAGAGTCTACCAGAGGAAATATGGATTCCTAACAGGGGTCTATTCGTTGAGTTTAGGTTTCCAAAACGCTTGATTTAGGTGCAGGTAGTAGCACCGAAGGGCAAGCTTCGGTTCGTCTTCAAAACCCCGCCCCGTCATCCAGAGCGAAGTGAAGGGTCTCTGATTAGGGCTTTAGAGATTCTTCGCTTCGCTCTGAATGACAGAAGGGGAGCGTCAGAATGATAGTCCCCACCTTGCCACCCCGAGCGAAGCGAGGAGTCTGGGATTCCTCGCCTTCGGCTCGGAAGGACAGTTGGGGCAAGCTCGGAAGGACAGGGTGAGGAAGGCTCGGAAGGACAGGGGGCGCCGACCGCATCCAGTGCGGAAACATTCCCGACACTCGCGGAAACATTCCCGACACTCGCGGAAACATTTCCGACACTCGCGGAAACATTCCCGACACTCGCGGAAACATTCCCGACGCTCGCGGAAACATTTCCGACACTCGCGGAAACATT
>CAKZQI010000292.1 GCA_937139515.1 uncultured Armatimonadota bacterium | reverse complement strand
GGAATCGCCCCTGATTGCTGGTTTAGCCGACCGCTTGGCGGAAGTCAATATCCCCTGTTTCGGTCCCCTGCAATCGGCGGCGCGTTTGGAGGGAAGCAAGGCGTTCGCCAAACAGTTGATGGCACAGGCAGGTGTGCCTACCGCGCCGTTTGCCGTGTTCCGCTCGGCAGAAGAGGCGCGCTCCTATCTGTTGGAGCGTTATGCAGGGCGCCCCTGCGTGGTGAAGGCAAGTGGCGAAGCGCTCGGTAAAGGCGTCTTCGTGTGTGAGACGCTCGGCGAGGCGCTGGACGCCGTGGAGTTCTTGATGGTACAGAAGGGGCTGGGGGAGGCAGGAAACGAGGTGGTGATTGAAGACCGCTTGTTGGGGCGCGAGGTATCGCTCTTGTGCCTCACCGACGGGAAAGACGCCTTCTGTATGCCCCCTGTGCGAGACTACAAGCGCGCTTTGGATGGCAACCGCGGTCCCAATACGGGCGGGATGGGGTGCTATACTCCCCTTGCCGATGTATCGCCCGAGCTGGTTCAGGGGGCGAAGGCGCAGATTATTCAACCAACCCTGCGGGCGATGAGCGAGCGGGGCACATCCTACATAGGGGTGTTGTACGCCGGACTGCTCATCCAGGACGAACAGCCCTATACGCTGGAGTTCAACTGTCGCTTCGGTGACCCTGAGGCGCAAGTGCTGATACCGCTCCTACAGTCCGACCTGCTGGAGCTGATGCTTTCTGCAGTAGAGGGACAACTCCATCCAGAGCGCATTCAGTTTTCCAATCGCAGTGCGGTGTGTGTGGTGCTGGCGTCGGGTGGGTATCCGAATGAGTACCGAACGGGGCTACCGATAGAGGGATTGGAGCGCGTCGCTCTGATGGAGGATGTGCTGGTGTTCCACGCAGGCACGCAGTCGGAAGGGGAGCACATTTTGACGGCAGGCGGGCGCGTGCTGAATGTGGTGGGGCTGGGCGACACGGTGGAACAAGCGCGCCAGCGCGCTTACGAAGCAGTCCAGTCCATCGATTTTGAGGGCAAGCACTTCCGAACCGATATTGCGAAGGGGTAGAATCTGGCAGAACCTAAGGGAGGTTGACTATGCCGATACGAATTGGAATCAACGGCTTTGGACGCATCGGACGGATGACGCTCCGCGCTATTCGCAAGCATTACCCTGGCGAGTTTGATGTGGTCGCCATCAACGACCTGACCGACGCCCACAGCAACGCCCACCTGTTCAAGTACGATACGACCTACGGAACCTATCCCGGCAGTGTGCAGGCGGAAGAGAAGGCGATTATTGTGGATGGTGACCGTATCCAGATTTTCGCAGAGCGCGACCCCGCCAGCATTCCTTGGGGCGATGTGGGGGCGGAAATCGTCATCGAGTCGACAGGAGTGTTCACCGACGCCGAGAAGGCAAGTGCGCACCTCAAGGGCGGCGCAAAGAAGGTCATTATCAGCGCTCCTGCTAAGAACGAGGACATCACGATTGTGATGGGCGTGAACCACGAGCAATATGACCCCAGCAAGCACCATGTGGTGTCCAACGCATCGTGTACCACGAACTGCCTTGCCCCTGTGAGCAAGGTGTTGCATGAGGCGTTCGGGATTGAACACGGGATTATGACCACCGTTCACGCTTACACCAATGACCAACGCATCCAAGACCAGGTGCATAGTGATTTGCGTCGGGCGCGTGCGGCAGCGGCGAACATTATCCCCACTTCCACAGGTGCGGCGAAGGCAATCCACTTGGTGTTGCCCGAGCTGAAGGGGCGGATGCACGGTGTGGCGCTCCGAGTGCCTACGCTGACGGTCTCTGTCGTGGATTTGACCGTGACCTTAGCACGCGAGGCGACCGATGCGCAGATTAATGAGGCGTTCCGCCAAGCGTCGGAGGGCGCGTTGAAAGGCATTTTGGGCGTGTGTGATGAGCCGTTGGTCTCCGCCGATTTTCGGGGCGACGAGCGCAGTGCGATTGTAGACCTGCCCTCCACGATGGTGATGGGCGGTCGGCTCGCCAAAGTGATGGCGTGGTACGACAACGAGTGGGGCTACTCGTGTCGCGTGGCGGAC
>CAKZQI010000291.1 GCA_937139515.1 uncultured Armatimonadota bacterium | reverse complement strand
CCCAGCGTGTCGCCTGTCGCCACCAGCGCTCCGTCCGAAGAGAGAGCGACAGCATTCACCGTGCCGTTGTGGGGCATCAGCGTGGCGACCAGCGCCATCTGGGGCATCTGCCACAACTTCGCCGTGCCATCGGCGCTCGCCGTTGCCATCCAAGTGCCGTCTGGCGAAAAGGCGATTGATAACACGGCGTCGGTGTGTGCTTGCGTTTCTGTAGGAGCACCGCCAGAAACGGAGAGCCTCACCACCTTGCCGTTCAGGTCGCCCAAAACAAAGTACGAGCCGTCGGGCGCAGCGCCCCCACTGAATACTTGAGCATTATGCTGGAATAGGTTCGCATCGAAAGAACCGCCGATTGCCGACCAGCGCTTGACCTGCCCGCCTAAATCTACTGAGACCACCCATCCGCCTGCGCCAAAGCCAATCCCTCTCACAGGCTCAGCGTGTTCGGGTAGGGTAGCGGTTAAAGCACCTGTGTTGGGATTCCAGAACCGAACGAGACGCCCAACCCCTACCGATACCATCTCGCTTCCGTTAGGGAGAACCGACAGGCTATTGACCCCTCCCTCATCGGCGTTGATTGTGCGAAGGGTCGCCCCGCTTGTGGGGTTATGCACCTTGAGTGTGCCGTCCCACGACGCCGAAAACAGTTGTGCCTCATCAGAGCGATAGGCTAAGCCAGACACGGTCAAACTGTGGGCTTCTATCGTGCGTATCAACTGCCAGTTGGTTCCCAGCAGGCTCCAGATGCGGATGATTCCGTCGCTTCCTGCACTGGCGAAGCGGTTTGCATCGGGTGCCCACGCGAGCGCACTCACCTCCCCAAAATGGGCGCTGTTGAAGGATCGGGTAAGGCTCCCGTTGCTCACTTGCCAGAGCCGAATAGTGCCGTTGCCATCGCCACTGGCTACAGTCTGGCTGTTGGGGGAGAAGGCGATCGAAACAACGCCATCAGAGTGCCCTGCAACGGCACGCACGGGGGCGCCTGTGTTGGCTTGCCAGAGGCGCAGGGCGCTATCGGAACCTCCCGTAGCGACCAACGCTCCATCGGTCGAGAAGCGCACGACTCGCCCGCCCAGTGGGTGCGCGTCGCGTTCGGCATAGAGTGCCCCCGTCGCTACCTGCCACAACTTCAGCTTGCCGTCCATATCCAGCGTCGCCAGTCGCTGGCTATCGGGCGAGAAGGCAAGTGAGACGACTGGGCTGAGGTGTTCGCTCAGGACGCGCTCCAGTTGAAGCGAGTTTCGGCGATAGAGCGCCACCTGATCGCCCTCGCAAGCCACCGCCACCCACTGCCCATCGGGTGATGTTGCGACCACTTCGCCCGACGGGACAGCTCGGCGCCACACGATATCGCTCAGCTGGGCGTGCGCTGTCCAAACGCCCGCTATGATTGCCAACGCCACACTCAAAGCACGCATATCCACTGGGATTATCGGCATAGCCCACATTTTTTGGAGCGATAGGAGTTCGCTGAGGTTAATGGAACCCTTTAGCCGATGGTCTTCACCAAACGCGCATGGGTACTCATCGGGTCGGGCGGTCTCGTTGGACTGTTAGGGCTAAGCCAGCCCGATTTCCTGTGGTGGGTCGTCCCCTATGATTTGCTGGTCGCCCTGCTGATGATTGTGGATGCGCTGAGCCTACCCCGCGCCGAGCAGTTCCGCGTGAAGCGCCTTCACGACCATGTGCTGTCGTTGGGAGCATCCAACCGGATTGAAATCCTGCTGGAACACGATTTGAGCCGTGCCCACTGTGCCATCCTGCGCGACGAACCGCCGCGTGATACCCACCACGAACGCCGCGAGTTCCCTATCCGCCTTGTGCCGAGCGAACCCGTTCAGGTCAGCTATCATCTGACCCCCCTCTATCGCGGAGAGGCACGCTTTGAAGATATGTTCCTTCGGGTGGAGGGGCGCCTACGCCTGATTGCCCAAACCTACCGCCTGCCTGCACGCGCCAGCGTGCCCGTGTATCCTAATCTGCTCCAGATGCGCGAGTATGACCTGCTCCGCCATCGGGGCGCGCTACGGCAAATCGGCTTCCGCCAGTTTCGGATACGCGGGCAAGGCACCGAGTTCGAGTCCCTGCGCGACTACTCGCCCGACGACGAGTTTCGTCGAATTGACTGGAAAGCAACCGCCCGACGAGGGAAGCCCGTCGTGCGCGACTATCAGGTGGAACGAAGCCAGAATGTGATTTTGCTGTTGGACTGCGGGCGCAATATGCTGGCTGAAGTTGAGGAAACCCTCAAGTTTGATGTGGTGCTGAACACCGCCCTGATGTTAGCCCATGTCACCACCCAGATGGAAGACAAGGTGGGCGCCCTCGCCTTTGCCGATGAGGTTGACCAGTTCGTGGTGCCCCAGCGCGGGCGCGCTCAGATGCGCAAACTCGTGGATGCCCTGCACGCCGTCCAGCCCCGAATGGTTGAGTCGGACTACCTCTATGCGACCACCTACTTGGCGAAGCGGTGGCGCAAACGCTCGCTGATGGTCTTCTTCACCGACCTGATTGATGTGGACGCCTCGCGGATGCTCCTTCAGTCGGTACGCACGCTCCAACGCACTCACTTGTGCGTGGTGGTCACGGTATCCGACCCGAAACTGCACGGGTGGAGCCGACAAAGCCCCTCCGACGCCGATAGCCTCTATCGCCGAGCCGTCGCAACCCAAGTGTTGACCGACCGCCTCTCCGCCGCACGCCAGTTAGAGCGAATGGGCGTGCATTGCATCGACGCCGAACCCGACACCTTAGTCGCTAACCTGGTAAACTACTATCTACAGGTCAAGGCACGGGGCGGCTTGTGAGTAGTCGGTATAATCTTGACTAATGAAGTTCGTCCTGAAGTGGCTCGTGTTTGCGCTGGCGCTCTACCTCACTTTCTGGAGCGGGCAAGCGTTCGGATTGGATATGGCACCCAGCCCCCACTGGCAGGACAACATCCTGATGGCGCTCGTGTTGGGGCTGGTGAACGCGGTTGTGCGCCCCCTCATCAAGATGGCACTCCTGCCCCTCAACTGCCTCACCTTAGGGATTGCGGGGCTATTGGTCAACACCCTGCTGTTTTGGGTGCTGTTCGCCATCACGCCGTTCAACTTTCGGGTGGGCAACTTCTGGGCGGCGCTCTACGGTTCTATCGTGGTGGGGATTGTACACGGCTTGCTCAGCGGTGTGTTGTTAGACGACGAGAAGGCGAAAAGCAGGAAACGCTGATGGTCGCACGAGTTCTGCGCGGGTTGGCACTCTGGCTGGGACTGTACATCTTGTTCTCGGCGGTGCATTTTGGGGCGCTTTATGGCTTAAGTGCCCTCCGCAGTGGGCTGGAGGGGCGCTGGGAGAACCAGTTCGGTGTAGAGGTGATTGACCGCGAACCGCCCTACAGCATTCGGGAGCGGCTCATCTTGGGGCTGGACATCCAGCCCAGCATGTACTGGGTCGAGTCGCTGGCGATGAGCGCGGTGATGAGCCTGCCTGTGGCATTGTTTGTGGGCATCGGCTCGCTTCTGCTCAGGCGCGCGCGGCGGGGTACGCTTATCTTGGTCGCCACCTTGAGCAGTACGCTGATGTTCTACTTGCTGTATCTGTTGGGCGAGCAAGTATTCGCAGGCTATCTGGTCGGACACCCCAGCGCGGCGGTGGTCAGCGGAATTGGGGTAGGATTCGTGCAAGGTGTCGTTGCTGGGCTGGTGCTGAGAAATGGCAAGAACTGAAGGTTCCCGAACGCCCCTGATTGTGCTGACAGGGGTCTCAGGGGCAGGCAAAACGCTCGCCCTCCAAACTTTGGAGGACATCGGCTACTACTGTATAGACAACCTGCCACCTTCTTTGCTCTACGCATTGGTAGACCTGTTGACCTCTCCCGCTGAGAACCTCACCCCCCCGCCCCCCCTCTCCGCAAGTGACCCTACTTGTCATTCCGAGCGAAGCGAGGAA
>CAKZQI010000290.1 GCA_937139515.1 uncultured Armatimonadota bacterium | reverse complement strand
CCACCTGTGCGGGCCAGACGGGACGGGATTTCGGCGTGCGGCCCGGCAGTGCATCTCTGGGACGGCGAATCTACGGGCGCCCTGAGCCTCGTCGGAGGCAGGCCTGCCGGAAAGGTCGTGTCGTCGCCTACGCTCCATCGGTAAGTGCCGTCATTCTAAATCTGTCGAAACATTGGCGGGGCAACAGCCCCTACCTGTGGTGCCAGGTGTCATGCTTCGAGGGGCTCAGCATAATGGTTGTATGCGGTTGCGGTCTGTCCGGTGACGCCTGACCGACGGCCCGGTCGAAGCCAACCTGGGTCCCCGCTTTCGCGGGGCGACGGCGTATACCGCGAGTGGGGTAACTACGACGCTCCCTGGGTCCCGCCTTCGCGGGGATGCACGGAGTGAAAAACTGGAACCCCCGGCGATGAACAGCGCTTCATCGGACGCTCCCTGCGCATCAATATGCTGAACTACGAGCGGGGTGTCGGCTGTGGGATGGAGAACCTCGGACACTGTCTTGAAGGCATGGCACACAGTCGTTGTATCCCCTACTACACAAAATATTTCTATGAGTACGCAATGTT
This sequence comes from uncultured Armatimonadota bacterium, assembly GCA_937139515.1. Classification (GTDB taxonomy): domain Bacteria; phylum Armatimonadota; class Fimbriimonadia; order Fimbriimonadales; family GBS-DC; genus CAKZQI01. The sequence goes on along the minus strand of CAKZQI010000290.1, from coordinate 5,701 downwards.
TGATTTGGACAAGCGGTTTAATCTGCCGTTCAATTCGTTCTATCCACTATGGGGCGAGGGCAAGCGCATTGAGTACCCCAACGAGCGCACGGCGGTCGTCATCGACGGCAATAAACGCTGGACGCTAAACGACTACTACGCTACAGGGGGCAACGTGCATTTCCCACCGAACGGGCGCACCCACTACGACCAAGACAACACCGCGCCTGTGCTATCCACCATCGAGGACTGGCGTATCGGCAGCGGAGCGGGCGGAAGAGACCTCAAGAAGGCTTGGACGAACGCCGTTTTGGAGCCATTCCGAGAGCTTGCCCCCGACTGTATGGGGCGTTGGCTGGTCTACTGGCGACAAAACATGCCCGGCTACCAAAATAAAAGTCGCGACGACTCGGGCAAACCGATCAAGAACTGGTGGGTCTTCCTGTTTTATTGAGGCGCCCTGAATATCAGGTATCCTACTGCCTATGCGTAGAGTGGACGGCAGAGCGCCCAACGAGATTCGCCCACTGGTCTTGGAGCCGAGTATTCATCCTTATGCGGAGGGGTCATGCCTGATTACGGTGGGCAACACCCGCGTGCTGATCACCGCCACGGTGGAGGACAAGGTTCCGCCCTTCCTCAAAGGCACGGGGAGCGGTTGGGTCACTGCGGAGTACAGTATGCTCCCGCGTGCAGGCAAACAGCGCAGTCAGCGTGAGGTCGCACGCGGAGCGCCCACAGGACGCACGATGGAAATCCAACGGCTCATCGGGCGTGCCGTGCGGGGTGTGGTCGACCTCTCGGCGTTGGGTGAGCGCACCATCACGCTGGACTGTGATGTGCTTCAAGCCGACGGGGGCACTCGCACCGCCTGCATCACGGGCGGGTTCGTCGCCTTCGTGGACGCTTGCCGATGGATGATTGAGCAGGGCTATATGAACCGAATGCCCTTCCAAGAGCGCGTGGCGGCGATAAGCGTGGGCGTGGTGCGAACCGACGAACTGCTCGACCTGTGCTACGAAGAAGATGTGCAGGCGCAGGTGGATATGAATGTGGTGATGACCGATCGCGGACGCTATGTAGAGGTGCAAGGCACGGCGGAGGGCACGCCCTTCTCGCGCGAGCGGCTGAACCGCCTGTTGGACCTCGCGCGGACAGGGCTGGAGCAGGTCTTCAAGATTCAAGCGAGCGCGCTGGAACCCCTGCTGAGATGAGCGCTGTTCAGCGAATTGTCTCTCTGACCCCGTCCAATACCGAGATACTGTTCGCCTTGGGGCTGGGCGAGCGGGTAGTGGGCGTGACCGAGCTGTGCAACTATCCGCCCGAAGCGCGCAACCGCCCCAAAGTAGGCGATGCTAACATCAGCGTGGAGAAGGTCGTTGCGCTCAAGCCCGACCTCGTGGTGGCGCACGACCTTTTGAATGCCCGCTTCATCCCCGTGTTGAAGCGCGTGGGGTTGAGGGTGCTGAGCGCGAACCCCAACACCTTCGCCAAGTTGTTTGAATTTATGCGCGCGATTGGGCAAGCGACCGACACCACCGAACGCGCCGAACGGCTGATACGCGCCCTCAACCAGCGTATTGAGCGCGTGCGCGCCCAAGCAAGGCGATTGACACGACGCCCGAAAGTGTTGTTCGTGATTGCCATCGAGCCACTGTGGGCGTCGGGCAGGGGCACTTTCGCAGACGAGATGATACACATCGCTGGGGGCACGAACGCCCTCCGAGCCAGCGTGCAGGGCTTCAAAGCTGTGAGTTTGGAGACCGCTATCGCCAGCAACCCCGACCTCATCCTGCTGACGGGAGGCGAACCCGATGCGCTCTACCGCAACCGCCGTTGGCAGGGGGTATCCGCCATCCGACGCCGACAGGTGCATCAAGTGAACCCCGACCTCTTCCTGCGCGAGTCGCCCCGATTGGTGGACGCGCTGGAGCAGTTGGCAGATTTAGTGCGCCGAGCCTCAGCGTAATCCCTGCTCCTTGAGCCACCCCTCCACCCACGCCCGCTTCCCCTCCGACAAAGCTACAGGAGGCGCTTTGCGATAGTCCACAATCCGACTATACCGCCCCTCCGCATACACACGGTTCAACACCGCCTGCAAGTCCACCACCACATCAGGGTCATCACCCGCCAACGGCACCGCAATCCGAGGCAGACGCCTCTCCAACGGAACCAGCCAACACTCAAACTCATACGGGTCCGAACATCCCCGATGGAGCGACACAATATAGTCCCACTCAGGTTCGCTCGCCAGCGCCGAACGCGGTACCGCAACCGTATGTTCGCCCCAGTGAAGCAGGTCGATCTCAATCAGGCTGGTGGTGCTGTACAGAAGTTCCTTTTGCTTGTTGAGGTAGAGGGTACGTCCCTCACTGTTGGGGGTCTTGTTGCTGGGGCTGAGCAGTTCGATGAGGGTGACGACCGTATGCGCTTCACCGTGCAGGTGCAGTATTTGGATGAACGGTTCGCGGAAGGGGGCGGCTTCCAGTCGGATTTTGAGGTGGGGGTCGGCGAGGGCGATGGCGGTCTGGGATGTCTCACGCAGGGCGGTTTGTGTCACGACGACATCGGGGACAAGTAGGCGACGCACATTTTCAGGCTTCTCAATATAGAGCCGTTCTTCAACATCCGCGATGTAGTTTTCGGGGAGTTGCTCGTTGAGAGCGTCTGCCAAATAGGTGATGAAGCGCTGATGCACTCCTGCCCAGCGCGACACATCTTCCAGATACGGGTTCATTCCAGGAAAGGGGTTGGTCATCTCGTGTTTCCCCCTGCATAAGTATACCGCTTGAGGTACACTCTGCTCAGTGAGGTTGGAAGAGCGTTTTTCGGAACTGAAAGCACGCGACGAGCCGGCGTTGATTATCTATATCACGGCGGGCGACCCCTCCTTAGAGCAACTGCCTGATATCCTACACCTGCTGGAAGACTCAGGAGCTGATATGGTGGAGGTGGGTTTCCCCTTCAGCGACCCCTTGGCAGACGGACCCGTCATCCAATCGGCGATGTTCCGTGCCCTGCAGAGGGGCACCACCCTGCCCAAGGTGTTGGAGATGGTGGCGCGCTGTCGGGGCGCGCTTCGCATTCCGCTGATTGCCTTCACTTACACGAACCCTGTCCAGCGCTACGGTTTTGAACGCTTTGCGAAGGAGGCGCGCTCGGCGGGCTTTGATGCCTGCCTGATGACCGACCTGCCTCCCGACGAAGCGGACGAGTGGCTCACCTACGCCCGCGCCCACCAGCTCCAGCCCATCTTTCTGCTCACGCCCACCAGCACCACCGAGCGCATTCGCCTCGTTGCAGAGCGGGGTGAGGGTTTCATCTATTGCGTGTCGCGCACGGGGGTCACAGGCGCACGCGACCAGCTGCCCCCTGACCTGCCCGACTTGGTGGCTCGGATACGAGAGCATACCGACCTGCCGATTGCCGTCGGGTTCGGCGTGGCGAACGCCGACCATGTGCGCCAGATTGCCCAGATTGCCGACGGCGTGGTGGTGGGCAGTCGGATTGTGCAGATGATTCACGAGGGGGCACAAGCGGGCAACGACTGGCGACCGATTGCTGACATCCTGCGCGCCTTCAAAGACGCCACACGCCTATAGGAGACACCGATGCCAAATCAGCGATTACCTGAACCGAGCGCGCGCAAACTGCCCCGATGGCGAGGGTTCAACCTGCTCAATCGCTTCGGGCTAGAATGGAGCAACACCCCCTTTGAAGAGCGCGACTTTGAGTGGATTGCTGAACTGGGCTTCAACTTCGTGCGACTCCCGCTGGACTACCGTATCTGGACGGACAAGGCAAACCCTTACCGATTGGACGAGAACATCCTGCGCGAGCTTCAGCAGGTGGTGCGCTGGGGCGAAAAGTATCGCATCCATATTATGATGAACTTCCACCGCGCACCGGGCTACACGGTGGCGTCGCCCCCCGAGCCGTTCAGCGTGTGGAAGGACGAAGAGGCGCGCAAACTGTGCATCCACCACTGGAGCGAGTTCGCCAAGCGCTTTCAGGGCATCCCCCCCGCGCAACTGAGCTTCAACCTCTTCAACGAGCCTGCGAATGTGGACGCCGACGCCCACCGCCAGACGGTGGAACGGCTTGTGGAAGCAATTCGCAAGATAGACCCCAAACGCCTAATGGTGTGCGACGGGCGCGACTGGGGTATGACGCCTGCCGAAGAGCTCCTACCCCTTCAGGTGGCACACGCCACACGGGGATACCAACCGTTCCGCCTGACCCACTACCGTGCCAGCTGGGTACAAGGCTCAGACCAGTGGGAGAAGCCCTCAGAGTATCCCCTGCGTGAGGGCAATGTCGTCTATGACCGCCAGAAGATTTGGGAGCAGTTCTACGCTCGCTGGAAGGCGTTTGAAGGGCGCGGGGCAGGCGTAATGGTCGGTGAGTTCGGCGCCTACAACCAGACGCCCCACGCTGTGGTGCTGGCGTGGATGCGCGACCTGCTCAGCCTGTGGAAAGAGGCGGGCTGGGGTTGGGCGCTCTGGAACTTCCGTGGGCCGTTCGGCATCCTCGACAGCGAGCGCGCCGATGTCGCCTACGAAACCTGGCGCGGGCACAAACTCGACCGAGCGATGTTGGAACTGCTTCAAACTGCGGGGGGCATAAAAGGCAGGGGGAACCCATAGGGTTCCCCCTTCACGATCCCTCAATGATTGACGGGGTAGCCTTTCGCAATCCATTCACCAATCCCACCAGCGAGGTTCTTCAGGTTGGTTAGCCCCTTTGCCATCAAGGCGCTAATCGCCGTGCTGGCGCGTCCTCCCGAAGCGCAGTAGACGACCACGGGACGGTCTGTGGGGATTTGGTCAATCTGCTGGACAACTCGCCCTGCGTGGATGTTGACCGCGTTGGGGATGTGTCCCTCACGATATTCGGACAGCCCGCGCACATCCAACCAGAAAGCCCCATCGGACTGGAACATCTGGTAGGCGGTATCGGCATCGATCTGCTCCACCTGCTGAATCGGTTGATTAGCGTAGCCCTCCAAAGTCGGGATGTACCCTACAATATTGTCCAACCCTACCCGAATGAGTTGGCGCACGAGGGTTTCTACTTGGTCGGGCTGACACAACAAGACGAGCGAGCGGTCATAGGGCACGAGCCATCCTGCCCATGTGGAGACCATCTTGCCGAACGGGATATTCAGCGAACCTGCCAGATGCCCAGCTCCGAAACTCGCCTTGTCGCGGGTGTCGATGAGAACAGCCCCCTCAGCGATTGCGTTCTGGAACTGTTCTGGGGTCAGCTGGGGCGGGTTCGGCAGACTGCCCAGAATCGGCATTCCGTCGCGGTTGAGTCGCTTCATCACGGCGAAGTAGGTGGGCGATTCGGGCTGGTCGCGCAGGAGGTCTTCCACGAAGGTGCGCTCGTCGTGTTCAATCAGATACTTTGCCCACCAAGCATAGCGTCGTTCGTAGCCCAAGGTGGTGGCTGGAATCGCGCCCATCGCTTTCCCACAAGCCGAGCCAGCCCCGTGCCCAGGCCAGATTTGTAGAAAGTCTGGCAGGGATAGGAACTTCTCGTTTAGGCTATGGTACTGTTGATGCGCGCCACGCTCAGCGGTGCCTGCCTGACCTACCGCTTTCTCCAGCAGGTCGGGTCGCCCCAAATCGCCCACGAACACGAAATCGCCCGTGATAGCGAGCAGAGGCTCCTGCGCTTCTAACCCGTCGTAGACCAAGAACGAGATATGCTCAGGGGT
>CAKZQI010000289.1 GCA_937139515.1 uncultured Armatimonadota bacterium | reverse complement strand
CAGCCTCATCCCGCCCGACCTGCCCAGCGACGAGATAGACCGCGTGGTCTCGGAAACCTTGCTCACGCACGCCACTTTGTACGGGCTGGATTTAGAACTGCTGAAGGCGCTGGAGCCTAACCTGCTGATTACGCAGGCGTTGTGCGAGGTGTGCGCGGTGTCGTTCAACTCGGTGCAGGAGGCGGTGAGCGCCCTAAGCCCTTCCACGCGCGTGCTTAATCTGGAACCCACCACGCTGGAGGGTGTTTTTGAGACCTTCCGACAGGTGGCGCGAACTGCGGGCGTGCCCGAACGCGCCGAGTCGCTGATTGCTGAATGTCAGCGACGGATTGAGGCGGTGCGTCAGCGCGCCCAATCCCGACGCCCTCTGCGAGTCACCTTTTTGGAGTGGGTGAACCCACCTTTCGCCTGCGGACACTGGGCGCCCGAACTCGTCGCTTTGGCGGGGGGGATTGAGGGACACAGCCAGCGTGGTCAGCGCTCGCGCCGCCTTGAATGGGACGAAGTGCTGGCGTGGCAACCCGAAGCGATTGTGATTGCGTGTTGTGGTTTCACGGTGGAGCGTACGCTCCAAGACCTGCCGTATCTGCAGTCGCTTCCGAGCTGGGAGATACTTCCCGCGGTTCGGGACGGGCGGGTTTACATCGCCGACGGCAAGGCGTACTTTAGCCGTCCTGGTCCGCGCTTGGTGGACTCGCTGGAGTGGCTTGCCGATTGCCTTGCTGAGGAAACCGTTTTGACGCCCCCATAATCTTTACGAGCAACTGTTCGCTCAACGGGTATACTTCCGAAAATCCACTACAACCTGATACAGTTGGATGATAGGCAGGTGGTGCACGCGTACCTGTATTGACCTATCCGAAAAGCAGGAATCTCAGAAGGCGCTGGAGGCGATTCAGACGAATTTTGGGTCTACTTCCCGCGCTATCAGCCCGACACCGCGCCCAACGAGGCGACGGCTTCTACCAGTGCTTGAGCGGGTGACAAATCGGGGGCACACTCGGCGCAGGTCGTCAACCGCGCCTTCGGTAAGCGTGCTAGCGGTTCCCACCCTTCGCCCTTGCGCCCTGCGACCAGCCACACTGGAATTCCCAAGCTCACTGCTTGCTGGACGAGCATTCCTACACCCTTACCCATCAGCGTCTGCTGGTCTACCTGCCCTTCGCCTGTGATGAGCAGGTCGGCGCGTTGCAGGCGCTCACCCCAGCCTATCTGCTTCAAGAGCCAAGCCGTGCCCGACACTATCGGCGCGTTCAGATAGGCGCTCAGCCCTCCTGCCATACCCCCCGCCGAGCCAGACCCCACACGATACAGGAGGTCTATTCCGCGCTCGCGCTGGGCAACTTGGCGAAAGCGCTCCAATCCCGCCTCCAGCAGGGCTATCTGCTCGGCGTTCGCTCCCTTTTGGGCGCCGTATATGCGCGCTGAACCCTGCTCGCCCACGATGGGGTTCTCCACATCGGCGCAGAGCACCAGCGGCCTGCCCTGCAGGGGGTCGTCGGGGGCGATGATGCGTTCCAGATGGGTTAGCCCTCGCCCGCCGTGAGGAATAGGGTTGGCTTGGACATCGAGTGTTTGGAAGCCCAACGCACGGAGCGCGCCTGTGCCCGCGTCGGTGGTGGCGCTCCCGCCTAAGCCCAGCCAAATCTCACGCACTTGGGGGTGCACCACTGCCGAGCGGAGCAGGTCGCCCACGCCCTCAGTGCTAGCATCCATCGGCGCAGGCTTGGGGAGGTGTCTCAGTCCGCAGGCGCGTGCGCTCTCCATCACCGCAACCCGCCCCTGATACAGGAGCCATTCGGTTTGGATTGGGTTGCCCAGAGGGTCGCGTGCGGGGGCAGGCATGCGCTGTGCATCGCCCTGCGCGTGAAACTCCCACACCTCCAGCCAGCCGTCCCCGCCATCGGCAATTGGGCAGAGGTCTATCTCGGCATCAGGGAAGCGCTGTCGGACCCCTTCGGCAATCGCCTGCGCTGATTGGAGGGGCGAGAGCGTGCCCTTGAAAGCGGTGGGGGCGACCAGAACGCGCATCGCTCACTCCAAGCGTCCCCGCTCGCGGGCATAGCGCGTGGCAATCGCCTCCAAAAGCCCTTCGCGCGAGGGTTCTTCCAAAAACTGCAGCGCCAGTTCCTGGGCGAAGTAGTCGTACAGCTCGTTCGCCAGTCGCTCACGGAACTCAGGGGCGAACTGGGCGCGTCGGTCTAAGAACGCCTTGAGGTTCCGATAGTCGCTGGGAGAGATGTCCAACAGAGGCGGCAGGTGCACCTCCAGCGGGTGGGTCTGCTCGGCGTAGGTCTGGCTGAGGCTCTCTAAGGTCGGTGCGATTGTGGGGCGCTCCTTCACCACGAAGGTGCCCGCCAGCATATCGCCCAGTCGCTGTCCATACGGATTGAAGAAGGCAATCAGCCCCGCCACACTGTAGCCGAAGATACAGATTGGGAGCGCGTCCACAATGCGCAACAGCTCACGGATGAAAATCGCCTGGGGAGTGGCAGGCGTGCCGTCTATTTTCATCACGCGCAAACCCAGCAGTCGCTTGGCGGGCGTCTGCCCGTTCCAGAAAATCTCAAAGCCGATGTAGTAGCCGAACCAAGCGAGGTAAGCGAGAAAGGCGGTCATTGCAAGCGACCACCCCTCCCCCAGCGCCGTGAGGATGCCCGTCAGCGTGCCGAGCGCCTGTTCCAAAGTGACCAGTATCAAGCCGAGTAGCCCCACGAAGGACAGCACAATCAGGTCGTCCAGCACCGCCGCGAGCGCACGCGAACCTATCCCGCCGATTTCGTAGCGGATTTCTACCTTCTCTGGACTGCGCAGGACGAACTCGTACGGCATCGTAATCAGGATACCCTAATCAAGGGGTGCCCTTCGCTTTTGGGGGAACCTCACGAACTCTCCTCACCCTCGCCCGAGGGGGGCACAGGCTTACCCACGAACCGCACAATCAACGCAAGGATGAGCGCGCCGAGCGGCAAAGCAATCCAAGGCGATAGCCCGTACGCTGTGGCAATATCGCCTGTCACCCACGCCACCGCCCCCACCACCAGCGCATAGGGCAACTGCGTGCGCACATGGTCAATATGGTCCGAGCCAGAGAAGATGGAGGAAAGCACGGTCGTGTCGGAAATCGGGGAGCAGTGGTCGCCAAAGGTGGCGCCCGCCAACACCGACGAGAGGGTGGTGATCACAAAAAAGGTCTGCTGTTCCGCGCCCAGCCCCTGCGAGACCGTCAGCGCCAGCGGAATGACCAACGGCATCACGATGCTCATCGTCGCCCACGAACTGCCCGTGGAGAAGCTAATCACCCCAGCGACCAAGGTGGTGAGCGCAGGGAGCCAGTAGGGCGAGAGGTTATCGCCCAACGCCTGCACGATGAACTGCGCCGTGTATAAATCGCCCGTGAGCGAGCCGATTGCCCACGCCAGCCCCAGCATCACTACCGCCAAGAACATCGACCGCATGCCACCAAGCCATGCATCCAGTGCTTCGCGCAGGCTAAGTGTGCGGGTCGCCGTGAAGAGCAAAATCGCCACACCACATCCCACTGCCGAACCCCATAGCAGCGCCTTGTACGAATCGGCGCCCGCCAGCAAGGTGCGTAGGTTCACGGGGTCGTTTGGCTCCAGCGCGGTGTAGCCCGTGTAAATCAGCCCACCCAACATCAAGCCCAGTGCACTCAGCAAGGGCACGAACACCATCCAGACCTTGCCCCGCAAATGGTCTGGGGGGAGCAACTCCACCGACTCGTAGCTGGCTAACGGCGACGCGGTATCGCTTAGTACTTTGCCTGTGGTGCGTGCGCGCACTTCAGCGCGGTACATCGCCCCGAAATCGCGCCCCATCCACACAATCAGTGCCACGAACACCAACGCCAAAATCGGATAGAAACGGTAGGGTAAGCTCATCAAAAACGCCCAGTACGGCTCCATCTGCACGCCCGACGCCTTGAAACTCTCGGCAATCAGGGAGACCTCAAAGCCAATCCAAGTGCTGATTAGCGCCAAGTTCGCCACAGGTGCCGATGTGGAGTCGATGAGGTACGCCAACTTCTCACGCGAGATGCGGAAGCGGTCGGCGAGCGGGCGCATCGTAGCCCCCACAAAGAGCGTGTTGGCGTAGTCGTCAAAAAAGATGACCAAGCCCATCAGGTAGGTGCTGAGTTGGACGCCCCGTGCTGAGCGCACGCGTCGGCTCATCGCACGCACCAACGCCCGCATGCCTCCCGAACGGCTAATCAGCCCCACCAAGCCCCCTAGCAAGAAGGAGAACAGCACGATGTGGAGGTGGTCGGTGTCCGCGTAGGCGTTGAGTAGATAGGTATCCACGGCGCGTAGCCCTGCGCTGAACGGGTCGCCCCCAAACAGCATCCAGCACCCCCCCCAGATGCCGAAAAACAGCGCCAACAACACCTGTCGCAAAGCGAGCGCCAACACGATTGCCAACAGCGGAGGCACGACAGACCACCAAGCGGGGAGAACCCTTAGCGTGCCTTCCCCGCGTGCCTCGCCCGCTTGCCAGCGCCACTGATAGGTTCCTGCACGCTCCAAGCGGATTTCGGTGGATTTTGAAAGGTCTTGAGTCAGGGAGCGTCCCCCCTCGGGGGTCAAAAACTCCACTTGGAGGGGCATATCCTTGGGGAGCTCGCTCACCTCCACGGTGAACGGCACGCCCGTCAGCGCCACCTTCGGCAGTTTCACCTCCAACGCCCATCCGTAGCCCCAGCTCAACAACAAGAGCCACAGCGTGAACCATCCCTGTCGCATTAGCAAGCAGAGTTAGCCCCGTGAGGGCAAATCCCTGCGAAAAGCGAAGGGCAGGGGAGTGCCCCCTGCCCCCTGTGGCGTTATTGGTTCTCCGTGCGCATCGGGTCGTACCAATCCCGCGTGGGAGGCTGACCCGGTTGCTGTCGCCAGGTTTGCTCGAACTTGTGCCACTTGGCGTGTCCATCCACGAACACATAGTTCGCCCCGCCGCTGTGGCGTGTGATTGCCAGCGTGGTGGGAATGCCCCTCTGCATATCCCACAAGCGCATATTCAACATCGAGTCGACCACGCGTGGCGGATTGCCCCAGTACATCGCCATAAAGTGGTCGCCCCGAATGAGCATCCCATCGGTGCTACGCCGTTCGGCAAGCTCCGCCGACCAGACGCACTGGGCGGGACTATACACGCTAGCAAGTGACATCTGGCGTGGAGCCGTCGGACTACCGTAGGGTGGGTGGTAGGGGTCAAAGTAAGCGTTGAACCCATAGGAGGTCGGGCGAGGGTTCTGGGGGTCATCCCAAGCAGGGCTATTGTCCGAAGGGCACCGATGGAGCAGGCGCGTCTTTACATACGGTTGCACGAGGTCAATCCAGCTGGTGCCTGTGGTGCCGAAGCTCCACATCATGCGCACGGACGGCGTGGCTTCGTCCCAGTCCTGGATGTACATCTGCACGGCAATCCCCATCTGTCGCGAGTTGGACAGACATTGGGTCTGGCGCGCCTTGTCACGTGCCTGTGCGAACACAGGGAACAGAATCGCCGCCAAGATGGCGATAATTGCTATAACAACCAGCAGTTCTATCAGTGTAAAGCCTTTGTTTCGCATCGTTTTCACTCCTCTGAACCTTCAGTCAGCGCCGACGACGGCACCGTAGCAGACAAGGATTAGGTATCGCTCAGCGGTGGCTCAGAGCCACCCTGAAGCCCAATCGGTTCAGAGGAGAACGCGTGGGGGTGGGCTACGAGGGGCAACCGTGCGCTTAGTAGGGCACTCCTCGTACAGGGCTATACCCCTGAACATGAGCGAAGGCAACGGAATGCTCTCCCACTCGGAGGTTGGAGTCATCACGACACCTGTGAGGAGGAAGGGGCGCTGTTCCGCCTGGTCGCATTGGCTCTGGGCAAATAGCAGTTTGATCCCGCGTTTGTTGGCACAACAGCATTTCGCCCCGCCAGGGCACACCTTACAGCGACATTCCACGGGGCAGGCGCGGTTTCGGGTAGCGGAATAGGTCATCTCCGCCAAGTGAGGCACTTGGCTCCATGCCACCAAAAAGACCAGAAACAGCGCAATCCACTGGCGCACGGTGTCCCTATTATACCCGTCTGTATGCTCAAATTGCAACCGCTTAGGTGAGTGAACCAAGCGAGTTGAGTACTGGGCACTGTACCTTCGCCCACCACTTTCGTTCTGGCTCCCTCATAGTGTCATTCTGAGCGAAGCGAGGCTCTTCGCCTTCGGCTCAGAGTGACAAGACCCTTCGCTGACGCTCAGGGTGACAA
>CAKZQI010000288.1 GCA_937139515.1 uncultured Armatimonadota bacterium | reverse complement strand
TTGGGCATCCTTGCCCAAGCTGTTTTTCAACGAATGTGCAGGCGAGACGCCTGCGCTCCCAGCAGACCCATTCTGCCTTGCACCTGTCTCGTGTCGTGCGCTCTGGGTACATCGGCAGGATACCGATGTCACGCGTGTTCACGGGCAAGATGCCCGTGCTACGATTTTTCAAACACCCTCAGGGTGTCAGAGGGTACTTGGAAAATAGCAAGCGCATAGTGCAAAACCGTTCTTGTTAGCCCTCACCCTCCCCTGTCCTCCCACTCCCAAAGCTTTGGGCGAGGGAGGGAGCCTGCCTTCAGGTTCCCCACGCTTGCGGGGGGAACCTGAAGGAGGGGGGCAAGAAACCCCCACCCTAACCCTCCCCCTAAATGCAGGGGGAGGGAGCCTACTGCTCTCCTCTCCCGTAGCGTCGGGAGAGGGGAGCCAAGACCCTTCGCTGACGCTCAGGGTGACAAGGTAGGGGGTGTCATTCTGGCGCCCTGTGTGTCATTCTGAGCGAAGCGAAGAATCTCAATAAACCCCAAAGCAGAGACCCTTCGCTTCGCTCAGGGTGACGGGGTGGGCTTTTCGGGTAGAACCGAAGTTCTCCGCTTGGTGCTACTGCTTGCTTCTAAAAGTGGCAGGCGTTTTGCAAATTTGAAATTAACAGTTTTATATTTATTACACTGCCATTTGGCAGGATGCCCAAGTCGTATCTCCTCACAGGTTTCCAGTCATCCTGCAGGGAAACGGCAATCTATCCCGTATATTCGGGCTTATGAGCCATGTGCGTTTCGGTGTCGTGGGTGCGGGCGGTATGGGCGCAGGACACTGTCGCTACATTCGCGAAGTCGTGCCCGAAGCCGAGCTGACCGCCGTTTGCGACCGTAATCCAGAGCGTGCCCAAGAGGTCGCCCAAAAGTACGAAGTGCCCGCTTTTGAAGACCCTGCCCAACTCTTCCAAAGCGGTTTGGTGGATGCGGTGCTGATTGCCACCCCTCACCCTTCCCACGCTGAGCTGGCGACAGAAGCGTTCCGAAATAGGCTTCATGTGCTGGTAGAAAAACCGCTCTGCGTGGCGGTCAGCGAGGCGGATGCCGTCCTCTCCGCTTGGCGAGCGTCGGGTAAGCAGTTCGGTATCGTGTACCAGTACCGCACGCGCTCCCATGTGAAGTATGCCCGCCACCTGATTGAAAGCGGAGCCATCGGCGAGGTGCGGCGCACCCAGCTTATCACCGCCTGGTATCGCACCCAAGCCTACTACGACTCGGGTGGCTGGCGCGCCACTTGGACGGGCGAAGGGGGCGGGGTGCTCATCAATCAAGCGCCCCACAATATCGACCTGTTCCTCCTGCTCGGCGGAATGCCCCAGCGAGTCTTCGGACAGACCCGCACTGCCCTCCACGACATAGAAACCGAAGACGAGGCGTTCGCCCTGCTGGAGTATCCCAACGGCGCACACGGCTACCTCTACGCCACTACCAACGAAGAACCCAACGAGAACATCATTGAAATCTGTGGCGATCGCGGGAAAATCCTGCTCTGCAACGACCAACTGGAAATCTGGACCCTGAAGCACTCTATCAAACAGTTCACTTACGAGAGTCAAGGAATGTGGGAAGGGATCCCCTCAGAGCGCGTGGTCTATCAGCCCGAACCGCTTCCCGAAGGCACGCTCACCGAGCAACCGAGCATTATTCAAAACTTCGCCCGCGCCATTTTGTATGGCGAACCGCTCATGGCTCCCGGCGAACAGGGCTTGTGGGCGATGGAGCTCATCAACGCGCTGATACTCTCCAGCAAACGGGGCAAAGCGGTAGAGATTCCCGTTGACCGTGCGGAGTATGACCAACTGCTCGCCGAGCTGAGGGCACAATCGCGTCCCAAAACGCGCGTCCGTGAGCAGAAAGTCACCGATCCCAAGCTGGGCTGAGGATACGCCGATGAGCCTGCTGTTGAGCCGCGATGTGAGCCATTACCTAAATCGCCTGCGCCAAATCCACTTGCGCCTGCGCGACCACCTTCACCGCCTGATGCAAAGCCAAGACCCCGCGACCCTCTCCGCGGTCAGTCACGAGGCAGACGGTGATACCCAGTATCGGATTGATGCTCAGGTGGAAAGCCTGCTGATTGACCTGTGCAGGGAGTGGGCGCGCGAAGTACCCTTCGTGTTGATTGCCGAGGGCATCAGCGCCGATGGGTGGTATCCCCTGCCCGAGGGAACCCCCGCCTCTGAAGCCGAGTTCCTGTTGATTGTTGACCCGATTGACGGCACGCGCCCGCTGATGTACGATAAGCGCAGTGCGTGGCTCCTCAGCGGTATCGCCCCCAACTTCGGTAGGGAGACCACGCTGGAGCATCTGTTGATTGCGATGCAGACCGAACTGCCCATCACGCGCCAGCACAAGGCGTATCACCTGTGGGCGGTGCGCGGTCAGGGAGCGCACGCCGAAGTCCACGATATGCTCTCGGGCGTCGTGGCGCCCACGCCCATCCAACCCAGCCGTGCCAACACGCTGGAACACGGGTTCGCCACCTTCGTTAAGGTGTTCCCCGAAGGCAAAGCGCTGATTGCCGAGTTGGAGGCGCGCTTCTGGCACCGAGTGTTTGGCAAAGCGCGTCAGAACCCCTGCGTGTTTGAAGACCAGTACGCTTCCACAGGGGGACAGCTGTTTGAACTGATGTGCGGACACGACCGCTTCGTGGCAGACCTGCGCCCGTGGGCGTTCCGACAGATGGAGATGCCGATTAGCCCGCTGACTTGTCATCCCTACGATATCTGCACAGCGCTGATAGCAACGGAACTGGGGGTACAGATAACCGACCTTGAGGGCGCTCCGCTCCGAGTGCCGTTAGATATTCGCGCTCCGGTCGGCTGGATTGGGTATGCGAACGCCGAACTTCGTCGCACCTTAGAGCCTGTCTTGATGGAGCTTTTGTGGGGTAGGGGTTGATTGCCCCCTGACAAGGGTACATTTGTTGAGTTCAATTTTCCAAAACACCTGCCCACTTCAAACGCAAGTAGGTAGCCCTGAGCAGGGAGCTTCGGTTCCGCCTGAACGCCCCACCTGTCCCCCTGAGCGCCAGCGAAGGGTCTCTACTTCGGGTTGCACCGAGATTCTTCGCTTCGTTCAGAATGACAGAGGGGGATGTCAGAATGACACGCAGGGCGCGGGGACTAACGAAGAGCCGTCAGGATAGGGGTAGGTTGACCTAATTTTGAACTCAAGCGACGTACCCTTGTCAAGGGATGGGGGAGGGTGTTCGAAAAATCACTGGGATCGCGGGCGGGACGCCCGCGTCCGTGGCATGGGCATCCCTCACCAAGCGGTTCTCAACGACGATGCAGGCGAGACGCCTGCGTTCCCAGCGGACCCA
>CAKZQI010000287.1 GCA_937139515.1 uncultured Armatimonadota bacterium | reverse complement strand
GGTTGCGCTATGTGCCCGAAGCCGACGCCTTCTGCCGAAACAGCACCATCCAAAACCAAGTGGATACTCTCCGACGGTTCACCAGCGTGCGCACTATCTCTGCCGTTCAGACCGAGTCGCTCCAGTGGCGGGGGTGTAGCGAGTTTTTTGAACTGGCAGAACGCACCCAAATCCGAAGCGAGCTGAGCCGAGGTGGTTTCCATCCCCAGTCGGCGGGTTTCCTGTTCGGGACGGCACACCCTTGGAAACCGGTTAGCCGACACCGACAGGGTGAGGTTATCCCCATCTGGGTCATCCCCCTACTGGGCTACCATGCCATCGAGCGGGTCAGTTCGGAACAGCTCCTTCAGATTTTCAAAATGACACGCTCAGTCAACGGCGTCTTTCACATCACGGTCAGCCCCCTTGTGGCAGGGAGTCCCGCTTATGCCGATGGCTTTATGCGCCTGCTCGGAACCGTTCGGGCAGAGGGCTACGAATGGCAGACCGCCTACGAGGTCGCCCAGTGGTGTGAACGGCGTCAATCTGTGCGTCACAAACTGGTCAACATTCCCGACAAACCCCAACTGAGTCTGCTGTCGGCTCAACCGATGGCGCGACTGGGGCTGCTCTTCTTCACCGCGCTCAGTGCTGTCGCCGAGTCGGGTGAGCGCCAGCTTCCATTGGTATCCGCCGAACGGTTCGGTTTCCCCTGCCTCCAGATGGAGACCGACCTAGTGGAGAAAAGCGTCCGAGAAATTACTTTCCTAACCACCCAACAGCAGGTCGCTTAGCGATGCCCCTCCCATCGGGTACACTCTGGGTGGAGGGTATCACTATGGATGCTAAGCAAGAGCTGATTGAGGGGCTGAATCTGGATTTAGCGAACGAGTATCAAGCGATTATCACCTATATCACCTACGCAGCGACCGTGACGGGCATTCATCGCGAGGAGATGAAGGAGTTCTTTATGCGCGAAGTGCCTGAAGAGCTGCGCCACGCGGAGTTCCTTGCCAACAAAATCGCCGCGCTGGGCGGTCAGCCGACGACCGTGCCTATCGCCGTGCCACCTGCCAGCAACCTCAAGGAGATGCTCCACAACCTGCACGCCGCTGAGGTGGACACGATTGAACGCTACCGCAAACGCCGAGAGCAAGCCGAGCGCATCGGCGACTACGGCTTGGTGAACGACTTGGAAGACCTCATCTCGGACGAGACGCGCCACAAAGAATCGTTAGAGATGATTATTCGCGGGCTGTAAGCGTGCAGGGTTCGGCTCAGAGCGGAAAGCCGAACCCAACCTCCACCATCAGAAACTGCGCTTTTTGAGGATTGTTGTGGTCAATGCCGAGCGCAAGCCACCCGTGCGACCAGCGGTAGCCGAGTTGGAGTGCGGGCGGCTTGAGCCAAGCGATAGCCCACCAGTGCTGAGCCTCAGTCAACCCAACGCCCCAACGCCAGCGGTCTAATCGCTCCACCAAGAAAGCCGAGCGGAGCTTTCCGTCGATGGGTGCCACAAACCCCAAATGGTAGTACGGCTCAGTAGAACGCGAGAGGGGCACGGGGCGCGTCGTGCCCTCCAGAAACGGCGCACCCCGCAGAAAGCCCTCGCTGTCAGGTTCAAACTGGTTCACCGCGACATTCGCCTCGATGCGCTGAACCTGACCGATGCGGCTATAACCGAGCAGACTCTCCACTGCCACGCCAAACGCCCATCCCGTTTTAGCGTGAACCACGACGCTTGCATCTAATCCCCAGTGGTAGCCTTCACGCTGGTCAGGGGGCACATCGCGGGTAGTGAACAGGAGGAGCGCTCCCGTGAACTGGTCGCCCGACTTCGCCCCGTTCAGTATGCCCTGCTGAGCGCGCCGAAGGAACGCACCCTGTAAGCCCACCGAATAGGCGATTTGCCATTCGCCCCAGTCCGTCTGTCCCGTGTAGTCCACTGCCAGACGGCTCACTGCCGAACGATTGAGCCTGACATTCACTGGGTAGGATGTTGTGGGGAGCAGGGTCTCTTGGTTCGCCTCCAGGTACAGGCGCACCCCGCCGTTGTTGCCCTCGTACTGCTCTGCCAGCTCCCAACCGTAGGTCAGACGCCAACGCCCCCAAGCGACCTGAACCCGATACATCGTGAACCCCGTAGAGTAGCCCCGATGGTGAGCATAGTCAGTAGTTCGGGGCGGGTTCGAAAGGAGCGGGTGGACATTCGTGTCGCCCCAAAAGTGGGCACGGAACGATATAGAAGGCGTCTCAGGCGAGCCGGACACTGCGTCAGTCAATCTGGAAAACCAATCCCAACTGGTGGAGCGAGGCGCCATCCTCATAGGCTGAGCTCCACTCCACGAGACCACAAGCCCTAACATGAAGAGCGATAGGAGTCTGTACATTCGTTGAGGTCGGGGGAGGGGGCACTGCCCCTCCCTATAAAGAGCGATGTGCATCTTACGGGTTCGGCAAGAGTGACTGGAGGCTCTCAAATCTGCGGTTGCATAGGTCGTGAAGGGGTCTAAGTCAATCCCCGTCACTCCTTCTGGTGGGGCGTTGAAGCAGAAGGTCATGGCACGCACCCGCTGACTGTTGCGTACTTTCTCGGCAACAATCACCAAGTCGCGCTCCGCATAGGTAATGGGGACATTCGTCAGCGTATAACGCCCTTGCGAGTCGGTACGCCCAGAGATGGGCAACAAGGTCATTTCAGGGAACAGGTAGACTTGAACCGTCGCGTCAGCAAGCGGAGCCAAGGTGGGGCTGTTGGGCAACTCAACGGTTCCGCTGATGCTGAAGTTGCCGCTCGGAGCCTCTCCTCCGCCACATCCACCACAAGCACTTAGCGTAAAAGCAACTGCGACAGCAACAAGCCCTAAGACCGCAGTGCGGTACCCTATGCGATTGTATTTGTGCGTACTGCACCTCCCATTTTTGAGCTCTCTCGCCGTTGAACCGCTCTGTTCAAGAGAGGTGTGCCTTGATTATACCCAATCAGGTCAGCGACTTTAATACACAGAGCGAGTGCATTCGTGGGTACGGGCACAGGACGCAAGTATACAGTCTCTCTGTGAGGTTCCCCTGACGAGGATACATTCGCTAAGTTCAAAATCACACTAACCCTACCCAGATTGTCTGTTCGTCAGTCTCTGCGTCTTCCGCTGTCATTCTGAGCGAAGCGAGGCTCTTCGCCTTCGGCTCAGAGTGACAAGACCCTTCGCTGACGCTCAGGGTGACAAGGTAAGGGTCGTCATTCTGCCCCCCCTCTTCTGTCATTCTGAGCGAAGCGAAGAATCTCAACGACCCCCAAAGCAGAGACCCTTCGCTGACGCTCAGGGTGACAGGGTGGGGCGTTCAGGCGGAAGGAAGCTCACTGCTGAGGGCTACCTGCTTGCGCCTAAAAGTGGGCAGGCGTTTTGGAGAAACAAACTCAGCAAATATACCCATGTCAGCTCACATCTTCTCCATATCGCTCCCCCCACATGCCGGGAAAGTTGAGGTATCCTAATGCAGGCTTATGCAAAACCCCTACCTCGACCAAGTGATTGAAGGAGATTGCACAGAGGTACTCTTTCAGTTGCCAGCCGAGTCGGTCGATTTGATTTTCGCCGACCCGCCCTACAACCTCCAGCTCCGTTCGGAACTCTGGCGCCCCAACCTCACGAAGGTGGACGCTGTGGATGACGAGTGGGACCAGTTCGCCAGCTTTGAGGAGTACGATGCCTTCTGCCGACAGTGGCTGGAGGGCTGTCGGCGTGTGCTCAAACCCGACGGCACGCTCTGGGTGATTGGCAGTTATCACAACATATTTCGGCTTGGACGGCTCTTGCAAGATTTAGGCTTCTGGATACTCAACTCGGTGGTGTGGGTGAAGACGAACCCGATGCCCAACTTTCGGGGCAGACGGCTCACCAACTCGCACGAGATCCTCATCTGGGCGTCACGCTCGCCTGAGGCGCGCTACTCCTTCCACTACAAGACCGCACGCTCCAGCAACGACGACCTCCAACTGCGTGCCGAGTGGCACCTCCCGCTCTGTACGGGTGCCGAGCGGGTCAAGTGGAACGGTCAGAAGGCGCACCCCACCCAGAAGCCCGAAGCGCTCCTCCAGCGGATTATCCTGCTCTGTAGTAATGTGGGCGATGTCGTGTTAGACCCCTTCTTGGGCGTGGGCACGACAGCAGTGGTGGCGAAGCGTCTGGGGCGACACTACATCGGTATTGAGTTAGACCCTACCTACTGCCAGCTGGCGCGCGAGCGTTTGGCGCAGGTGGTTCCCCTTCCTGAAACCCTGCTCAGCTACCCGGTGGAGCAAAAGATGCCCCGTGTGCCGTTTGGCGCGCTTGTGGAGGAAGGTATCGTTGAAATCGGGGAGCGCCTGCGCTCGTTGGATGGGCGCTTCGAAGCCGTGGTGCTGGCGAACGGCGTGGTACAGGCGGGTGAGATAGCTGGCTCTATCCACAAGGTTGCTGCTCAACTTCTTGGCGTACCTTCCGTGAATGGCTGGACTTTTTGGGGTGTTATGCGCGGTGGTAAGTTGAGATCCTTAGACGCACTTCGTCAGGAAATACTACAGAAACATGGGCAGGTTGTTCAAGGAACAGAACATATCCAACCTTCTCTGCTCGGTGAAGATTAATGGAAGAGCACAAGTATATTATTGGGTATGATGAGTTCTCGCGCATTCTAAGCGGCGATCTCTATGAGGGTATCTATGCGGACCTTCTCCAGAAGGTTGCCAAGAATCCCAACAGATTTAAAGGCATCTTCAGACCGACAAGTCCAAAATCCAAAGTGATACAGTTTTTGTCTCAATCTCTTGAGATAAAATTCG
>CAKZQI010000286.1 GCA_937139515.1 uncultured Armatimonadota bacterium | reverse complement strand
AATCCAACGGCACGGTCTATCGGGCGCGGTTTGATGGGCGTGTGCTGATAGTAGAGAACGAAGCGCCCCTCACCGAGCCGACCGACCGATTTATTCGGCGCGTGAAGGCGGTAGCGGCTCCCGCCCCCCTCTGGAGGAGCCGTGCCTTCTGGGAGCCAATCCTCTCGGCGCTTACCTTGCTGATGGTCCTCGTGGGAGGGCTGGCGCGCTGGCAGGGGGCGGAGTCCGTCGCCAACTTCGCCTACCTGATTGCCTACCTTGCAGGAGGCTACTTCGGGGTGTTGGATGGCTATCAGACCCTGCGGGAGCGACGGCTGGATGTGAACTTTTTGATGATCGCGGCGGCGCTCGGGGCGGCGGTGGTGGGCGAGGCGCCCGAAGGGGCAACTTTGCTGTTCTTGTTCTCCCTCTCCAACACGCTTCAGAACTTTGCGCTGGCGCGGAGCCGAAAAGCTGTCCGTGCCCTGATGGCGCTCCAGCCTGATATTGCGCACCGCATTACGGCGGAGGGCACTGTCCCCGTACCTGTGGAGGAGCTCAGTGTGGGCGACCGCGTGCTCATCCGCCCCGGAGAACGCATCCCGACTGACGGAGCGGTCGTACGCGGTGAGTCGCATGTAGACCAATCGCCCATCACGGGTGAGTCGGTGCCTGTGCATAAGCCTGTGGGGGCAACAGTCTATGCAGGCACGGTGAACACCACAGGCACGCTGGAGGTGGAGGTGAGTGCGCCCGCTTCCGCGACCCTTTTGCACCGTATCCTGCGATTGGTGGAGGAGGCTCAGGAGCAGAAGGCGCGTACCCAGCGCTGGCTGGAACAATTTGAACAGCGTTATGCGCTGGCGGTGATAGGTGGTTCTGCGCTGGTGGCGTTTGGACTGCCACTGCTGGGGTGGCAGTTCAACGAGGCGTTCTATCGGGCGATGACCCTGCTGGTTGTGGCGTCGCCCTGCGCACTGGTCATCAGCACTCCTGCGACCCTGCTGAGCGCTGTCGCCAACGGCGCACGGCGCGGAGTGCTGTTCAAGGGCGGTGAACCGCTGGAGCGCTTAGCGTCGGTCAAAGCGATTGCTATCGACAAGACGGGCACGCTCACTGAAGGCAAGCTCGCCTTCACCGACCTCGTGCTGACCGCCGACCTGCCCGAATCGCAGGTCTGGCAGGCGATTGCCGATGTCGAATCGCTTTCAGAGCATCCGCTGGCACAAGCGCTGGTGAAGGAGGCGGAACGGCGTGGGTTTGTGCCCCAGCCTGTGGAGCATTTCCAAGCCGTGCCAGGGCAGGGCGTGGTGGCTACTTGGCAGGGGCACTCGGTGCGCATCGGCAATCCGCGCCTCATCTGGGGAGACCGTGCAGATTCAGCCCTCACCCACCCCAGCCCTCACGAAGAAAACCTCACCCACCCGTCCCCCCTCTGGGCAAGCAGAGAGGGAGGAGAGGCGAATTCCCCCTCTCTGTTTACGGAGAGGGGGTTAGGGGATGAGGTCGAAATCCTCCAACGCCTGCGCGAGGAAGGGAAAACGGCAATGCTCGTGGCGGTAGAGGGTGAGGTGGTAGCGGTCGTTGCCGTCGCCGACGAAGTGCGCCCCCAAGCCCGTGAGGCGGTGCAGAGCCTGAAAGCGAACGGGGTCGCCTGCGTGGCGATGCTCACGGGCGATGCCAAACCCGTTGCGCAAGCCGTTGCTCAACAGGTGGGCGTTGACCGCGTCTACGCTGACCTACTCCCCCAAGAGAAGCTGGAAGTGCTGAAGCAACTGACCGACGAGTTCGGCTCGGTGGCGATGGTGGGCGATGGGGTGAACGACGCCCCTGCGCTTGCCTCTGCCGAGGTGGGGATTGCGATGGGAGCAGGCACCGATGTCGCCTTGGAGACCGCCGATGTCGCCCTCGTGGGCAACGACCTGCGCAATCTGCCCTACGCAGTGGAGCTCAGTCGGCGAGCGATGCTGGTGCTCAAGCAGAACCTGATTTTCGCCACGAGCGTGATTGTGGTGCTGGTGATACTGACCTTCGCCGCCAACCTGCGCCTGCCCTTAGGAGTTGTCGGGCACGAGGGCAGTACGCTCCTCGTGGTGCTGAACGGGCTTCGGCTGTTGCTGTTCCGTCCTGCTAAGGCAGAGGAAGCCCAAACGCGCTGAGCCACTCAACCAGTTTCTTGCGTCGGGTGGCGTCGTCCTGGGGCAGTTGCAGGGGTCGTCCGCGCGTGTCAACCACTATGCCCACGACGCCACCCTCCAAGACCACCTGGCGCCCCTTGCCCTTGCCCGCCCCGACATCAAAACCGCGCGCCGGGGTGAGCCGTGCCTCAATCGTCTCGCCGACGCCCATCGGCAAAACCCGAATCTCGCCGTAGCGGAAGGTCTCGCTCTTGCCGTTGTACTCAATGGTAAGGCAGGGTTCGCCCTCCTTGCCCTGTCCCACAGGTGCCACACAGGAACCCAACCGAATGAGACAGTCGCGGTCAAACACCTGCGCTGCCGCCTCAGGATGCACGGTGGACAGCACTCCGAGCTGGGGCATCATAAAGATGGAGTCGACCGCCAGCATCGTGACTCCTTCGGGCTGGTAGGCGTCCATCATCATTAGGGCGGACTGGGCGCGTCGGGGTGCGTGGCTCAGCACGCCGCCACTGCCCACAATCATATCCAGCGTCATCATCTGCACTAAACTGCGTCCCGTCTCGGCTTGATCCAGTGCCTCTCCAATCGTGCGTTGCTGTTGGACGCCCTTGAGACCGCGTGCCAACTGCTTATGGTGGATGAACGCCAGTCGGAGCGCCTCCCGCGAGACCGCCTGCTCCAAAAGTAGGTCGTGATAGGTCTGGGGGATGGTGGTGGGGCGTATCATCTTGTTGCGCAGACGGTTGCGCACCTCGTACTCCTCAATATCAAACGGGAGCCAGCGCCGAATGTTGGCAATCCCCGCTTCCAGCATCACATTACAAATGGAGTAGCTCATCCCAAGGTTGGCGCTCACGGTTCGGGTGTAGTTGCCCTCAAACACTGAGAATACATCGGTCGTCGCCCCGCCGATGTCCACCCCAAGAATGTTAATCCCGCGCTGTTCCGCAATCGTGACCATAATCTTGCCCACGGCGTTGGGCGTGGACATGATGTCGGCGGAGGTCCATGTCATCAGTTTGGAGTAGCCCGGCGCCTGTTGCATTACATGTTCCAAAAACAGCTCGTGAATTGCCTCGCGGGCGGGACCGAGGTTCTCGCGATCAAGGGTGGGGCGCAGGTTGTCCACGATTCTTAGGTCAAACCGTTCGCCCAGCACATGCTGGAGCTCCTCACGGGCGTCTTTGTTGCCTGCGAAGATGACGGGTAGGTTCATCGTGCCGAAGCGTGGGCGCGGGTCAGCAGCGAGCAGGAGCTCGCCCAGCTCCACCAAGTGAGTTACCGTCCCGCCATCCGTGCCACCTGAGAGAAGCACAATGTCGGGGCGCAGTTCACGCAGGCGTTGGATTTTCTGATAGTCTTTGCGCCCATCGTCGATGGCAATCACATCCATGATGATGGCACCGGCTCCCAGCGCGGCGCGTTGGGCACTCTCGGCGGACATCTGGCGCACGACCCCCATCACCATCATCTGCAGACCGCCCCCTGCGCTGGAGGTGGAGAGGTACAGGTCCACTCCGCGCTTCTCATCCGCTTGGGGGGTTAGAATCTTGCCGTGCTCAATAAACTGGCGCCCAGTGAGGTCTTCCAGCTCGCGGGTGGCGTTCAGCACGCCGATGGTCACATCATCAAAAGGCGCCTCGACGGTCGTAGGTGCCTCCCCGCGGTTCACGAGGCGGTATTCACTGCCTTGCTTCTCTATCAAAATTGCCTTCGTCGTGGTACTGCCACAGTCGGTGGCTAAGATTGAGCGCACTTCCGCCATGGTTTGGTCTCTCCTCCCGCGCCCAGTGCGGGTGAATTGGATTATACCTGAGCGCATCACATCGGCTCTCGTGGGGAATGAGCGATGGTGACTTAGGTATCCTGCCCAACGAGCGTTTGTCGTCGCCAGCCAAAAGGTATTTTCCCCTACACTGCTACCTCATCGCCTATCCTTGAGTAGCCATACCACAAACCTCCCTGCTAATATCCCGACCAAAAACAAACCCACATAGGGGAGGATGAATCCCATCCAATCGAAAACAGAGCTCCCCGCAAGCACACCGAAGACAAACCCCAAAGCGAACAGGAGCCATGCGACCCAGCGTGCCTTGCGCCTGGCGCGGACTGCTTGCCGATGCAGGGTTTCCAATCGCTCAAAATCGGCCCTGCCCTCCTGAAGATAGCGCACCATTTCGCGGGTCTCACTGACTAAGAGTTCCGCTTCGGGTTCGCTCAGTCGGCGTAGGCGCAGGGCAATCTCAAAGGTCACATCCACCAGCGTATGCACGCCCCACGGCTGGATTTTTGCGGAGACCTGCATCCAGATACGACGCGGGGAGAGAGCGAATAGCCCGCCCCACGAGGAACCGCGCTGGAGCGCCAACTCGGGCTGGTCTTGCAGGCACTGGAAGCCGAGCGACTCGAAGTAGCTCCTCAGGCGTTGGCGCGCCTCCTCGTCGCTGTAGTCCACTTCGCCCGACCAGCGATACTTCATGCGGATTGCTCCTCCGGGTAAGGCGGGGTCTCCTGCTGTGCCCTGCGCACACGCTTGAGCAGACGCTTACGGTAGGCTTGGGGCACTTTGCGCACTTGGTGGCAGTTGCGACAGCGTGCCTCGTAATGGTCTTCCGCTCCGACCAAGATGGTCGGCTCGTCCCAGCTGGCGGGGCGTCCGTCCACAAGCCGTTGGGTGTGGCTGGCAGGGCGCCCACACACCACGCAGATTGCCCGCAATTTCACGACCTCATCGGCGACCGCCATCAGGTGGGGCATAATCCCGAACGGCTGACGCCGAAAATCTTGGTCAATCCCCGCCACAATCACCGTCTTCCCCAAATCGGCTAACTCGACACAAAGTGGTACCAGCGCCTCGTCAAAGAATTGTGCCTCCTCAATCGCTATCACATCGGTATCGGGTTCAATCTGGGCAATCAGTTCGCGGGTATTGCGTACTGGCACCGCCGAGAGCTGGACACCGTTGTGGGTCGCTACCGCTGTTCGTTCGAAACGGTCATCTAAAGCGTGTTTGAACACCTGAACCTTCTTGCGGGCGTACATGGCTCGGCGCACCAGCCGTATCAGCTCTTCCGACTTGCCCGCAAACATGCTCCCACAAATCACCGTGATCTGTCCCAGCGGTTTCACGACGCTGTAATTCGTGCGTCCGAGGGGGTTCCCTGCTACACCCCATCAGGGGCAGTCAGTCAAGGAGACCGTTATTCCTCTATTCCCCACTCTGACACGAGCTTCTGCTCAACGCCCAAGTTTTGGAGCACGCGCGCCACCACAGTGTCCACCGCTTCTTCCAGCGTGAGGGGGCGGTTGTAGAACGAGGGGTTCGCTGGCATGATAATTGCGCCCGCCTCACACGCCAGCACCATATTGCGCAGGTGAGTGAGGTTGAACGGCGTCTCGCGCACCACCATAATCAGCCGCCGGCGCTCCTTGAGACACACATCGGCAGAGCGGGTCATCAAGTCGTCCGAAATCCCGTTCGCGATGCGCCCCAGCGTGCCCATTGAGCAGGGGATAAGCACCATCCCATCGTGGCGAAAGCTTCCGCTGGCAGGAGGTGAGAAGTAGTCGCGCGGCTGGAGCACTTTCAAGCCGTCGTAAGGCACGCCCAGCAAGGTCTGGGCATTCAGAGTCTCGCGTGTGACATCGATACCGACCTCGGTCTGAAGCACTTGGATTGCTTGTTCGGAAGCAATCAGATAGATTTCGGAGTAGTGGTGGATGGCTTGGCGCAGAAAGCGCACGGCATAGATGCCCCCGCTGGCGCCCGTCATCCCGACCACCAGCCTACCTGTGCGTGTCATAGCGCGATTGTACCTTTTAGTCTTCGTGGGCTTTCTGTGATGAGGGTCACAGGGAAAGTGAGGGACGCCGACGATTTCTGCAAATTGCGCATTAAGTGCCCGATTTTCGGGCTTCAGGGGGTACAATTTGCACCTGTACCGTCGGCACCTCACCGCTCGGATTGTTCGGGCGCTGCAGGATACTCCTGTTGTACTCCTTCATGGTGCTCGGCAGACTGGGAAAAGCACTTTGGCTCAGATGCTCCTGAGCGGGGGCTATCACTGGCTCACGCCACAGGTGAGAATTTCCTGCGTGGTTTCGTGTTCTATCTAGGCGATGAGAGCGTGCCTTTCGGCAAAAACTTCTATGCGCTTCCTGTGCAAGCCTTGTGGAGCGGAGAGGGTTGAATAGGGCACACAGGGGTACCATTCTCTGACTCAGAGACCCTGAGAGTGCTTGTCCTCCACCTCCTAAGGCATTGGGAAAGGAAGGATGTAGGGAGCGGTTTGAAATCGCCCCCTACAGACCGCAGCGTTGGGAGAGGTTAACACCCGCTCCCAAAGTTGAACAACACTATCAGCAGGTCGGCATCATCCACCAGCGCATCGCAGTTCACATCCGCAAGGTTCGCACCCGTCGCACCGAACGCAAACAGCACCTGCAACAGGTCGGCGTCGTCCACACAGCCATTCCCATCCACAGTGATAGGTTATTTTGGCGTCTCGTTGCGTTCGGGGCGTTCGGGTTCAGGGTGATAGTGAATGCCCCGCTCTTTGGGCTGACCGTACAGTTCGGGATGGAGGTACCTGCCTTGGATCTCCTTCTCTTTCTCCTGTTCGGTCTGGAAGCCGTACTGTTGCACCCAGCGGTCGTTGCGTACCGCTTCCACGCGCCAAGAGACCTCAATAAAGGGCTTGTCGGTTCGGATAACAAACTGATTGTTCCGTATCTTCTGGGAGACAATAGCCTGCGCGAACTCGCCTATCACCGTCAGTTGGTAGCGGAAATCTCGGTTGATAGATTCGAAGTAGTCTGGGAGACGAACCACGGCATAGCCCTGCGCGTCGGTGACCACATTCCCCGAGTAGGCGTTGAGCGGTTCAGGCGCTTCAGTGCAGAAGTGGTTGAGGTAGTAGGTTTCGGGTTGGAGGGGGTGGTCGATTTGGAACGCCTTGGTGCCTGTGGCGGCGAAGCGTCCGACTGAGTAAACTCCATAGCCATCGGGGCTGTCGCATCGTCCATACACTCCGACAGTATTGCCCAAGGTGGCAGTCGCAGAGCCAACCACGCCCCTGCCATAGGGGCTGACGCTTTCAAAATGTCCGCCGTAGGTGGTGCCTGTCGTGGCATTTGCTATGCCAACCACGGCCCTGCCAGAGGTGCTCTCGCTTCGTCCATACACGCCCCAAGCAGCTCCTGTGGTGGCAGTTGCCCAGCCAAACACACCCCTGCCATCGGTGCTGCTGCTAAGCCCATACACGCCGTAGTTGACGCCTGTGGTGGCGTACGCTCTGCCAAGCACGCCCTTACCATAGGGGCTGTCGCTTCGCCCAAACACGCCGTAAGTGTAGCCCCAAGTGGCAGTGGCAGAGCCAACCACGCCAAAGCCTTCGCCGCTGGCGCTTTCAAAATACCCGCCGTAGGTGATGCCTGTCGTGGCAGTGGCAGAGCCAACCACGCCCCTGCCTTCGGTGCTGAGGCTTTCGCCCAAAACGCCGTAGTTGATGCCTGTGATGGCAGTGGCAGAGCCAACCACGCCCGTGCCAGAGGTGCTGGCGCTTTGCCCAATCACGCCGTAGGTGAAGCCTGTGGTGGCAGTTGCCCAGCCAAACACGCCCGTGCCATTGGGACTAGCGCTAAGCCCATACACGCCGTAGTTGATGCCGCTGGTGGCGGTCGCCCTGCCATACACGCCCGTGCCTTCGATGCTGTCGCTTTGCCCAAACACGCCGTAGGTGGTGCCTGTGGTGGCAGTGACATATCCAACCACGCCCGTGCCCGCGGTGCTGTTGCTTGCAAAATACCCGCCGTAGGTGGTGCCTGTGGTAGCAGTGCTTACAGCCGATACGGCTGTCCCAGTATCCACCACATGGAGCTTAGTCGAAGGGCTGGTCGTGCCAATCCCGACGCGTCCCGTCCCTAAGATGGTGAGTGTACGCTGAGATGTGAGCGTAGTCCCTGCCCCTAAAGAGAGCGCGTTGACGCCTCCTTGCGCTGCGATAGTAGCGTGTCCCGCTCCAGCCCCACCGAGAGAAATCCCCATCTTGAGGCGATGATTGCTGTCGCCGATAGCGAAGTCGCCTTCGGTGGCACTCGTATCCCAGTCGCCTCCGAACACATGCAGGCGGGTGATTGGCGTGGTCGTTCCAATCCCAACCTTGCCTGTGTTGTTGTTGTAGATGTTGCTTCCTGAAACCGTCCAGACGCTGGCACCTGAGGGCAACGCCTGCCAAGAGGCGGTTCCGCTGGCGTCGCTGGTCAGCACACGCCCCGCTGCGGCACCTGTGGGCAACTGGAAACCCGTCGTGCGCGTGGTGCCTGCCACATCCAACGCAGTCGTGGGCGAAGCGGTACCAATCCCAACACGCCCATCCCCCAAACCAATCCGTACTTGGCTCACTCCACCTGCAAGAAAGTGGAAAGTGTCGTCGCTATCACGGTATTGCAGTCCCCAGTTGGTATATTCGGGTGAATGCGTGATGACCATTCGGTCGGGGTTGCTGAAGCCGCTATCAAACATCCGCAGGGTGGCGGCGTACGGGGTGGGGCTAATCTTCACGCGGGGTGTCAGAAGCGTTGCGTTGACCAGAATCTCTAAGTAGCGGGTTCCACCGTTCCAGACGGACGGAGGGAAGTTCAGTTCCACCGTGAACAGCCCGTTGTTGACGGGCACGCTGGTCGGTCCGAAAGTTGCAAGAGGGGTTCCGCCAGAAGCGACATCGTACAAGCGGAAGGTCATGTTGAAAGAGCCGTTGGCAGGGGTTCCGCTGTTGCGCAGGAAGCCCTGATAGGTGAACGCTTGAGCATCAGCGAGGCTCATAACGCTTGTCAGCGTCACGGCAATCGCTCCCAGTAAAGC
>CAKZQI010000285.1 GCA_937139515.1 uncultured Armatimonadota bacterium | reverse complement strand
ACAGTCCACTCATCGCCATCTTTGACGAGGTGAACCTTGAAGCCGTCCAGTCCGCGATATTTCCACTCCTCGCCCCCTTCATCGGAGAGGTAGAGGGTTGCGCCTGTGGCATGGGCTAACTCGCGTGCGCCCGAGAGATAGTCGGCGTGGATGTGGGTTTCCCCAACCGCCACGATTTTCAGGTCGTGCTTCTGCGCTTCTTGGAGATAAACATCGATGTCGCGTTGCGGGTCGATCACCATCGCCTCGCCCGAACCGGGGCAGGCAATCAAGTAAGAGGCTTGAGCTAAGCCTTCTTCGTAGATTTGCCGAAACAGCATATGCCACCTCCACTTGTTAGAGGCACGCAGCGGCGAAAACGATTCATCAAATGCGGGGAATTCCGTCGTAGTCGCAAACGCCCCCTGCGTTAGTCACGCTCCCCATTTTTGTCATTCTGAGCGAAGCGAGACACTTCGCCTTCGGCTCAGAGTGACAAGACCCTTCGCCGACGCTCAGGGTGACAAAAATGGGGAGCGTCATTCTGCCACCTTTTTGTCATTCTGAGCAAAGCGAAGAATCTCAACGACACCCAAAGCACAGACCCTTCGCTGGCGCTCAGGGTGACAGGACAAAATGTGGCATGCCCCTACGCTCTGCTCTGGATGCTCAGGCTAAACACACAGCTTGGGGCGTAAGCCAAAACGCCCGTTTCTGTGGTATATTATTGAAGTCAGGGTCGCTTGCCCAAACACGGCATCCGCTCTCCAATCATCTTGGACTTGATGGCTCGGACAAACGGCAGGTATTTTGGAGGCACACGATGCACTATAAACACTACTGGCTTATTGGTTTATGCACGCTGTTGTTTCTCAGTGCTTCAGCACAAAATGCTCCCGAAAAGTCCACCGACACACCTCCCCACGGCTCAGTTCCCCCGGTCTACTCCCTCAAGGAGCTCAAGCAGTGGATAGAAGCTGAGAAAAAGCGCGCCAAAGCACGCGTCCAAGCGTTGGAAGCAGAAGGCAAAACGCTCCCCAAAACAGAACGCCACAAACTGGAAGAAGGACCCGAATACTTAGAAGCCCTTTGGGACTACCTGTATGTACGCGCCTACCCCAACGACACGGTCGATTGGGACGCCTACCTTCGGGCGGCGGAACAGCGCGAACAGATGACCGAGGCATTCCTGCCCGCATCTGGGTCGCGCTGGGAGTTCGTCGGTCCGCGCGGTGCGACACCTCCCTACCGTACCTACTTCGGGGTAGACCGTGTCGCAGGGCGGGTGAACGCCGTCGCCTACGACCCCATCAACGAGGGGGTCTACTACGCAGGAGCGCCTCAAGGCGGACTGTGGAAAACCACCGACGCAGGACAGAGTTGGCAACCGCTGGGCGATGGGTGGGAGTTCCTTCAGGTCTCCAGTATCGCCATCCACCCCACGAACCCAAACATCATCTATGTCGGCACGGGCGATTTTCAAGGCTGGATGCGGCCCTTCTCGATGGGCGTCCTGAGCTCCACCGACGGCGGGCAGACTTGGACAGTGTTGGGACGCTCCCAGTTTGGCAACCGCTGTGTGTCCAAAATCCTCATCGACCCCGAAAACCCCAACATCATCACCGTTTGCACGGGCTGGGGTCCGTACCAGAGTATCAACGGCAACATCTGGCGCAGCACCGACGGTGGCAACACCTGGAGCCAAGCCAGCACGGTAAGCAGTATCTGGAGCGATATGGCGATGAGTGCCCGCGACCCTTCCACGGGTGTGCGGTATTACTACGCAGTCGGGCACGGCAACCCCGGACGGCTCCTACGCTCGTCTGATCGCGGGCAAACTTGGACGAGCCTCACTCCCCCCTTTGGCTCGGGCAGTAAGAACTCTTTACGAGTGGCGACCTCGCCCACGAACCCGAACCGGGTCTACCTACTTTCTGGCAACGATAGCCAAGTGTGGGTCAGCAACGACGCAGGCAACAGTTGGACAGCGCTCACCCCCACGGTAGATGGCGGGTTCTACCAAGCTTGGTACGACGCCACCCTGCTGATCTCGCGTAATACTGCAGGTGAGGATGTACTCTACTTGGGGCTGGTTGACTTAGTCCAGCGATTGCCCAACGGCACTTGGCGCTCTATTGGGCGAGGATTCACAAACAGTGCGATTACCCACGTAGACCAGCATGGAATGGCAGTGAACCCACGCAACCCGAATGAACTGCTGATAGGCAACGACGGAGGTGTTTACCGCCTCACCTATAACCCCAGCACGAACGCAGTTAGCATCGTGGGACTCAACAGCACGCTGGGAATCACCCAGTTCTATGCGGCGGATTTTCACCCCACCAGCGCAACGCGCATGCTGGGCGGTGCCCAAGACAACGCAACCCCGATGGCGAACGGCGACCTAAACAACTGGCGCTGTGTGGGCGGCGGTGATGGCGGGTTCTGCGCTATCAACCCAAACAACCCGAATATTCAGTACCTCACTTTCCAGAATCTGGGAGTACAGCGCACCACCAACAGCTGGAGCAGTTCCAACGACATCACTCCTAACATCGGCTCTGACAGTGTGGCGTTCATCGCCCCGATACGAATCCACGCAGGACAGCCGAACCTGCTACTGGCAGGCACCAACCACCTCTGGATTTGGGATGAGACCACGCAAACATGGAACCCGCGTGTTGGGGGAGTCTCGTTGACGAACGGGAGGCTGCGAGCACTGGCAGGCGCGCCCAGCAACCCGGATGTCATCTACACGGGTGGCGACGATGGGCAGGTCTGGATGACCACCAACGGTGGGGCAACTTGGCGTCAAATCAATCTGGGTAGCCCTTCCCTGCCGAACCGCTCCATCAGCGAAATCGCCGTTCATCCCACCAACCCCTATAATGTGTATGTAGTGGTCGGTGGAACGGGCACGCCCCACGCCTATCGCTGCGACAACACACTGGCGAACCCTGTGGTCTGGGTGAATATCAGCGGATCAAACACCAATAGCCTGCCTAATGTGCATGCCAACAGCATCGCGCTCAACCCGTCCGCACCCGATACCGAAATCTATGTGGGCACCGATATTGGGATGTTCTACACGCTGGATGGGGGCACAACTTGGCGGAATGGCACCGCGCCTCTGGGCTTGCCGAATGTGCAGGTAAACACGCTCCGCTTCATGCCCAACACAGGCTACCTAATGGCGGCGACCTATGGGCGAGGCATCTGGCGCATCCAACTCCCGCTCACCCCGCCCGGCGATGTGGATGGCAACGGCTGTGTGGACGATGCCGACCTGCTGAACGTGCTCTTCACTTTCGGCAACACAGGCAGTGGTCTCCCCACCGACCTCAACGGCGACAGCATCGTGGACGACGCTGACCTGCTAATAGTGCTGTTCAATTTCGGAAACGGATGCTAATCGGAAGGGGGAACCGTGTACCCGAAAGTGAAGCGACGGTTCCCTCTTGAACACTCTTTGTTAGTGCTAAGCTGAACCGATTTGAGGGTATTTGAAAAATCGGCACGGGCATCCTGCCCGTGCCTGAAGTTTGGCTTTTTCAACACAAAAGCAGAGACGAAAACTGAGGGTGTTGAGGGTGTTTGAAAAATCGGGTTAGTGGCTTGGGCATCTGCCAATTATGCCCTCACCCACCCCGTCCCTCCCTCTC
>CAKZQI010000284.1 GCA_937139515.1 uncultured Armatimonadota bacterium | reverse complement strand
GCGGAAACATTCCCGACACTCGCGGAAACATTCCCGACACTCGCGGAAACATTCCCGACACTCGCGGAAACATTCCCAACACTCGCGGAAACATTCCCACCCGCCCCGAAGGACGGGGGCTACGCGTAGCACGGGCATCC
The DNA here is from genome assembly GCA_937139515.1 of uncultured Armatimonadota bacterium. Lineage (GTDB taxonomy): Bacteria > Armatimonadota > Fimbriimonadia > Fimbriimonadales > GBS-DC > CAKZQI01. The sequence goes on along the minus strand of CAKZQI010000284.1, from coordinate 22,316 downwards.
TTGCCCGTGTAGCCCTCCTCCCCCCGACTCCCTTCCCCCCACCAAACCGCAAAATCACCCATTTGGGCAAATCTGCCCCAAAGTCACACTCCAAACGGTTGACCTTGCAAGTTTTGTGATATAATCGAGCCGAGAGCGGGAAGTGCCACTTCCCCCTTGCCCTCTGCTCCGTAAGCAGAGAGAGGAGGAGCGCCTGCGTGCCTGTGCCCCCCTCTCCGTAAACGGAGAGGGGGGCGGAGGTGAGGTCAATCAAATTGCACCGAGATTCTTCGCTTCGCTCAGAATGACAGCGGGGGGCGATGGGGCTAACGAAGGGGCGTCAAGACAGGGGCGGGTTGGCGTGATTTGGAACTCAACGGATGTACCCTTATCAGCACCCCAACCCTCCCCCTAACGCAGGGGGAGGGAGTTAGGAATGAGAACGAAGTTGAACACGCCCCCGCCACGCCGAGAACGCCTCCGCCACCAACCAGAGCGCCAGCACCAAGATAAGCGCGCTGAAACCCATCAGGAGCCAGTTGCCCTGAGCGTAGAAGTTGCGCAGGCTCAGCGACAGCGCTGTGAGCGTTGCCACCAGCATAAACGCCATCGGCACTAGCGTGTAGTGTGTTGGACGCCCTAAGGAGCGTAGGTACAGCGAAACCACCAATAACGCTAACCCCGCCAACAGCTGATTGGACGCCCCAAACAGGCTCCACAGCAGGGAACCCACCGACTTCATCTCGCCTGTGAGCGGGTCGGGCGCACGCAGGAGCGTAAAGCCCCCTATCAGCACCACCGCCAACAGGGTCGCTAAATAAGCGTTCTCAAAGGCACGCACTCCCATCGCGCGCCCCATCTCCTGTAGGTTGTAGCGGATGAGCCGAGCGCCCGTGTCTAAAGTCGTGAGGGCAAAGCCGATTGCCACCGTCGCCACGAACACTTTCGCCAGTTCCACGGGGAGGCCGACCGCGCTGACCAGAGTGCCTGCCCCATGCACGAAGTTGGCTAAAGCCTGCTTGCCTGCCGTGAGCCAATCGGGATATCGAGCGCTCCATTCGGCTCCCAGCCCACCAGCAACCGCCAGCAGAGCGAGCGTTGCCAGCAACCCTTCGGTGAGCATCCCGCCGTAGCCAATCGGCAAGGCGTGGGTGGAGCGGTCTAACTGGCGCACTGTGGTGCCCGACGCCACCAACGAGTGGAAGCCCGACACAGCACCACACGCAATCGTGATAAAGAGCATCGGGAATAGCGGGGGCAGTCCCTGCAGTTCCGTGTTGAACGCGGGCGCTGTGAGGCTCGGCTGTCCCATCAACACGCCCAGAAACAGCAAGCCCATCCCCAAGAAGAGTTGGAACGAGTTCAGATAGTCGCGGGGCTGAAGCAGAAGCCACACCGGAAGAAGCGAAGCCACCAGTGCATAAGCCAGCAGGAGGAATGTCCAACGGTCAGCCGTCAGTTCCCAACCCGCGAGTTGCGTAATCGGGTTCTGCACGCCCAACCACACAAAATACAGGCTCAACACGAGACCCATCGCGGTCAGTACGCCCAGTCGTGCCCGATAGCGATAGAACAGCACGCCTATCACCAGCGCCAGCACAATCAGCATCACGCTGGGGAGTACTGCTTCGGGTACATGCCCACCTTCGGCACCGCCTACGCCCGGTGCAAACAAGTTGGCGATGTTAATCACGAACACGCCCATCGCCAAACTGAGCGCGAACACTCCGAAGGTCAAGAACAGCAATCGGGCGCGTGCGCCCATCACATCATGCGCCAAATCCGCCACACTGCGGGCGCGGTTGCGCATGGAGCTGTACAGACAGCCCAAATCGTGAACTGCCCCGACGAAGATACACCCCAGCACAATCCACAACAACGCAGGCACCCAGCCCCAAATGACCGCAATCGCTGGACCCAGTAGCGGTCCCAGCCCAGCAATGGAGGCAAAATGGTGCCCGAACACAATCGCAGGCGGAGTGGGCACGAAATCGCGCCCGTCGCGCATCGTGTGGGCAGGGGTCGGCTCGGTATCGTCCACAGGGAACACTTGCCGAGCCAGCAGACGCCCGTAGGAGCGGTACGCCAGCGCAAACAACAGCACCACGCCTGCGAGGATGGCAACCGAACTCATAACCTCACCGCAGGAAAGGTTCGACGCCCAAAACGGTGCTTCCTGCTACCGCTGGAGCAGGCTCAGGATGTGCTGGAAATCGTCGGGCAGCGGCGCTTCTAAGGTTATCGGCTCACCAGTCAGCGGGTGAACGAACTCCAGCCGATAAGCGTGGAGCAGTTGACCCTGCAGGTTGTTCAGGGTTTGGGCAAGTTCGTCGGGTAGGTCGCTGGGTGGGGTACGCACGCCCCCATACAACGGGTCGCCTACAATCGGATAGCCGATAGCGCTCAGATGCACACGCACTTGGTGGGTACGCCCCGTTTCCAACTCTGCCTCTATCAAAGCGAAACGGCTCCAGCGCTGGCGCACCGTAAAGTGCGTTCGGGCGGGGCGCGCCTGATAGCGCACGACGTTCTCACCCGCGTGGACGCTCATCTTCTTGCGGTTCACAGGATGGCGCCCAATCGGCAGGTCTACCGTGTGGCGTTCCCAACTCGGCGCGCCCCACACCAGAGCCAGATAGCGCCGATGGATGACGCGACGCTGAAGGTCGGCGCTGAGCCGATGGTGAGCGCGGTCAGTTTTGGCGACAATCAGCAAACCCGTCGTGTCTTTGTCCAAGCGGTGGACGATACCGGGGCGGAACTCGGCGGAACCATGAGCCAAGCGCGGTGCATAAGCGAGCAAGGCATTGACCAAGGTGCCGTGGGGATGTCCCGGCGCAGGGTGGACGGTCAACCCCCTCGGCTTGTTGACCACCAGCAGAGCCTCGTCCTCATACACAATTTGGAGCGGGATAGCTTCGGGGCGCAGGTCAATCTCAGGGGGGCGGTCAGGAGGCAGGGAGTAGTCCACGCGGTCGCCCACCTGAAGTCGGTAGGCAGGTTTGACGGTACGCCCGTTGACCCGTACCTCGCCCTGCTCAATCCACTCTTGCCAGCGTTCTCGGCTGATTTCGTGGTGCGTTTGGGCAAGCCATCGGTCTAAACGCACCCCAGACTGCTGGACGACCTGCTCGCCCATCGGTCAGTTAGACGATGCCGATTGCACCTGACGCTGACAGCGCGGGCACAGCGCACGCTGGAACTTGTTCATACTGAGGGTGTACTGAGAGCGCGTGAGCCGTTGCCCACAGAGTTCGCAGACCAGCGTTTCGGGGTCAGGTTGGTCGCCGCCCAGTGGCAAGGGCGAGTCGGCAAAGGCGATATCTTCGCCGTCCACACTGCCTTCGCTGAGTTCGGGGGCGAACTGCGTGCCGTAGCCACACATCGCCAACGCCCGACCTATGGCGCCCGTCTCCGCTTTCTCCAGAAAGTCGGGGAAGTCGGTTCGGGTCTCCATCTTGGTGGCGCTGGCAATCACCCGTCCTGCGACATCTTTGACCACCGCCTGAAACACCGCAATCCCCTGCTCCAAGTCCATATGAAGCATATGGGTCTCAATGCTCCAGTCGGGATGCTCATCGCGGAACCACGCCAGACGCGCAGCGACAGGCAGGTAGTGTCTCCCGCCTCGCACCGTAATCAGATGCTTGCGTACATTGAATGCCATCGTTGACCTCCTCAATAGTATACATATGTATACCCCATCTGGTTCCAAGAATTCAAGGGTGTTTGCAAAGTCACTGGGAGCGTGGGCGTCTCGCCCGCTCGTGGCTTGGGCATCTTGCCCAAGATACCTTTCGTGGTTTGGGCATCTTGCCCAATACGCTCTCAGCGATAGTGCTTGCAAGACGCATGCACTGCCAGCGCACATCTTGGCATATCGGGTAGAAAAGCCAAAGAGGGGCAGACCCCTGTGTCTGCCCCTACGCAACGCCCAATCAAGGACGCACAGCGTTCTTAGCGCTTAGGTCGGAACTGGGGTTTCGGGAGGTCTTCTACGGGTTCAGAAGTCTCCTGGCGGGGTGGGCGCTCGCCACCTCGCTGTTGGGGGCGCGGTGGCGCAGGACGCGACGGTCGCCCTGAGCTGGGAGGCGCACCTTCCGCAGGTCGCGCAGGCGCTGTGCTCACGAGCGCACTGCTCTCGGGCTGTTCCACACCGCGGGTAGTCAGGTTCACGCGCCCCAGGCTATCAATCTCCTTCACCCGCACGCGCAAGATATCCCCTACCTTGACCACCTCGTCGGGTCGGCTCACACGACGGTCGGTCAGCTCGCGTAGCTCAACCAGACCCTCTTTGCCGGGCAACACTTCCACAAACGCTCCACGCGACATCAGGCGGGTAACGCGCCCCGTGTAGATTTCGCCTACTGCCAGCTCCTTGGTGAGCGCTTCAATCATCTGGCGCGCCATCTCGCCTGCCTCACCGTTCGGCGCGGCGATATAGACCTTACCCGTCTGTTCAATCTGGATTTGGGCGCCCGTGTCGGCGCTGATTTTCTTGATGGTCTTTCCGCCCGGACCGATGACCTCGCCAATCTTGTCAGGATTAATCTCCATCACGAAGATGCGTGGCGCACGCGGCGAGACTTCGGGGCGTGGCGCAGGAATGACCTCCAGCATCTTCTGAAGGATGAACAGGCGCGCTTCACGAGCGCTTTGTAAAGTCTCGGCGATAATCGGCATCGGCAATCCCGGTATCTTCAGGTCAAGTTGGATAGCGGTGATACCGTTCTCCGTGCCTGCCACCTTGAAGTCCATATCGCCCGTTGCGTCTTCCATGCCCTGAATGTCGGTCAGAATGGCATAGCGGTCTTCGCTCTCATAGACCAGCCCGGTGGCGATTCCCGCGACAGGCGCTTTGATGGGCACGCCCGCATCCATCAAGGCGAGAGTGCTTCCGCAGGTGCTTGCCATGGAGGTGGAGCCGTTGGACTCCAGCACTTCCGAGTAGAGCAGAATGGCGTAGGGGAACTCCTCTTCGGCGGGGATGACCCGTTCTAAGGCGCGCTCGGCTAACATACCGTGTCCAACCTCACGCCGACCTGCGCCGCGCAGGGGACGCACTTCGCCCACGCTGAAGGGTGGGAAGTTATAGAAGTGCATGTACCGCTTGGTCTCTTCCTCGCTGAGGGCGTCCAAGATTTGGGCTTCGGCGAGCGCACCCAGCGTACAGGTGGTCAGCACTTGGGTCTGCCCGCGCTGGAACAGCCCACTCCCGTGCGTTCGGGGGAGCAGTCCGACGGCGCACCGTATCTCGCGGATTTCGCTGGGCGCACGCCCATCGGGACGCTTGCCTTCCTCTAAAATGAGCTCGCGCACCTGCGCCTTGATGACCTCGTCCACTGCCATCGCCAGTTCCAACTCGCGCCCTTGATAGGGGGGCGGGGAGTCGGGGTCTGCAGGCATATTCATTTGGGCAACGATTTCGTCTTTGAGTTGGCTCAATCCAGCTTCCCGTGCCAACTTATCGGGGTTCTGAATCGCCGATTTGAGAGTTTCGCCAGCGAACGCCTTCACCGCATCTTTCAGCTCGCTACTGACGAGGTAGAGCGTGACTTCGGCCTTCGGCTTGCCCGCCATGCGCTGGAACTCCTCGATCAGCGCAATCACTTTCTGGTTTTCTTGGTGCGCCAGTTCCAGCGCTTGGAGCATTATCTCCTCAGGAATTTGGTCGGCGTCCGCCTCTATCATCATGATATGGTCGGGACGGCTGGAGACGACCAGCTCCATCGCCGAGCGCTCGGTCTGTTCGCTGTTGGGGTTGATGATGAACTCGCCATCGACATAGCCCACGCGCACCGCGCCGAGTGGTCCATCCCAAGGGATGGGGGAAATCGTGAGCGCAGCGGACGCGCCGATAATCCCCAGCACGGCAGGGGGATGGTCAAAGTCGACCGAGATAGGCATTACGATGACCTGCACATCGTTGCGCATCCCTTTCGGGAATAAGGGGCGAATAGAGCGGTCAACGAGACGCCCCTGCACAATCGACTCGTCGGAGGGGCGCCCTCCCCGCTTGATGAATCCGCCCGGAATCTTGCCCACGGCGTATTTGCGCTCTTCAAAGTCCACGGTGAGCGGGAAGAAATCGATATCGGTGCGAGCCTTGTGGCTCATCGTCGCCGTGACGAGAACCACCGTGTCGCCGTAGCGTACCGTGACTGCGGCACTGGCTTGGTTGGCAAATAGCCCTGTTTCAAGTGTCAAAAGGCGTCCGCCGACTTCGGCGGAGACCACATAAGGTGCTTGCATTATGAGTTAAACCTCCTTTTAGCGTTGAGAACGCAGACCCAGCTTCTGTACGATGGCGCGGTAGCGCTGGATGTCTTGGTCTGCGAGGTAGTTCAGCAGCTGACGGCGTTGTCCCACCAACATCACCAGCCCACGGCGCGAGTGGAAGTCCTTGCGATGGGTCTTCAGATGCTCGGTCAACGAGTTGATGCGTGCGGTCAGCAGGGCGATTTGGACTTCGGGAGACCCCGTGTCGCCCTCGTGGCGCTTGAACTCCTCAATAATCTGCTGTTTCTGTTCTGGTGTCAGCGACATCGTATCTTGCTACCTCCTGTATCTCGTTCAACGGAAGGGGGAGATTGCCGTTTTACGAAAAAGTTCACCCCTTTCGTAAAACGGCAGCCCCACATCCGCCAGCAATTGATTATACCCCAACCCTGAGGGGGAGTGGAAGTAAAGCAGTGGCACGGGCAAGCCGTACCCGTGCCATCTAACAACGCTTTCTGATAAGGGGCTTTCTATCCGCGCTCTCGGATCGGCTTGAACACACGGTCGCGCGCTCCGTTGTAGTCGCTTCGTGGGCGGATGAGGCGGTTGTTGTCGTGTTGCTCAACCACATGCGCTGTCCAGCCGGTGATGCGCGCTGCTGCGAAAATCGGCGTGTAGAGCGGTATGGGGATGCCCATCAGGTAGTACACGACCGCCGCAGGGAAATCCACATTCGGGTACAGGTTCTTCTCGCGGAGCATCACCCGCTCCATCGTCTCCTGGATTTCGTACAGGTCCATTCGGTCGACCTGTTCCGCCAATTCACGCACATGCTGTTTGAGGATGAAGGCGCGCACATCGCCCGTCTTGTACTCGCGGTGCCCAAAGCCCATGATGCGCGCTTTCTGCGCCAGCTTCTCCATCAGCCACGATTCGGCGCTTTCAGGAGTACCGATTTCCAGGATGGCTTCCATCGCCGCTTCGTTTGCGCCCCCGTGCAGAGGACCGCGCAAGGCACCAATTGCGCCCGTGACTGCCGAATAGATATCGCCCAAAGTGGAAGCAATCACGCGGGCAGTGAAGGTGGAGGCGTTGTAGCCATGCTCGGCGTACAGGATGAAGGTTAAGTTCATCAAGCGGGCGTGTAGAGGCTCTGGCTCACGGTCGAACAGGATGTAGAGGAAGTTGCCCGCCAAGTCAAGGTCGGGGTGGGGCGACACAGGTTCCTGCCCCTGCAGGATTCGATAACTGTTGGCAACAAGGGTGGGCATGCTAGCTATCAGGCGGATGGCTTTTTGCATGTTCACATCGTGTGAATTGTCGCTCGCTTTCGGGTCGTGCATGCCCAATGCGGCAACACCCACCTGAAGCGCTGCCATCGGGTTGCCCTCGCGCGGGAGGGTCTTGAGCGTTTGGTACACCGCTTCAGGAAGCTGTTGGCTGGCTCGAAGTTGTGCCTTGAAGGTCTCCAACTGGCTCTGGGTGGGTAAGTCGCCGTACAGGATGAGGTAGGCGACCTCTTCATACTCGCAGTGTTCCGCCAAATCGCGAATGTCATAACCACGGTAAATCAGGCGGTTTTCGGCACCGATTACATCCGAAATCGCAGTAATCCCTGCCGTCACGCCCTCCAGTCCCGGGCGGTAGGGGATGATCTCCTTGTCACTCATTCGGGTTCCTCCATTGACCTATGCATCTTCGCTTACAAACATAGGATACCCGATTCAGTTTAGTTCGGCGAAAGAGAGTTGGCTCCACTCTTGGCGGAACCGCTCCAGACCTTGCAGGAAGCGTGCGTCGATGCGATAGACCATCACTTGGCGCAGGTAGCGCTCGCACAGGCTCTGGGGAATACGCATCTGCTCTGCAGATTGGGCAATCAGCGTATCCAGATTCGCTTCGCCCCACTGATAGGCACGGTGGAGCAGTTCGGACAGCGCCTCTTGGCCGGCTTCGGGGTTCGTTAGCCACACCGCCCACACAAAGGGTAGCCCTGTCCAGCGTGTCCATTCCGCTCCTAAGTCCAGTACGGTGAGGGTTTCAGGCTTAACCTCACCCCCTAACCCCCTCTCCGTAAACGGAGAGGGGGAACTTGGTACTCCCCCCTCTCTGCTTGCGGAGAGGGGGGGCGGGGGGGTGAGGTTCTCTAAGTTCGCCCTCACCCCCGACCCCTCTCCCGAAACTGCGAGTTTGACCTCACCCCCTAACCCCCTCTCCGTAAACGGAGAGGGGGAACTTGGTACTCCCCCCTCTCTACTTGCGGAGAGGGGGGGCGGGGGGGTGAGGTTCTCCAACGCCAGCATTCCCTTGTCCCCAATCAACAGTGCGCTGTCGCACTCGGCGAGCATAGAGACTAAATCTGGGGACATCGGGCGATAGGTCGGCTCTATCTGATAAACCTTGCGAAGCAGAATCTGTACCAGAGCCGAAGAAGTGAGGGAGCTGGTGTCCAGCGCAACCGAGCGGATTTGGGCAATCGGCACTCGGCTGAACAGGCGCACACTCAGCACCTCCCCGAAAGAGGCGATTGCAAGTCCCGGTATGAACACTGTTTCGGGACGTCGAAAATGCTCAGCGGTGGAGACCAGCGCCACATCAATCTCACGGGCTTCCAGCAGGCGCGCCAGCTGAGAGGGAGGCGCATACCGAACTTCCGCGTAAGTGCGCCCCTGCTCGGTCTCCAGCCAGCGAGTGAGGGGCACCGCATTCAGATAGGGCACACTGCCCACCATAAAGCGTCGCCCACTCATCCCAGCACCCTATCCAGTAGGCTGAAGCCGAACAGCCCGATACTCACATAGCCGTTCATCGTGAAGAAGGCGAGATTGAGCTTACTGAGGTCGTCAGGCTTCACCAGCGACTGCTCGTAGGCGAGCGCCAGACCTGCCAAGGACACCCCCAAATAGTACACCCAGCCCGCGCCCATCACCCAGCCGAACGCACCGAAACAGACGATACACAAAGCGTGCGAGAGGCGCGAGACGCTGATTGCGCCCGCCTTGCCCAGCGTCTCGGGTAGGCTTCGCAGACCGTGAGCGCGGTCGAACTCGTAATCTTGCAGACTGTACAGGATATCAAACCCTGCGACCCACAGCGCCACACCGAGCGTCAGGAATAGCGGAGGCAGTTCCAGAGTGCCCCGAACTGCAATCCAAGTGGCGGAGGGTGCAATCCCCAGCGACAGCCCCAGCCAGTAGTGTGAGAGGGGCGTAAAACGCTTGGTATAAGAATAAAACAGAATCACGAACAGCGCCACAGGGCTAAGCACAAAGCAGAGCCAGTTGAGTTGCCACGCCGAGTAGAGGAAGAGCAGGTTCGAGAGGATAAGCGCAATTGCCATCTGCTGAACGGTAAGCAACCCAGCGGGCAGGGCACGAGTACGCGTGCGGGGGTTGAGCGCATCGTATCGCAAATCGGCAATCCGATTGAACGCCATCGCCGAGGTGCGTGCCGAGACCATCGCCACCAAAATCCAGCCCAACGCGCGTGCCTCTGGCATGGCGGGGCTGGCGAAAAGCACTCCCATCAGGGCAAACGGGAGCGCGAAGACCGTATGTTCAAACTTAATCGCTTCCAGAAACAGGCGTACTTTTCGCCAGACCTGCCCCATCGCTGGTACAGGCTGTTGACGGTTCATCAACAATATTCTACCCGATTAGAAGCGGGTTCGGGCAGTGTCCCCAGAATAGTCGGACTGCACAGCGTCTCTTAGGGCGGACGCCAACACGCCAAAGCCCGGCGCATAGAACGCAATCGGCTCTTCCCCGACCAAGGGGATACCCGCTAACTCAACAAGATTCTGCTCCAAGTGAAGTAGGGTTGCGGGCTGAATTTCGTAGGGCAGGTGCGCCACCTCCGCCCGATAGAGTTTTCGGGGAGTTCCTGTGAACAGGGTGTAGCGCTCCACCAGAAAATGTTCCAAACTGCCTGGTTCGGTCTCGGCAGGCGTGCCTTTAATCTGGTACTGGAGTTGGGCATAGCCTCGTGGTGAGTGTTTATCTCGTCGCTCTACCGTGTACTCGAAGGTGTTTGGGGCAGTTCGGCTCCAGTGCATGTGGGCATAGTAGTAGGGGAGGCTCCAGTACCGTCGTGCGACCCACACGCCCAAGCGATGCTGGGCATCCAAACTAAAGAACCACACCCCCCGTTGGGCACCGAGACGCACATAGGTGCGCACATTCGCTTCGGGGAAATCAAGTAGGCGAGGAATAGGAGGAAGCCACACGGGGCGTACCGCCTGCATCACGAAGGGCACGAACCCCACCCACGCCGAGCCGTCGTAGGTGTCTATCTCCAGCACGGGCGGGATTAGCGGACGCAGAGCCTGCACGGGAGCGCGCCAGTGCACAAACAGCAGGTGTTTCCAACGCATGCTCAGCACAGGACGCCAGTTGCGGTCGTTCATCGGGGACACTCCTGACCTGAGAGTTTCAGCCAGCGGCTAATCCGCTTGCGGTTGCGGGCAACTATCCAATACCCCAGCTCCACAAGCCACACAAACGGGGCGCGCATCAGAAGGCGCGCCAAGAAGCGGTTGCCAAGTTGTTCCATTATGAACAGCACCGCACGCCCCGCCCGATAGACGCGCCCCTCGTTGGTAATCACATGCACGCCCCGCAAGAGGTTATTGGGGTTCACCCTTTGTAGGACTTCTGGTGGCGCGATTTGGAACGGCACAATACGGAACATCCCTCGCTGGTCGCGTTGCCGAATGCGTGCGACCGACCACGCACAGAAATCGCACTCACCATCCCAAAGAAGCCAGTGGGGCGCATTGGGTTGAGCCATCACCCTAATTATACGCAAAAGAGGGGCTAAGTCTTAACTCAGCCCCGTGAATGCTCTGAGCCAGTGCGGCTCTTGCTTTAGTTGCGGTTGCGTCGGCGCAGTGCCAACAGACCCGCAAGACCTGAACCGAGCACCAGCATGCTGGCAGGCTCGGGTACCCAATCTTGCTCCACCAGCAGAAGCGCTGCGGTGGAAGCGCCCGGAGCACCCGTCACAAACAGCGTGAAGCTCTCGTAGACCGTCACATCGTTTGCAGGCGTGCTCAGGGTCTCGTTCAGCACGATGCTGAAGGAACCATCGGTTCCACCGAAGCCCGAACCTCTGATCGAGCCGTTGCGGTCGTAAATAATCACGTTGTCCGAGTTGCGCACGACTTTCTTGAACCAGGCGATAGATGCATTACCCTGCACGAACCCCGCAATCACGAAGTTGAAGCCTGTCAGATTGGGTCCAACACCAGGGTTGTAGGCGATGGTGTAGATTCCGTTGAACGAGCCGTTGGTGAAGCTGGTGCCGTTGCCAACCAAGATGGGGTTGGGCGTCGCCGCAGCTGTTAGGAAGGTCACTTGGGGGAGCGGGTTGGTAATCACAGTTGCCGGGACACTCACCGACACGGTACCGGGATTGAGCTGTCCAGTGCTCTGAACAATCGTCACATTCCAGCCAGCGTGCGCAATGGCAGAGATTGCAACTGCCAGTGTAACAGCCAAAACATTTCTTCGCATCGTCTATCCTCCTTTTCCGTGGGAGTATCCGGGCGGATGGATACTCCATATGAGCAGTAGCAACTTTTGTGCCAAATACCCATATTATCACTGCCCTTATTATACCACAGAATTTGGGCGTTTGCAAGGGCACGGCGCCCAAATTCCCCGATTATGGCTTCTGAATGGGCAGATTCAGCGAGATGGAGGCAGGAGCGCCCTCTACGCGCCGCACTGGTTGACGCCAGTGCGACTCGTGGTAGTAGCAGAGTGCCTCTTGCTCCTCTTGGCAGTGGTAGACCAGCAGGTGCAGTTCCAACTCGGCAGTGTCGGCACTCAGCTGGAGCGGAAGGCTCAGCTCGGTGCGCTTCAGGTCATAAACTGCTTCGCGCTTGCCGTCCACTGTACCGCCCGAGACGACCACACGCACCTGAGAGCGCGCCTGGGGGTTCAGTTTGTGCCCCTCAGGAAGCTGGATACGCAAGTTCACAGTGGGGTTCGCACTCCCAACTGCGAGTTCAGGACGCTCTGTCAAGGTAATCGGCGCGGGGGCAGGCGGCTTGATCGCCTCCAGCCCGCGTATCACCAGCGTCGCCACTCGGCGGGTTTTGAGGTCTGCGATGCGAATCAGGTGGTTGTTCGTGTCGGCGATGTAGAGTTTGCCGTTAGCATAGGTGATCCCGCCGGGTTCATCAAAAGTGGGGCGTTCGCCATCGCGTGCACCTTCCTCGCCCGTGCCCAAGAAGGTACGGATTTCGCCTCGTGTGGGGTCAATACGCTTGATTTTGTTGTTGTAGGTGTCTGCCACATAGAGCGCGCCTTCAGCATACACCACGCCGAGCGGGTGTTGCAGGCGCGCTTCGCGCCCGACCCCATCGCGGTCGCCGAACTCAAACAGGTCGCCTCCGACAACTGTGTCCACGCGTCCTTCAGGGGTCAGGTCTGCCGAGCGGATACACGAGACCTCACTGTCGGCGAAGTAGAGCTTCTTGCCGTCGGTCGCCAGCCCAGAGGGTTGGGCTAAGGCGCAAAGAGCATGGGGAGCATCGTAGCAGGCTTCGCGCCCCGTACCTGCGTGCGGCTCCAACTCCAGCGTGGTGGGGTTCATCCGCCATAGCTGGTGCGAGCCTGCCATCGCGATATAGAGCGTGCCGTTGTGCAGGAGCACATCCCACGGCGAGTTGAGTGCCGTTTCGCGTCCCCTACCCGCACGCGGAGGATACACACGGCTCTGCTCACCCGTGCCCCCGATGGTGGTGACGGTGCGCGCCTTCAGGCCTGCCTTGCGGATAGCGTGATTGTCGGTGTCGGCGATATAAAGCGTCTCGGTGGCAGGGTCAAACGCCATCCCCTGAGGGTTGCGGAAGGTCGCCTTCTCAAAGCTCCCGTCGTCCATCCCCGCCTGACCTGAGCCGATAACCATCTCTACCGAGTTGTCTTTGAGCGACACCACGATAATTCGGTGGTGGTTCGAGTCGGCGATGAAGAGCCGCTGGGTCTTCTCATCGGCATAGACCTTGCCGGGGAAGTTCAGCACCGTGCGGGGTTTGCGTGCGCGTTCCAGCTTGAAGTGCAGGGGCGTTCGGTCTAACTGCCCGCGCGCCTCGGCGGTCGCAATCACCTTGCTAATCGCTTGGTCAAAAATCTCGTAGATGCCCTCGCCAGAGTGATAGCCTACAATTTTGCCCTGCGGGTCGATTAGCACGAGGGTGGGCCACGCACGCACAGCGTACTGGCTCCAGACAGTCATCTGGTTGTCGTTCACCACAGGGTGTTCAATCTCGTAGCGCAGAATCGCTTGGCGGATGTTCTCAGTCTCCTGCTCGCCGAAAAACTTCGCCGAGTGGACGCCAATCACCACCAGCTCGTTGGCGTATTTGCGTTCCAGTTTCTTCAGGTCGGGCAAGATATGCATACAGTTGATACAGCAGTAGGTCCAGAAATCCAGCAGGACGACCTTCCCGCGCAGTTCGCGCAGGCTGAGGGGGCGGTCGGTATTGAGCCACTGGAGACCTTCGGGGAAATCGGGCGCGTTTACTCTACCTTCCATCGTTGGACTCTCCTGAGCGGTTGCGAGTTGGGACTGAGGGCGCGCAGACAGCCACAACAGCGCCACCAACATCCCACATGCCACCGTAAGGGTGCTAATCAGAACGAGCATTTTCATAGACGCGGGTATTGTACCTTGTGTGTTGCTTCAGAGGCTCGCTAAGGTGAGGTTCAGTTCGGGGAACCGCTTGGGAGTGAACGGATGGTTGCCTGGTACGACTTGGGTCAGCACATAGCCTTGCTCGCTCCAGTGGAACTCTTCCACCATCAGTGGCTCCAGTTCAATAAGCCACGCCCACTCCACCTGCGCTTGGTGATACAGCGCCAACTTCTCGCCTCGGTCGTACTGGCGTGTGCTGGGGCTGAGGATTTCTACGACGAGGTCGGGCACACCATAGATGGCTTGCTCGATGCGTGCTTCTGCCAGGCGTTCGGTTGAGAAGAAGGCGAGGTCAGGTGCAACGGCGACTTCGTTCGCCTCATCCAGCACAATCAGCGTGTCGGGGAACAGGGCGCCCAACCCCTTCGCTTGCAGGTGGTTCAGCAGGCGCGCCCCCAATCCAAGCGCCAACTGGTTGTGTCGCGGGGTTGGACGAGGCATCTCACGCACCTCCCCAAGCACCAGCTCCCACTTGCCCTGAGCTGTTCCGTGCTCGGGCAGTGCCAAAAACTGAGCGAGCGTCATCCGCCCAACAGTGGTAGCCACCATCGTATGCTACTCTCGTGTGGATTATACCGCACTGGAGTAAGTGTGGGAGCGTCTGTACTGTGGTTTCAAGTCAGAGTTTCTGCCCTCACCTCAGCCGAGAAGTTGACGTTTAGTGATTTTATCTTCCTACCTCTGAGCCAACAATCCTACGATACGCCTCACGGTATCGGGCGCGGGTCTGCTCCACGATGGCAGGGGGGAGTTCGGGCGCGGGGGGTTGCTTGTTCCACCCGGTTGTCTCCAGATAATCACGCACGAACTGCTTATCAAAGCTGGGCTGCGGCTTGCCCGGCGCGTACTGCTCGGCGTCCCAGAAGCGGGATGAGTCGGGTGTGAGCGCCTCGTCAATCCAGAGCAGGTTGCCTAAAGCGTCCACCCCAAACTCGAACTTGGTGTCGGCAAGAATCACCCCTCGCGCACGGGCATACTCAGAAGCGTGCCGATAAAGCGTGAGGCTGATGGAGCGCAACCGCTCGGCGCGCTCCGCCCCTACCAGTTCGCATGCTTGCTGGAACGAGATGTTCTCGTCGTGCCCCGTCTGTGCTTTGGTGGCTGGGGTGAAGAGCGGTTCGGGCAGGGCATCTGCCTTGCGCAGGCCTGCGGGCAGTTCCAAGTCGTGGAGCACCACGGGCTTCTGTTCGCCCCCAGCTTGGCGATACTCTTTCCAGAGCGAGCCTGCGATATAGCCCCGCACGACGCACTCGATCGGCAACGGTTGGGCACGACATACCAGCATCGTACGCCCCTCTAATATCGGGCGGAAGGGGTTGGGGTCGGCAATCCCCGCCGAACGGAGCGCGTCCGCAATCACCTCCCAGTCAGTGCTGAGCAGGTGGTGGGGCTGGATTGGCTCCAACATTCGGAACCAGAATGCGCTGAGTGCGGTCAGGATGCGCCCCTTGTCAGGGATAGGCGTGGGGAACACCACATCAAACGCCGAGAGACGGTCAGTGGCAATCATCAGCAGGTGGTCGCCACACACATAGGTATCGCGCACCTTGCCCCGCGAGTGCAACGGAAGCGGAAGGTCGGTCTGGAACACGGTCTGCACAAGCCAACTGCTTCAGGCAGTTCGGCAAGATTCCTGCCGACCTATCGGCGGCGTCGTGCGGAGATAATCTCGGTGTTGGCGCCGTACCAGTGCAAGCCCCCGCCGTAGCGCCCGTGTTCCATCTTGATACAGCGGTCTACAATCACCTTCAGCCCGGCGCGTTCGGCGAGTTCCGCCGACTCCAAGTTCACGATGCGCAACTGGAACCACACGCACCACGCGCCCTTCTGGATTGCCTGCTCCACAATCGGCACGCATTCGCGGGCGGGGCGAAAGATGTCCACCACATCCACAGGGTCGGGGACGCTCAACAGGTCGGGGTAGCACCGCTCGCCCAGAATCTCCTCGGCGGAGGGGTTCACAGGGATGACCCGATAGCCTTCGTACTGCAAGTAGGCGCCCACCATGTTGCTCGCCTTGTAGCGGTCGGTGGACATCCCCACGATGGCAATCGTGCGGGCGTTGCGCAAAACCTCCCGAATGGTGTCCACATCTTGATAGCGTGCCCTCAGCTCAGGGGGCAGAATGGTATTTAGCGTGATTTCGCAGGCAATCGGCTCATACATCGCTTATTTCTCCTTGTCTATCGCCCACAGGGCTTGGTCTAAGTCCCACAGCAGGTCGTCCAGCGTCTCCAGCCCGATGGAGAGCCGTATCATCTCAGGACCAATCCCTGCTTGGCGGAGTTCTTCGTCCGAGAGTTGCTGGTGGGTCGTTGAGGCGGGGTGGATGACCAGACTTCGCACATCGCCCACATTCGCCAAGTGCGAGAAGAGTTGGAGGTTCTGGATGAAGCGTTTGCCTGCCTCGCGCGGGTCGATGCCGTTGCTTTTGATTCCGAACGAGAAGACGGCGCCCGGCTTGCCCTGCAGATACTTCTGCGCCAAAGCATGGTCAGGGTGGTCAGGCAGACCTGCGTAAGAGACCCACGCCACGCGCGGATGTTGCTTCAAGAACTGAGCGATACCTAAGGCGTTTTGCACATGGCGCTCCATTCGCACCGAGAGGGTCTCTATGCCTTGCAAAATCAAGAAAGCGTTGAAGGGGGACAAACAGGCGCCCACATCCCGCAGGGCTTCCGCACGCACCTTCATCAGGAAACCGTAGTGCCCGAAAGTGTCGTAGAACCGCAGGTTATGATAAGCGGGCGAGGGGTTCGCAATCGTCGGGAAGTGGCTGTAGTCAAACTTGCCCGATTCGGACACAATCCCCGCGATGGAGTTGCCGTGCCCGCCCAAGAACTTGGTGGCGGAGTGGAGCACAATCGTGGCGCCCCACTCAATCGGTCGGCAGAGGTAAGGCGTGGCGAAAGTGTTGTCCACAATCAGCGGGATTTTGTGGGCGTCTGCCAGCTGAGCGAGGCGCTCTATGTCCAACACGCTCCCGCTGGGGTTGCCGACCGTTTCGCCATAGAGGGTGCGCGTACGCGGTGTGATGGCGCGCTCCCAGCCGTCCCAATCGTGAGGCTCCACCAGATGCACCTTCACCCCCAACTTCTTGAAGGTATGCACGAACTGGGTGACGGTTCCGCCATAGAGGTGGCTCGAGGCGACGACCTCATCGCCCGGCTCCAGCAGGGCAAAGAAGGTCAGGAACTGTGCCGACATCCCGCTCGCTGTGGCGACCGCCCCCGTGCCACCCTCCAACGAAGCGACACGCTCCTCCAGCACAGCGGTCGTGGGGTTGTTGATGCGGGTGTAGATGTTGCCGTACTGCTTAAGCTCAAACAACTGCGCCGCGTAGTCGGGGTCGTAGAACACATACGAAGTGGTCTGATAGATAGGCACGGCGCGCGCTCCTGTGTGAGGGTCAGGGACATGTCCTGCGTGGAGCATGCGCGTCTCAAAGCCGAACTGACGACGCTTCGGGAACCGCTCTCCTGCGCTCATGGCAGAAAAGTATACCTGCTGGGGGTGAGTAGAGCCCCTCAGTCCATCTGTTTTTTTGAAGCATGCGGGGGGACACTCGGCTGATAGGGGTACATCTTCTGAGTTCAAGTTTGAAAACGCCTGCCACTTTTAGACGCAGACTGAAGCACCGAACAGCGAGCTTCCGTTCAACCCGCAATGCCCATCCTGTCACCCTGAGCGAAGCGAAGGGTCTCTGCTTGGGTTTCGTTGAGATTCTTTGCTTCGCTCAGAATGACAGTTGGGGGCGAAGGAGCTAACGAAGACTGTCAAAATATGGGCGGGTTGGCATAATTTTGAACTCAAGAGATGTACCCTTATCAGGGGACACTCGGGGGAAATGGAGAGCCTTCGGGAGCCTCCGTGTATTCAGACTTCACAAATATAGACTTGTAAGCGTACGAGGTTCCCGCTCCACGATAGGAGGGGTCGCCCGTGCTGAAGCCATCCTGCTCCCACACACTGGGACGCGACTCAGAAGGACAGAACCAGATTTTGTCGTTCTTGACATAGGGCTGAGGGTGTTTGAAAAATGCTGGGTTTGCGGGCGTTCCGCCCCCATCGCTTTTCGTGGGGCGCCCCTTTCTGTCATTCTGAGCGCAGCGAAGAATCTCAAAGAACCCCCAACACAAACCCTTCGCTTCGCTCAGGGTGGGCATTCCGACTACCCGACTGCTCACTGCCCTGTGAAGCAGGATTTATGAAAGCCTGCTTGCGAGCTGGAATCCCCACTCGTCATCCTGGGCGAAACGAGAACAGATTTGTCCCCCTCACACATCTAGGGTACAATTTAGCCACGCTAAGCATCAGGAGACGACTATGCCGACCCGAGACCAAGTATTGGATGCCCTAAGCCAGATTATCGACCCCGACCTGCACCGCGATATTGTTTCGTTAGGGTTTGTGAAGGATGTCGTGATTTGTGATGGGGCGGTAAAAACGGTGATTGAACTCACCACGCCCGCCTGCCCCGTGAAAGACCAAATGAAGGCGGAAGCCGAACGGCTGATTGCCTCGTTGCCTGGCGTGCGTAGCGTGAATGTGGAGATGACCGCCCAAGTGCGCACCCGCCAGATTGACCCCCAAGACCTTCTGCCCGGCGTGAAACATGTGGTCGCTATCGCCAGTGGCAAAGGCGGGGTAGGCAAGTCCACGGTCTCGGTGAACCTTGCGGTCGCCTTAGCGCAAGCGGGCGCCAAGGTCGGACTGCTGGACGCCGATATCTACGGTCCCAGCATCCCGAAGATGCTCGGCTGTCAAGGCGAGAAGCCCCTGGTGGAGTCGAACCAGCTCATCCCCATCCGACGCTACGGTATCTCGGTGATGTCGCTGGGCTTTTTGCTGGAGGAAGACCAAGCAGCGATGTGGCGCGGTCCGATTGTCGCAGGCACGGTACGCCAGCTCTTTGCCGATGTGCGCTGGGGCGAACTGGACTACCTGCTGGTGGATTTACCGCCGGGCACGGGCGACGCGCCGATGACCACCGCCCAGACCGTCCCGCTGACCGGGGTGGTGATTGTGATGACCCCGCAGGAGGTCGCTGCCACTATCGCAGGCAAGTCGGTCGCCCTGTTCCGTCGGCTGAACGCGCCGATTTTGGGTGTGGTGGAGAACATGGCGGAGTTCGTGTGCCCATGTTGTGGCGAGCGGACGGCGATTTTCCCCGGACCAGGAGCGCATGTGTTCGCCCAGCGGTTAGGCGTGCCGTTCTTGGGGTCGGTGCCGTTAGACCCCGTCGTGAGCCGTTCGAGCGACCAAGGTCTGCCTGCCTTGCTCTCGGCGCCCGAGTCGGCTCAGGCGCAGGCGTTCCGTGAAGTTGCAGGGAGGCTCGCCGCGGAGATTAGCATCGCACGCTTCGCCCAAGTCTAAGACTGCCCATTCCGCCCGTTGCGCGAAGTGCGTTCGCGCTTTCGGCGGTACTCTTCGCGTATCTGTTGGGTGACTTGGTCAAACGCCTCACGGTGCGCTTTGCGGAACTGCTCCAGCGATTGGCGCACCTCTTTCAGCACCACCCACACCAGAGCGACCAGCACGCCCAGCACCACCAGCAGGTACACCCCCGCCCACCGAAGCCAGAGCCGTTTCGCCTCAACGCCCTCTTCGGGCAGTTGACGCATCAGCACGATGGCGAGCGGAACCATCGCCACCAGTAGCCCCAGCAGAATCGTCATCCAAGCACGATACGATATGCGTCTCATCAGGCTGTGTAGGTAGGCGTGAGCGCTGAGCGTCGGAGCGCGTCAATCCCTTGCGCTACGCTGGGCGCGCCGAACACACTGGAGCCTGCGACCAACACCTGTGCCCCCGCTTCCACCAATCGGCGTGCGTTCTCGGGCGATACGCCCCCATCCACCGAGAGCAGAGCCGAACTGCGACTCGCTTTCAACAGTGTGGACGCTTGCGCCACCTTCGGGAGCATGCCCTCGATGAACTCCTGACCGCCAAAACCAGGGTTGACCGTCATGATGAGTAGCAGGTCTATGTCCGCGAGGAGGGCTTCCACCATCACCAACGGCGTGTGGGGGTTCAGGGCGACCCCTGCGCCACACCCCCGCTCCTTGATTTGCTGAATGACCCGATGCAGGTGCACACACGCCTCCGCATGCACGGTAATCAGGTTCGCCCCCGCCTCGGCAAAGGCAGGAATGAGCTGTTCGGGACGCTCTATCATCAGATGCACATCGAACGGCAGACTGCAATAAGGGCGCAGGGCGGACACCATCGGCGCGCCGAAGGTCAAGTTCGGCACGAAATGCCCATCCATTACATCAAAATGCACCCAATCGGCGCCCGCCTGCTCAAGCGCTTGAACCGTCTCGCGCATGATGCCGAAGTCGGCAGAGAGAATCGAGGGCGCGATTATCGGAGCCGTCTGGCTCATTGGCTCATCTCCTGCACCAGTTGGTCGTCCACATAGATGCGGATGCGCACGGGCGAACCCTGTGCCGTAATCGGAATCTCGTACAGACTGCCACCCGCCTTGCGCTCGTCAAGCACCACGCGCCTGCCGTTGGCGTCCTCCACCTCAATGCGCACCTGGCGGTCAGGCTGGTCACGCAGGTCTACCTTGACGACGAACTCGCGCTGGGTGGCTTGGTTGGCAGGGGGTGGAGTGGGGGCTGACGGTGGCGGTGTCTCGCCTTGACCGATACTGACAATCAGCTTCACCGATTGTGAGCGGTCTATTCGTGCCCCAGCGGGCGGCACAGTAGCAATCACAAAACCCAGCGGGACGGAAGTGCTGGTGCGCTCTTCATTTGTGTCCATCACCGACAGACCAGCGCGCTCCAACTCGGCACGCGCTTGCGACTCGGGCTTGTTGTTGACATCGGGCACCACCGCAAAGCGCGAGCCACGGCTCACCCAGAGGTACACCTTGCTCCCTTTGGGGATTACGCGCCCTTCGGGAGGACTCACCGAGTAGACCACGCCGGGCGGATACTGCTCGCTGTAGCCCTCTTGGCGCACTTCGGGTTCGAAACCCATCTCGGTCAACAGGCGGTTCACCTCATGGAGTTCCTTGCCCACCACGGGGGGCACAGGGCGGTCTTGAGGAGCCGATTGTAGCGCCAACCAACCCGCCACACCCACCACGATTGCCACCACCACCAGCGCGAACATCACCCTCAGCAGGGTACGCAACCAGCGCGGGATGTCGTCTTCTTCCGCATCGTCCTTCAGGCGCGGGGACGGCTTGGAAACGGGGGGCGGAGTTGTGGCGGGGCGTGCAAACAGGTCGCCCGACACCGTGAGCGGGTTCTCGGAAGGGGGCAGGTCAATCGGTGACCAACCGAGCGGTTTGCCAAAGCGCAGGGCATCGCGCACCGCTTTTAGGTCGTTGAGCAGTTTGAGCGCGCTTTCGTAGCGTTGGCTCGGCTCTTTTTGCAGGCACTTGGCGATGATGCCCTCCACTGTGCGCGGGACAGCGGGATTGCGCTGGCGCGCGGAGGGGATAGGCTCGTTCAGGTGCGCCTCGGCGGTCAGCACGGGCGTATCGCCTATGAAGGGGAGCGCGCCCGTGAGCATCTCGTAGAAAAGGACCCCGCAGGCATACAGGTCGCTGGCGGTGCTGGGCGCGCCCCCACGAAACAGCTCAGGCGCGGTGTAGCCTACCGAGCGCGCCTCGTGCGCCGTGAGCAGGAGCGGTTCGGCACGGTACACCGCACGCATCCCCACCCCATTCAGCCACACATGCCACTCCGACCCCACTAGCACATTCGCAGGGCGCACATCGCCATGCACCAAACCCGCCTGATGCACCGCTACCAGCCCCTCCACAATGCCAATCATAATCTCCACCGCAATCGGCACGGTGAAGGGCGCGGTGCGACGAATGCGAGTCGCTAAGTCCAGCGCCCGAATGAACTCTTCGACCAAGAACACCGTCTCCTCGTCGCGCACCAGCTCGTACAGCTCAGGCAGGTTCGGATGGCGAATCTGTTGACGGGCACGCACCACCTGTTCCAACGCCTCTAGCAGGGCGGCGTTCTTGTGATAGGGCGCACGCACCACCTTCACTGTCACCACGCGCCCACGCGCCAAGTCGCGTGCCCGATAGAGACTGAACAAGAGTCCTTCCGCTATCTGCTCCAACAGCTCGTAACGCGTTGCCAGAACATTCCCTGTCATGGCAGTTCACTGCAAGTATACCTGTGTGGAGGGGAGTAAAAAATGCTGGGAGTGCAGGCGGGACGCCTGCACTTGTGGCTCGGATATGTTGCCTGTATAGCCCTCACCCATCCCAACCCTCCTGACAAGGGTCAATCACTAAGGTTCAACATCCTACCTGCCCTGCCCAACTTTCAAACCCCGCTTTGAGCCACAAAGCCCCAACTGTCATTCCCAATCCCCTCCCTGTCATTCGCAGTCCCCTCCCTGTCATTCGCAGTCCCCTCCCTGTCATTCGCAGT
>CAKZQI010000283.1 GCA_937139515.1 uncultured Armatimonadota bacterium | reverse complement strand
CGAGATTCTTCGCTTCGCTCAGAATGACAGTTCACCCACTTGTCACCCTGAGCGTCAGCGAAGGGTCTGGGCTTTGGGTGGCACTGCGATTCTTCGCTTCGCTCAGAATGACAGTTCACCCACTTGTCACCCTGAGCGTCAGCGAAGGGTCTGGGCTTTGGATGGCACTGCGATTCTTCGCTTCGCTCAGAATGACAAAAGGGGGCGTGGGGCTAACGAAGGGGCGTCAAAATAGGGGCGGGTTGCAGGATTGTGAACTCAAGTAATGTACCCCTGTCAAGGTTTCTACCCCCCCTCCTTTAGGTTCCCCCCGCAAGCGTGGGGAACCAATAATAGCTCCCTCCCTCTCCCAAAGCCTTGGGAGAGGGAGGGCAACAATCGGCGTAGACCCCGTCGGGTATCCTTATGAGTACGGGAGGTTGACTATGCAAAATACCATCAAGACCTTACTGGACTTCCGTTCCGAGAAATATCTCGTGAGTTCGCTTTACTTGAGCCTCTCGCCTCAAGAGCGCGCCACGCGCCCGCCCAAGTACCGAATTCGCCTGAAAACCATGGTGAACCAGCTTCAGCACTGGCTGGACGACCACCCTACCTCGGCTGAGGTGCGCAAGTCAATAGAAGACGATTTCAAGAAGTTCGAGTCGTATATGGAGGAGCCGAGCCATCTGCTGGGCGAGAACTCGCTCCCGATGCGTGGGATAGCGCTCTTTGCCTGCTCAGGCGAAGGGATGTTTCAAGCGGTGCCTCTGCCGTATGTAGAGCGCAACACGCTGGTGGTGGACAAGACCCCCTATGTGCGCCGGTTGTTCGCAGTAGAAGCCGATTTCGGCGTGAATCTGGTCGTGGTGTTTGACACGCGGGACGCCCGTTTCTATCAAGTGGATATTGAGGGCATACGCGAGCTGGAAGCGTTCCAGACGATACGCGACCGTGAGGTGCTACCGCCCGGCGTGCATGGGGTGCGCACTCCCGGTGGCTTCCGAGCGGTACACGGGATGGGCGAGCGCAATGTACAGATGCTCAAGGCGCACGAACAGCAACAACACCTGCGCCAGATTGCCGAAGCCCTGCGCACCCTCCGAACCACCCACCCGTACGACCGCTTGTTAGTGGGCATGCCCGACGAGTTCGCTAACCTGTTCCCCACCTACTTGCACGACTATGTGCGCCGAACCTACGCGGGGCGCATCAAAGCCCACGACAAGATGCCCCTTAACGAACTGTATGAGCACGTCTTAGACCGCTTGACAGAGATTGACCGCGAGCAGGAGGCGCGCCTGCTTCAGGAGCTCAACGAGAGCATGCCTCAGCTCGGTGCGCTGGGGATAGAAGCCGTGCTTCAAGCGATAGAATGGGGCAACGTGCGTGTCCTGCTGTACGATACCGAGTTCACCCAGCCCGGTTGTGTGTTCTATCCGTCGGGAAGTCTCGGCTTGAGCGAGGCGGACGCCCCCGAAGGCACCGATGAGGTCTGGTGGCTCCCCGATATTGTGGACACCTTGCTGGAGCGTGCCTTGGAACAGGGTGCCCAAGTGGAGGCAGTCCGCAATCAAGACAGCAACGCCCTTATCAAGGGGGTCAGCGCCATCCTGCGCTATCCGATGAGTGTGTGAGGGGATTTGCGCTGGGGTCGTTTGAGAAATAATGCCAGAGGGGGGGCGTGTTGCCCCCCTTTGGACTTAGGGTGTCAGACACCTACCAAGCGCAGGCAGTTTTCTAAGAACCGCAAGCTCATCTCCGTCATTCGGTTGGTGATACCGACCATCGCGGGCAGGCTTGCGCCCAAAGCGACCAGTCCAACAGCAATCTTGGCAGGCATCCCGATCAGCCACACGGGCACCTGAGGAACCGCCCGCGAGACTGCCGCCATCGCCGAATCCACGACCAGCAACACGCCCCCTGCAGGCGCTGCGATCTGCAAGCACAAAAGCAACAGTTCCCCTCCCATGCGCACGCCCATCATCAGCGAAGCATCAGACCACTGGGTCAGGGTGCCCAGTTCACTGCCCAGCTCAAAACTGCGCACCAACGCCAGCAACAGCAAGTGATGACCGTTCACAACCGCAAACAGCACCATCGCCAGCAAGTAGTGAAACTGCGCCATAATGGAAGTGGGGAACGCCGAAAGCGGGTTCATCACCTGCATAATGCTGAACCCCATCATGGCATCCAAAAACTCGCCTGCCATCACCGCCGTGTTGATAATCAGGCTCACCCCATATCCCATCAACAACCCGAACAGCACTTCCGCGACCAAGCGGGTGAACAGATTCACCCATTCGGTAGGTGGGTCGCCCACACGGGTCTGGATGAGCGGGGCGACACCCAGCGCAATCACCGCACACAGACCGACTCGCACGGGCACTGGAACGGTACGCGTGCCGAACACGGGCGCCACCATCGCCATACCCGACGCCCGCACGAACACCACCAAAAACGCCCAGAACCACTGTGTATCCAACGCCATCGGTCTACCCCGGAGGGAGGTTCATCAGTACCCGCTTGGTGAACTCCACCATCTGAGTGAGCATCCATCCCCCCATCGCCAGAAACACCAGCGCGACTGCAATCATCTTGGGAATGAACTGCAAGGTCATCTCCTGTATCTGGGTCACCGCTTGGAAGACGCTGACCAACAAACCCACAACCAGCGCTGCGAGCAACAGGGGCATGCTCACCTGCAGGGCAACCACGAGCGCCTGACGCCCTAACTCCAGAACCTCCGTTTGGCTCATACCGCCTCAATTATCGGTTGATACAGGCATTTTCACCAGCACGGAACCTTCAGGCACAGGCTCCTTAGTTAGATTAGAAGCACCCTACATATGGGATACTTGACGCAAGCATCCCCAATATCCTTGATTAGGTATAATTAGGAGAATATGACGACGCGACAAGCTTTTGATGCCGAATTGCAAGCGCTGGAGACGAAGGTGCTTGCGATGGCAAGTATTGTTGAGGGGATGATTGCAGACGCGGTGGAAGCGCTCCAGCGCAACGACCTTTCGCTTGCAGAGAAAGTGCTTCGCCGTGATGATGAGGTGGACGAGATCGATGTGGAGGTGGAAGCCAGCTGCCTGAAACTCATCGCACTCCAACAACCGATGGGAAGCGACCTGCGTATCATCGGCACCATCATGAAAATGATTACCGATATAGAGCGGATTGGGGACTACGCCGTAGACATCGCCAAGTCAGCCCGCAAAATCCACGATGAGCCTCGAGCAGTACGCTTAGTAGATATTCCCAGTTTGGCGAACGCCTCACGCCGAATGCTCCTGGATAGCATCGAGGCGTTTGTGAAGCGCGACCTCCAACGAGTCTTGCAGGTCTGTCAGCAGGACGATGAGGTGGATGCCCTCTATCGCCAAATCCGAACCCAGCTTCAAGAGGTGATGCGCGAACACCCGAATATGGTCACCCCTGCCTCGTGGCTGTTGATGGTGGCGCACTACTTGGAGCGAGTCGCCGACCACTGTGTGAACATCGCCGAGCGGGTCTGGTTTATGGAGACGGGGCGTTTGGAGCAACTCTCTAAGCGCCACAAGAGCGGGACTCTGGAAGAGGCTTACGCAGAGGCAATCCAACACGCCACCGAAACGCATACCCCTACCACGGATGAGTGAACTTGCTGACCGCTGGAACGCCCTTCAGGAGGTGATTGCGAACGCCTGCGCACGCGTCGGGCGCGCCCCCTCCGAGATTGCGCTCGTGGCGGTCAGTAAGGGTGTACCGATCGAGCGTATCCAAGAAGCGTACGCACTGGGTCTGCGTGATTTCGGCGAGAACTATTGGCAAGAATCACGCGAAAAGTTGCACTCTCTACCAAGCGACATACGCTGGCATTTCATCGGGCACCTCCAGACCAACAAAGCCAAATATATCGTAGGGCGATTTGCCCTCATTCAATCGGTTGACCGCTACGAACTCTTGCAGGAAATTCAAAAAAGGGCGCAAAACCTTAACCTACAACAGGCTGTGTTGGTGGAGGTTCGCTTAGACCCGACCGAGAGCCGAGCGGGTGTGGAACCCGACCAGGCGGAACGCCTGATTGAGCAGGTGCTGGCTCAACCGAACCTCGTTTTGCAAGGGGTGATGGGCGTCGCCCCCTACACGGATGACGAGGCGACTTTGCGTGAAGCGTTCCGTACGCTCAGGCAGGTCTATCAGAAACTGCCCCCTGCCAACCAGCGTTGGCTATCGATGGGCATGAGCCACGATTTTGCGCTCGCTATAGAAGAAGGCAGTACGATGCTCCGCATCGGAACCGCTCTCTTCGGCGCGCGCCACTAACAGACAAGGAGGTTAACTATGAGCCGATACTACGAGGATGAGCTGGAGCACGAGGAGCGCCAAAGTTTATGGGCGCGCTTCCGAGGCTGGGCATTCCCCCGCCCTCACGAAGAGGAGACACCCGCCACGACCGAGACCACCGTACGCTACCGAAAACTGTACCCCTACCATGTGGTCATCCGCCAAGAGGTGAACTCGTTGGAGGACGCACGGGTGGTGGCGGACGGTCTCAAGGAGGGTGTTCAACAGGTGATCAATCTTGCCTCAACGCCCCAAGGGATGCGAGAGCGGATAATTGACTTCCTCAACGGGGTCGCCTATGCCATTGAGGGGAGCGTCGAGCGTGTCAGCGAGCATGTCTTTCTGTATGCTCCGCCTCAAGCGATTGTTGAGCCACTCTCAGGGTCGCGAGCGCGCCCAGACGAGCGTCGTTAAGAATCGGACGGGGTCTCAACCAGAGAACCCCGCTCCACCCCATATTTGAGCATTAGCCGCTCAAAGTCGCGCGCGCTCATCAACCGTATTTGGATGTCGGGGCGCAGAAGCCTCAGCAGGGCAATTTTGCGCTTCTTGCGACGGTTGATGTTCGCACGACGCACGGTCAACTCAATGTATAAGTTATGGTCGGGAAGATAGAAGTCGGGGGTGAAGCACTCTTTGGGGTTGCCGTCCTCGTCGGTGCGGAGGACAAAGGTGTGTGGCTCATATTCCCAGCGAATTTTGTAGTAGTCCAGGAGTTTGGCGAACTCCTCTTCGCTGGGATGCACGAACGCTATGGTCGCTCGGCGACCGCGCACTCTGTCCTTATGCATCTAAACCGATTATACCCCGCCTAAATGTTAAGGGCAGGTTATAAAAAGTCAGTTCGCCCTGCAATTCCCGTGTTTTTACCGTGCGCTGGCGCAGTAGGTTATCTGTTGGAACTCGTCAGCATCCAGGCTCGCCCCGCCCACCAGAGCGCCATCTATTTCAGGTTGATGGAGCAAAGCGTGGGCGTTGGAGGCTTTCACACTGCCCCCATAAAGGATGCGTACGAACTCCGCCATCTCGTTGCTAAACAGCGTCCCAAGATGCTGGCGGATTAGCCCGCACACTCGGTTCGCCTCATCGGCATCACACACTTGCCCGGTGCCGATTGCCCAAACAGGCTCGTAAGCAATCACCAGCTCGTATAGTTCGTCTGCCGAGAAGCCTTTCAAGGCGCCCTCCAACTGCCTTTGGATGACGGTGTCCGTTTGTCCCCTTTGGCGTTCTTCTAGTGTTTCGCCTACGCAGAGGATAGGCTTCAGCCCGTGCGGAAGCACGGCGTGGAGTTTCTTGTTGAGCGTCGCCTCGGTTTCCCCAAAGTAGCGCAGATGCTCCTCGGTGAGTTCGGAGTCGGGCGTGCCGAACCGTCCACGGGTCTCGGAGTGCCCCAAAATCACATATTCACACCCAACGGCTACCAGCATCGTAGGCGAAATCTGACCCGTGTAGGCACCCAAGTCGCGCCAGAACACATTCTGTGCGCCCAGTTTCATCTCGCTTCCCCGAATTGCCTCGGCAACCGCAGGCAGAGCCACGAAGTTCGGACAAAGCACTATCTCCAAATCGGAACGCATCCCAATTCGTTGGCGCAAGGTGGTCGCCAGCCCCGATGCCTCTCTGGGGGTCAAATGCATCTTCCAATTTCCAGCAATCAAACAGGTACGCATTAGATAATCACCCACTCTACTTATACGCCGAACGAGGGGGGAGTCCTGCGCAATTCCGCCCATCCCTCAACGATAGTGATCTGCGAGGCTTGGCACCTTTGCCCATCGTGCTTCTTCTGGTTTGAGTTCCTTGAGATACTTCGCTTCGCTCAGGACGAGGAGGAACAAAACCCACAAGCGCATAAATTCGGCATTGGGATGGTATAATCTGTTGGAGGCTCGCAACGATGCAGATGATGGTTAACTGGAACGGCACCCTAATGCCCCTATCAGAAGCGCGTATCCCCGTCTTTGACCACGCTTACCTGTATGGCGATGGCTTATTTGAAGGGATTCGGTTATATAATCGGCGTATTTTTAAGTTAGACGAGCACCTCAAACGCTTATACAACGGATGCCGACACCTAGACATCCAAGGCATGATTCCCTACGACGAACTCAAGATGCGTATCGTGGATACAGTTGAGGCATCGGGAGCGGAGGACGCCTACATTCGTGTCTCGGTCTCGCGGGGTACAGGCATCGGCTTGAACCCGCAAAACATAGACCAGACCCCGAATGTGATGATTGCCATCACTCGGCTGGCGCTGTATCCCCCTGAGTGGTACGAAAGCGGTTTGAATGTCGTGACGGTTTCCCTTCGAGTGACGGCGCCCGATGCGCTTAATCCGCGCATCAAGTCCATCGGGCGCTATGTGGCGAATATCCAAGCAAAAATGGAGGCGAACCGTCGGGGTGCCGGCGAAGGGCTGATGCTCAACGCCCAAGGTTATGTCGCCGAAGCGACGGGCGATAACCTGTTTATTGTCCAAGACGGCGTCCTGCGCACACCTCACCCCTCTTGTGGGATCCTGCGTGGGATTACCCGTCAAACGGTGATTGAAATCGCCCGCGATTTCGGCATTCCCGTCTACGAAGATTGGCTGACCCTACACGATGTCTACAACGCTGATGAGGCATTCCTTACGGGAACCGCAGCCGAGATTATTCCGATGGTGCGTCTGGACGAGCGCGAAATTGGAGAAGGACGCCCTGGTGACCTGACCCTGCGCATCATCCGCGAGTTCCACAAGCGTACCCGCGAAATCGGGGTTCTGGTTGCAGCGCGCTGATGGCAGTTTGTGCGTATTGCGAGCGACCTGCAAGCTTACGCTTTCGAACAGGGCTGAACACAGTCTCCTTGTGTTCAGCCTGTGCACCCCAGTGGGAGCAGCGAACGCTGGGCACAGCGCTTGTGCCTCAGCTTTTGACCTTGCAAACCACTCCCTCTCAGTCAGATACTTGCCCCCACTGCGGAACGACTGCCCAGCAGGTTCGCTCTACGGGGCTATACGGGTGCTGTCTGTGCTACCTGTGGCTCTACCCTGCTGAGTGAGTGATGCTCCAATTACCCCTATCCCCCACGAGGGTGAGACTTGTTGTACACCTCGCGTAGGCGTTCCACGCTCACCTGCGTGTAGATTTGGGTGGTGGCGATGTCGGCGTGTCCCAACAGTTCCTGCACGGTGCGAAGGTCTGCCCCACCGTTGAGCAGATGCACGGCGAACGAGTGGCGCAGGGTGTGAGGCGAAATGTTCTTGGTGATGCCTGCCTGCTCGGCATAGGCTTTGATTTTGCCCCAAAATGCCACGCGACTGAGCGCGCCCCCACGGTCGTTCAGGAAGAGCGTTCGGTTCGGCTTTTTGGGCGCAACAAGTTGCGGGCGCGCCTCACCTATATAACGTTGAAGCCAATAGACCGTCTGCTCGGTGAGGGGCAGTACACGCTCCCGCGCACGCTTGCCCCACACCCGCACGAACGCCTCCCGCAAATCCAACTGGTCTAAGGTCAGCCCCAACAATTCCGAGACGCGCATCCCTGTGGTGTAGAGCATTTCAATCATCGTACGGTCTCGCAGTCCATGAGGCGTGGTGAGGTCGGGCGCCATCACTAGGCGTCGTACCTCGCTGGCTGTGAGTGTATCGGGCAAGGTGCGATGCACTTTGGGCACATCCAGCATTTCGGGCGGCTCCTGCTCCAGGACTCCCCTCCGATGAAGGTATTTCAGAAAAGTGCGCACGGCACTCAACTTGCGCGCGATGCTCTTCTCGCTCATCCCGCGCCGACGCAGGAAATAGATATACCCCTCCCACAGAGTGGCGTCCCACTCGTAGGGGTCGTCGCGTTTAGAATGGCGCAGGTACTCCACGAACTGCGCCAAGTCCACCGCATACGCGCTCACCGTGTGCGCTGAGACCTGACGCTCCTGCGCAAGAAACTCTAGAAACGGGTCGATGTGCTCTTCCACGATTAGCCTGCTTCGCCTTCCACCTCACCGACCTTGAGGTCAAGCTCACTGCGCAGTTCCACACGCTCTATCTTCCCGTCCCGTATCCACACGATACGGTCGGAGATGTCCAGCATCTTGAGGTCGTGGGTGGCGGAGATAATCGTCACGCCCCGCTCCTTGTTGAGCCGTTTGAGCAGTTCAATAATCTCCTTGCCGGTTTTGAGGTCCAGGTTGCCCGTTGGCTCGTCGGCGAGGATGATGGAGGGGTTGTTAGCGAGCGAGCGGGCGATGGCAACGCGCTGTTGCTGTCCACCCGAAAGCTCGGTGGGCTTGTGGTGCAAGCGTCCGCCCAAGCCGACCAGCGTCAGCAGTTCGATGCCGCGCTCGCGTGCCTCATCGGCGCTGACCCCAGCAAAGGTCATCGGTAGGGTCACATTCTCCAGCGCGGTCATCACGGGGATGAGGTTGAAGGTCTGGAAAATATAGCCGATTCGGTGGCATCTCAGGAACGCCAGCTCCTGAGGGTCTAACTGCGCCATATCCACATCGTCGATGAACACCGAACCGCGCGACGGTTTATCCAACCCACCTATCATGTTGAACAGGGTACTTTTGCCTGAGCCAGACGGTCCCATGATGGACAGATACTCGCCACGATAGATATCCAGGTTCACTCCATCCAGTGCGCGCACGGTCAGTTTGCCCATCTGGTACTCTTTGACCACATCGCGCACGCGCACCACAAACTCGGTGGCACTCTCGGTGCGGGGTTGCGCCTCGTTGCGAATCGTTTCTTGCATCGCTTTCACCTGAGATGACTTCGTTGTAGTCCTATCGATTCGACGGCTCTCCAGCCGATTCCTGCCGAGAACCGAAAAAGCCCCGCAATCGTCTATAATTATTACGGAGGGTGTGGGATGGGAACTCAGGTCTGCTTGCCTTCGTATTCCCCCTTAGAGCAGAAATGACCCATACCGCATTAGCACAGGCTGTGAACGAAAGAAGCCATGAAGAGTTTGATGCGCTGGTGAACCGCTACTATCACCAGGCGTACAACACGGCTTATCGCCTGACAGGCAACCATGCGGATGCAGAAGACCTGCTTCAGGAGGCGTTCTTACGCGCCTACCGCTTCTTTGACCGCTACGACCGCTCGATGCCCTTCATCAACTGGTTCAATCGTATCTTGACCAACCTCTACATCGACGAGTACCGTCGTCGTGGGCGCCTGCGCACACTCTCGCTGGACGAAAGCTATGAAACAGAGGACGGAGAAGAAGCTCCCGCCTTCGATTTACCCGACCTCAGCCCCAGCCCGATGGAACTGGCGCTCCAGAAAGAGTTGGAGGACGCCATCCAAGAGGGGTTGAGCCTGCTGAGTCCCGAGTTTCGCGTAGCGGTCGTGCTGGCGGATATTGAAGGGCACTCTTACGAAGAAATCGCCGAGATGATGAACACCTCGGTGGGCACGGTACGCTCGCGTATCCATCGCGGGCGGAAGCAACTGCGTAATCTGATTATGAAGCACCATCCCAATCTTTTTGAGCGAGGTGACTTGAAATGAATTGCCGTTTTGTGCAGTCTCGCCTTTCCGCTTATGTAGATTGTGAACTGACCGGGCACGAACAGCAAGCGATTAGGGTTCATTTGGAGCATTGTTTGGAATGTTCGCAGGAGTACGAAACGCTAAGAAAGACAAAAAGCCTCATGCGCCAACTACCTCTGGTACAACCCACCACTTCTCCCGAATGGCTGTTGGCGCGCCTGCACCAGCAGAACGGTGTGATGCGCCGCTCGGCGCGCTGGAGTTGGAATCAGGTACGCTGGTGGCAGTTTGCGGGGGGGCTGGCGCTCATCTCGGCGTTTATCGCATGGGACCTCCGCTCCGACCCCGATAGGAGTGAAATCCAGTTGACCGAGACCCCAACAGCCCCTGCGTTCGTTTCTCAGCCCATCCCGAATTTCGAACCCGCCCCTTCCCCTGCCCTTCCCCAAGTTTCCAGTAGCCTTTATCGTTCCAGTCTGTTCCCCACCAGTTCTTCACCCTACATTCCGACCAACTCCTACTGGATTGATGAATCGAATTCCCATATAGTTAGCCCCCTGCAACCGACAAGGGGCTTCTATACAACTTTCGGACTGAGACCCCGCTAATCAGGAGGAACGCGTATGAAACGATGGTGGATTGTGTTAGGCTTAGGATTGGTGTTAGGCTCGGCGGTGACCCTCCTGGCGCTCCAGCATGGGGGTAGTGTCATCGCCCAAGAGCGTACAACGGTGGCGTTCACCCCGCAAGAGCGTGCTACGATTGTGAGCCTCGAATCGGCGCTCACACGCATCGCTGAGAGCGTCCAGCCGACGGTCGTGCATATTCGAGCCACCCGCCAGCTCGGACGCGCACGCCCACAGACCGACGAGGATGAGGAGAACCCGATGCAGTTCTTCTTTGGGCGTGGCGCCCCGCGCGTGGAAGGACAAGGCTCGGGCGTAATTATCCGAAGCGATGGCTACATCGTAACGAACGACCATGTGGTAGACGACGCAACCGAGGTGGAGGTGACCTTCCACGACGGTTCTAAGGCGAAGGGCACGGTGTTCCGTGCGCCCAGCGCCGATATTGCTCTCGTGAAGGTAGACCGCTCTGGGCTCCCCACTGCCAGCTTGGGCGATTCGAGTAGGGTCAAGCCCGGACAGATTGCGTTCGCTATCGGTAGCCCCTTCGGGCTGGAGAACACCTTCACGATGGGCATCATCAGTGCGGTAGGACGGCGAGAGGCGATTGGCGGGATGATGGGGCGTGCCCGATTCTATCCCGATCTCATCCAGACCGACGCCGCCATCAACTCGGGCAACTCAGGTGGTCCACTGGTCAACTCACAGGGCGAAGTGATTGGGATTAACACCGCCATCGTCGCAGGAAGCCTCACAGGGGGCAATGTGGGCATCGGCTTCGCTATCCCCATCAATCGGGTGAAGACGGTCGTGAGCCAACTGCTGGAGAAGGGCAGTTATCAGCGTGGCTATCTCGGCGTCGGACTGCGCGACCTGACCCCCGAAGAGCAAGAGACCTTCAACACCAAGCAGGGTGCGCTCGTCGGCACGATACAAGCCGATACCCCCGCCGACAAAGTGGGACTTCAACCGGGCGATGTGATTATTGAAGCCGATGGTAAGCCCATAAAGAACGAAGTGGAACTGCGCGACATCATCGCCAACAAAGGTCCCAACAGCACGCTGAGCCTCAAGGTGTTGCGCGACGGCAAAACGCTCAATTTGGAGGCGACCTTAGGCGTCCATCCCGACGATGCACCCAGCGCCCCACGCCAGCAGAGCGCACGCGAACCGCAGACGCGCCCGCTGGAGAAACTGGGCATCCGCGTGGGCGAAATCCCCACTAACTTGCGAGAGCGATTCGGCAATCAGCGTGGGGTCTATGTGGAGCGCGTTGCGCCTGATAGCCCCGTAGCCGAGCAGATTGAGTCGGGCGACCTGATCGTGCGCGTGAACGGTACAACGGTCAACACGGTGGACGAACTGGAGCGCGCCCTGAACCGTATATCGTCTGGTGAGATGGTGCGTATGGTGGTGGTGCGTCGTTCAGGCGAAGACACCGTGCGCGAGTTGGTGATGTTCCGAATGCCCTAAAGGGGCTACTCCTTAGATTGATACGGGATTAGCAACGACACACGCCGATTAGAGAAGTGAAACGGGTCGCTGGGAGTACGCAGGCGGGTATCGGCATAACCCCGCACCTCGGCGACCTGTCCTTTCCAAAGCCCTCCCGCCTCCATCACGCGCCGAGCGGCGTTCGCACGGTCGGTCGAAAGCTCCCAGTTGCTGTATCCGCCCCCATACCGATAGGGCTGAGAGTCGGTATGCCCTTCCAAAATCACACGGTTGTCCAGCTTGCCGATTTCGCGGGCGATGAGGCTCAACAGTTGGCGTGCGGGCGCAGTCACCTCCGCGCTTCCCGAGCGGAAGAACACGGGTTCGGGTCCCTCAATCAGTTCAATCCGCAAGCCTTCTTTGACAAACTCAATCTTCACATGCTCGCGTAGGCGCGCAAGGTCGGGGATGTTGGCGATAGCCGTTTCAAGGTATTTCTTGAGGGCTTCCATCTCGGCGCGCTCGGTCCTGCGGTCTTTGAGAACCTTCTTGCGCGCGCCCTCCGTATCCTGGTCTCCCTTCTCTTTGGGCATATTTGCCGTGTTTTTGGCGCCCGGAGGGAGTTCATTGGTGAGGCTAATCACTGCCTTGCCTTTCTGAACCGCTTCCATAAAGCCGATGGGGTCGCGGAAATACGCTGCGATGGCAGCGCGGGTCTCGGGGCTCATCCCTATCAGCCACATCACCATAAAGAACGCCATCATCGCGGTCACGAAGTCGGCGTAGGCGACCTTCCACGCGCCGCCGTGGTGCCCGTGATGTCCGCCCCCTTTGCGCTTGATAATCCGAACTTCTCCGCCTTCTTTGGACATTCAGGATTCCCCCTTAAGCCGCCTGTGCCGAGGCGCCACCACCGCCCTTCACTGCCGCTTCCATCTCTTGGAAGCTGGGGCGCAGGTGGGGTTCTATACTGCGTCGGGCGAACTCCACGCAGGTCAGCGGCGCATCGCCCCGAGCGAACGCAATCAACGCCTGACGAATACACTGATAGTACTGCGCTTCGGCGTGTACGCTGTGTTCCATCGATGCGGCGAGGGGTTGGAAAACACCATACGCCAACAACACACCCAAGAAGGTTCCTACCAGCGCCGCAGCGACCTTCTTCCCGATGGTCTCGGCACCCTGGTCCAGATAGCCCATCGTAATCACGACGCCCAACACCGCCGCCACGATACCGAAGCCGGGCATCGCATCGCCGATTTTACTGATCGCCTGGGAGGGGCGCAGTACCTCCTCGTGGTGTTTCTCCAAGTCGGTTTCGGTGAGCTCCGCCAGTTCAAAGGGCCCCACCGCTCCCGTCAGCACTATCTTCATCGTGTCACATAGGAAGTCTAACGCGTGGTGGTTGGCCTGCAGGAATGGATACTGGGCGAGCAGCGAGCTTTCTTGGGGGCGTTCCACATGTTGCTCTAATGCCAACAGTCCCTCTTTGCGTGCCAGCGTGAAGAGGGCGAACAGTGCTTGAAGCAACTCCAAAAACACATCCTTTTTATAGGGACTGCCTTTGAGCAGACCGAGCGACTGCTTGATAATCGCT
Organism: uncultured Armatimonadota bacterium; assembly: GCA_937139515.1. Taxonomy (GTDB): domain Bacteria; phylum Armatimonadota; class Fimbriimonadia; order Fimbriimonadales; family GBS-DC; genus CAKZQI01. The sequence goes on along the minus strand of CAKZQI010000283.1, from coordinate 7,244 downwards.
TGCACCACGCTGGGCGGGTTGGAGGCTAACAGCGCCCCTATGCCTGCCCCACCGATGATTACGAACTCGGAGATTTGGATCAGCGCGGCAATCTTTCCGCCGTGCATGATGAATCCGCCAAACACTGCGCCAAACACCACCACGAAGCCGATGAGTACAAACATTCGCTCGACGCCTCCCGTGCAACAAGGGGGTTATTCCATAATGGTCGGGCGAATTTCAGCGAGGAGCCCTGAAAAAGAAAGGAGGGCAGCCGATTAGGCTGCCCTCACCACACGCCCCGTCGCGTGCCCTATATCAATAGCCTCCTGCTTTGCGCTCTTCTGCTGCGCCGCCTGCGGTGTCAGGAGCAGATTGCTGCCCCATCGGGTTCGTGGTTGGAGGTGGATTGGCAGCGCCCTCCTCGTTCTGCGAACCGCCACAGGCGTTCAGGTGAAGGGCGACGACCAGCGCCATCAGACTCATCATCAGCCATTTACGCATCATTACCTCCACCTTAGGGCCAGTTCTGACCGTCGGGCAGGTTCAAGCGCGAGATAGCGGGCGAAATAGCAAAACGCCCCCTATCCGAGTAGAACCACTCGTAGCGCACCCACTTAGCGTGACCATCGGCGAAGATGGCGTTCTGACCGCTACTGTGGCGTCCGGAGAGCATTAGGAACACCTCATTCCAGTTCGTGCCACCCGGCTCGATGTAGGGGGGCATATCGAAAGGCAAGGTGCTCGTGCCGAACACACTGCGCAGTCGCTCAGGCACTCCCTCCGAGGCAGAGCGCGACTCGGCAATCAGGATCACATCGGAAGTGGTCTCCCAAGCAGCTTCGTTGTGTTCCAAGCCACTGTAGGTGGTGCGGTTGTAGCCGTAGTTGGCGATGAACTCCTCGTTCTTAGCGTAGTGTCCGTAGATGCGCGGAGCTACTTTGGAACACCCTCGAGCCGTCACAGTGCTGGGCGCGTTGGTCGGGAATGTGCCTACCAAAACAGAGCCGGGCGAGTCGTCGTTCGCACGGCAACCGTCCGCAGCAGTGTAGTCCACCAAACGAGGCTTCGGCGCAGAGGAGCTGGGGCACACGAAGATATCCCAGTTCTTGATGTAGGGGTAGAGCGGAATGTGCCACTCCCACCACATGTACACATGGAGACCGTCATAATCCTGGGCGTACATGCGCATTGTGGTGCCGAGTTGGCGCATGTTGGACACACACGAGGTCTGACGCGCCTTCTCGCGCGCTTGGGCAAACACGGGGAACAGAATCGCAGCCAAAATGGCGATGATGGCTATCACCACCAGTAGCTCAATCAGTGTGAAACCTTTCCTTTGCATGGTTCACCTCACTCTATATTCTACAGGACAAGAGATTAAGCCTAAGTTAAGAAAGCACCTCTCCTACAGAATTTCTCGGATGTGGATGGGTGGTTCGGCGTTTAGCGATTCGGCGCCATGTTCGGTCAGTGTGTACACATTCTCTATGCGAATGCCGAACTTGCCTGGCAGGTAGATGCCCGGCTCGATTGTGAAGCAGTGCCCCTCTTCCAACAGGCTGGTGTTACCCTCCACGATATAGGGCGGTTCGTGAACCGACAGCCCGATACCGTGTCCAGTGCGATGCACGAAGTAGTCGCCCAATCCCGCTTCGGTGATGACGCGCCGTGCGGCGCGGTCGACCTCTTGGGCGGGCACGCCGGGTTTGGCGGTCTCACGCGCGCGCATATGCGCCTCGTAGACCACTTGATACACCTTCTGTGCCTCTTCGGAGGCGGGGCCGATGCTCACCACGCGCGTGATGTCGCTACAATAACCCTCACACACTCCGCCAAAGTCGATCACCACGATGTCGCCCTGACGAAGCGGGCGATGGCGGGTAGTGTGATGCGGTTTGGAGCTGTTCTCGCCAGCGGCAACGATCGGGATGCCAAACGCTAAGCGCGACCCTGCGTCGTAGAGGGCACGCTGGATAGCGAGCGCGACCGCCCATTCGCTGTAGCCCTCCATACAGCGCTCTAATCCTGCTGATAAGGACTCATCGGTCAGCCGTGCCGCTTCGCGCATCAGCGCCAGCTCGGTGGCGTCTTTCACGGCACGCACTTGGGCGACCAGCTCTGCGCCCCGACGAAACAGTGCTTGGGGCAGTGCCTCTTGAAACATCAGCAGGAAGCCTGCGGGCATCTCATCATCCACCGCGATGACGCCCGTCTCTAAGGGGAAGTCGCTCACGCAGGCGCCTAATGCCTGCATCGGACCTTGCGAATCGTGCCACACATAGCGCACTTGCCACCCTGCAGGGTTCGTGGCAGTGCTTTCAGCACTGAGCGCGGGCACGAACCACACAGGGGCACCTTGCTGGGGCACCAGCAGGAACATCAAGCGCTCAAGAGGCGGCTCCGAAAACCCGCTCAGATAGAGCATATTCACAGGCGTAGAAGCAAAGAAAGCATCTACGCCCTGCGCTAACATCGCTGTCTGCAGGCTTACCACACGCTGACGAAACAGGTCTTCCCTCATCTTAGCCTCCTACGCGGATTAAGAGCCAGTCGCTGAGGATGTAATAGGCTCTTCCAATCAGCAGAGCCATGCGCGCCATCACCGTGTTGCCGAAAATCGCGCCCAGCCCTATCATCAGGAACCACCGCCCAGCCGTCGCTATGCCCTTCACCGTGCCTTTCTGTTGGTACGAGAAGGTGAAGTAGGTCATCACCGTGAGCAAGATAGCCAAGAAGATATAGTTCTGGATGAGGTTGCCGACGGTGAGGTCGGGGTTGCTGGCGCTAAACCACAGCGGACGCTGAAGTGTGCTGTTGAGCTGGACGAGATAGCGCGAGGAGAACTCTTGGAAGAAAAGCCCCGCCGAAGCGCCAATCAACAGCCCAATCACCAAACGACTGACCCAGCCGTAACGCTCACTATAGATGAAGTAGAGGTACAGCCCGAAGGGCACCACAAACGCCCACGCCCAGTACCCCTGCACCCAAATCGGTTCTATCCAATAGCGGTAGAGGATATCCACGCCTAATGGACCGAGCGAGTATCCCGCCGCCAGCCCGATGTACATATGCTCAAAGAAGCGGTAGAATGGGTTCTCGCGATACAACAGCGAATAAATCGCTATCGTGCAGAGGACACCTATCCAAACGACGGCGCGGTCAAAAGTGAGCGGTAAAAAGTTCTGGAGCCATTCCATACTATGCTTCCCTCCGTTCTGCCAAGCGGTTCATAAACATCGCTACATTTCCCAACAGGATAAAGGTGATAATCAGCACATGCGAAAAGGAGATGGCGTTGGTGAACCGCGACGCCAGCCCAACGATACCGAGCAGCTGCTCATACTCTTGAGCGCCTTTGGCGCCAGTGACCATGCCCTTGATTTGTCCCGAGTCGAGGTAGGTGTACGCCTCCGCCGCCATCACCGAAGTAGGACAGTAGATGATATTGACCTCCTTGGGGGAGTAGGAAATCCAGATGGGCACAGTGCCCGACGGCGTTACATCAATCACCAACTTGTACTGGCGCAGGCTGTTGACCCCCTTGAGCATCTCTATCTGAGACACTCGGGTTCCTCGCACATCCTGCTTGATGGTGTTGGGCAAGTCGGTCACCATGCCCTTGATGGCGACGGTAAGGTTCGGCACGAACCCGAAATGCACCCAGTCGCGTCCGTACTCGTAGCCCTCTGCTTTGGTGACCCGCTCAGCAAGCCGATACGAAATATCGCGCGACTGCGCCTCTATGGAGATGATACTAAAGCGCGCCTTCTTGCGCATCAGGTGCTTGATCACCGCCTCCAGTTGGGGCTGGTTCTCTGCCAGCGTGCTGGCACTCCAGTTGGACGAAATCATCACGAGGTCGCCCGGTTGGAGCGCCTCTATCGTGTCGTAGAACTTTTGTACTGGAGGCGAGATAGACGCTGGCATGCGCACGGGCACCAACAAGAACATCACGATGTTGACCAGCAAGAGCACATAGAGCAAGCGCCGGTCCACTGCCAACATCTTTTGCCAAATCGTTTGTGGTTGCATAGCCTTCCTCCCCTCAGGTAATCCCGCGCTCCAAGCTGAGCCACAGTCGGATTGCCATCGCCAAACCGCCAATGCCAACCCCGAACTCAATGGCGCGTTGAGCCGGGGCGTTTAGCGAGGTCAGAATCCAGTTCGCCACTTTCGGCAGACCTAAGTTGTGGACGAGCATCTGAACAAAGCTGGCGCCCTCTGGGGTCGGCTCAGCAGAGAAGCCCATCAGATCGTAGCTGATATATGCACCCAAGGGTACGACGCCAATCATCACCACCATCGCAGTGAACATCAGAATGCTCGCCTCAATAGAGCGAATGCGGAACGCTCGGTAAGCCGCCGAGAAGATGTAGAAAGCAATCAGCGAGAACATCGCTGCGTCCAGCTGAACGAGCGTGAAATCAAACAGGAGTTTGAAGGAGTTCTCTAGGAGGGGCGTTTTGGGCGCAAGCTCTTTCTCGGCTAAGGTGTTCCAGATGCTGAAAAACGCCATCGTCACGAACGAGACCAACAGCACCACACTATAACCCCACTGCGTGCGCTTCTGCACCACATTTTTCAGGTGGAGCCTCACAAGCCCGTAGGTGCCCAAGCCCAGCGCCAACGCTCCAATTAGCTGAAGCAGGTTCTGAGCGGGCTGGATGGCAGGCGTGAGCATATTTTTCTGCTCTTCGTTGACGGGCATGAAGAACTCAGCGGCGAAAAACAGCCCCGCCAGGAAGGTAATCCCCACCACCAACGCCCGTCGTCCACGCGGGGGCAACACTTGAAGCAGAGGGATTAGCCCCAACACCAACACAAAGGCGCCCAGTACAATCGCCCAAATCCAGAGCCACTGGTCCTGTGGATTCAGTTGCCAAGTCATCGCTAAGGAGTACCTCCCCCGAAGTATTCTTGGATGAATGCATCGAAGCCTCCGGGCTGACCCAACAGTTTGATGATCGAGTCATCCACTCCGAAGACGGTGGCAAGGGTCGCCCCACTCAGAGCGAGGAAGGCAAAAGTGAACTTTGCGATGTCTTGCCCGACAAGGCTTCCTAACAACACCGGTTCACGGCTCAGGTAGGCGCTGGTGGCGTAGAACTCATCGCCGATAATCGTGTAGTCGCACGCAGCGACGAAGAAGGGCACCTGCGTGAAGCTAATCGTGCCCGCGACTTGAATTGCGCCCACCATGTTGCCCGTCTCTGCGAAGATGAGCGACTCGGCGTAGAACTCGCCGAACATAAAGTTCGCCGCAACGCGCTCACGCTGAATCAGCCCCGCCACACCTGAAGCGAAGGCGAACTGACGGTCGGACAAGAAGCGGATGCTATCCCCATCGTAGAGGTCAGGGCGCCCCGACTCGTTGTAGGCGTCGGCGATCGCCTCTTGAGCCACTGCAAACACGGTCGCGTCGCCAGTGAGCAGGCGCATCGGGGTTGCGAAGCGGGCAATCTGCTTCGTGATGTACTTAAATATCGTCAGCGATTGCACGGCTACTACGCCGAACGATGTCATGCCCGGTATCATCGTCACGGGGCGACCCATCTCGGTGGAGCGTCCAATCGCCTCGTCAATCGCATCTAAGCCAGGAATGCGCCGAATAAACAGCTGCGCGCCCACCCGCGCTCGGAAGATATTGAGTAGCACCATCAAGGCGATAAAGCCGATGATGATTGCCGAGAACCAGTTGTCTTGTGCGTGTTGGTAAGTCATCCTTCGTTTCCTCGTTGTGCGGGGCGTCGGTTGCGCCTCGCTTCGTCCAGTTCTTCAATCCGCTCCACCAAGCGCGTCCAGTTCTCACGCTCACTGAGGAGCTGAGTGTAGACATCCACTTTCTCAAAGCCGAAAAACGGCGCCAAGAACGGCGACGCCACGATACCGAGCTGGGACGAGACAAAGGCGAACGGGCGATGCAGTTCCAAAAACAGCACGGCAGGCGATGCCAAGCCCCGTTTGACCACCTGCTCGGCAAGCTGGTCTATCAGTTGTTGTTTTTGCTCCTCGCTCAGTGCCTCTTTCCAGAACTCCCGCATCGCTTACGCCTCCACGGTTCGTCGCTTGCGCTTGCGTTTGGGCGCATGCTCGTTCTTGTCGTGTTTCGCCTGCTTGCATCGTTGGAGAAGCAGTTGTTCAATCTGCTCCCGCTGGTCGCCGTACCACAAAAAGATACCCCGAAAAGCGTTGAGGCGGGTGGGGTGTTCAAACGGGCTGAGCAACACGCCCTGCTCGCCCCACACGACCCGCTTCACACGCTCCCAGCGCATGGCGCGAGGTGTCCAGCCGCGCATGCGGACTCCCTCCTCGTCCGCCTCGTAGCGCATCGGGAACAGGTAGTCCGCCGTTGAGGTGAGTATCATCCACAACGCCACCAGCGCAAACAGCCAGTGCCCCATCAAGAGCCACCCCAGCACAGGCACTCCCACCAACACCAACACCACCACGGGGAGTCGGTCGGGTGATTGCCTTGCCAGATGTACCTGCCACCGATAGGTCGTCGGCTGTTCGTCCATCGTTTATCCTCAGTTCGTCGCGCTCACTTCGGTTCCTGCTGATTGCTCGCGGAAAGTGAGCGCAAACACAATCCCCGCCAGCACTGTGATGACCGTCGGCACGAGAAAGACCATCGTGTAGTTGGTCACCTCGCCCTGCGTGAAGAAGTCTTTCAACCAGCCTGCAAAGAAGCCTCCAATCAGCATCCCCACCCCTAACACGGCGACATTGATGAGCGCTTGGGCAGAGGAGCGGATGTCCGCAGGGGCGACTATGTCGGTGTAGATGAACGCCACCACGAAGAAGAACACATAACAGAAGCCATGCAGAGCCAACGAAGCGACCGCCAGCCACACGATGGCAGGATTCGTCTCGTGGAGCGCCCAGGCAATTGCGAAGATGGCATAGCGCAGGGGCCAAGCGAAGATGCCAAGCATCATCGTCTTACGAATCCCCCAGAGGGGCAACACCGCAGGGAGCATGAAGGCTATCGTCAAAATCTCTGCCCACTGCCCCAGCGTCATCCACGCGGGCAGGTTCTCGCCCGTCAACCCAATGCCGCCACCTGCCGACTGCAGGAACGGGAAGGTCAGAATGTAGTAGAGGGGCAGTTCGGTCGCCACAATCATCGCCACCACGAAGAAGACGAGGTAGTTTCGGTTCGCCAGCAGTCGGAATGCCTTCATAAATGCCAGCGGGTCGGTTCCCTCGCGCGAGGGGGGCGTGTTGGGCAAGGCAAAGCTGATCAAGCCTGCCACCATAGA
>CAKZQI010000282.1 GCA_937139515.1 uncultured Armatimonadota bacterium | reverse complement strand
GTCCGCCTGCTACATCAATCGGATCCCTTTGCAGCCATCTGTCTGTGCGAGGGTCGTATTCACGAGCGCCCACATGATAAAGCCCGTCGCAGGCACATACTTGTCTGAAAGTTACCCAAACCCAATCACTGCTTGCCCACTTGAGCCATACTTGTTACATCGTCCATAGTGCCAAACCGCCTATCCGAACCAGCACTCCTGACGAGCAGAGTGCGCTCCTGAATTCGCACATCAAATGGATAATCAAAGCCATATTCTAAGACCTCAGATCAATTCCTCAACCCAGAACAGATAACTATTGAGCTCAACACGGGTCTTCGGAGGGTGTTTGAAAAATCGGGTTTGTGGTTTAGGCGTCTTGTCGATAGGGTGAGGGCAACAACTGATTTTTCAAACACCCTCAGGGGGAGAGGGTGTTCAAAAAATCGTGGCACGGGCATCCCGCCCGTGTATCCAGAGTACACGCCATAAGGAGTGAAAAGACTCTGGGGCAAGATACCCAAGCCATGAATAGTCACCCCCCAAGAAAGAGCAGTCCCCAACACCTCCAGCAGGAATCGCCCTCAGCGCGTGGTATTATTGACTCGCTGTTCAAAAAACGGCGGTAGCGCACTGGGTCGGCTCAGTGCCCTGTCGCCTCAAGCCACACGCAGAGGTGTCAAGAATGGACTGGAACTGGGACTTAATCACACGGCATACCTATATCGGCATTACGCCGATTTGGAAAGCAGTCTTCTATGGGATTATCCTCAGCTCACTGGGTGTGGGTGTGGTGTGGTACTGGAAGCGCCTCAAACTCTGGCGACAAGGTCAGCCCGATGAGCCGAAACTGCCCCTAAAGGTGCGCCTTCAGAACATGGTCGCCTATGCGCTGGGTCAAAAGAAGGTGCCACGCCACCGCTACGGCGCGTGGCTCCACCTACCCCTCTATGCAGGCTTCGTAATGCTCCTGATAGGCACCACCCTGCTGGCGATTGCCGAGTGGACCGAAATCGGCTCGCATATCTTTATGGAGCAGGGTATCTGGTTCCACAAGGGGCTGTACTACATCCTCTACGAAATCACGCTCGACCTGTTCGGGTTGGGTGTGGTGTTCGGGTGCTTGTTGGCGTTGTACCGTCGCCATGTGATGAAGCCCAAGTCGGTGAGCCTTGAGCGAATGGATGGGATTGCAGTCTGGCTTCTGCTCCTCATCTGCATCAACGGTTATGCGCTGGAGTCGGCGCGCATCGCGATTGAGCGCAATCCCGAATTTATGACCCCGCCGCGCCCGCAATATGCCCAAGTCTGGTCGTTTGTGGGCTACACCTTCGCCCCCCTGTTTGAGAACCTCAGCGTATCAGGCTATCGGCTGTGGTGGTGGTTCCACTCGCTGAGCATCGCCTCGTGGTTCGCGCTGTTGCCCTTCACGCGCCTGCGCCACTGGTTCTTAGCGCCGATTGTGGCGTTCTACAAGCCGAACTACCTGCCGAATGTGCCCAGTATTGAGAGTTTAGAGCGCGTGGAGCAGACGGGCAGAATCGGCGTGAACGCCATCAGCGAGTTCTCGCGCTGGCACCTGATGAGCCTGGACGCCTGCATGGGCTGTGGACGCTGTGAGCGCGTGTGCCCCGCCAACGCCACTGGCAAGCCGTTGAACCCCAAGCTCATCGTGGAGAAACTGCGCAATGCAATGGCCAACGGCAAGGGCGATGACCTAACCCAAGTGATTAGCGACGAGGAACTGTTTGCTTGCACGACCTGCGGAGCGTGCAATAACGAGTGCCCCGTGCTGATTGAGCACCCGACGCTGATTATGGAGATGCGCCGACATCGTGTGGCAGAGGGCAACCTGCGGGGTACTCCAGCGGGCACTCTCCAGCGCACCACCACCCAGTCCAACCCGTGGGGACTGCCCCTGCGCGAGCGGATGAAGTGGGCAGAGGGGCTGAATGTGCCGACTGCTCGCGAGAACCCCAACTTCGAGGTGCTGTTCTGGGTGGGCTGTGCGGGCGCGTACGACAGTCGGGGTCAGCAGGTGGCGCGCGCCATCGTGAAACTGCTCCAGCGGGCGGGCGTGAACTTCGCTGTGCTGGGTCCCGAAGAGCGATGCACGGGCGATACCCCACGCCGACTGGGCGAAGACCTGCTGTTCCAAGAGCTGGCTCAGCAGAATGTGCAGACCCTGTCGCAGTATCAGCCCCGTCGGATTGTGGCGATGTGTCCCCACTGTCTGCATACTATCAAGCACGAGTACAAGGCGTTCGGGGGCAACTTTGAGGTGGTGCATCATAGCCAACTGCTTGCGGAGCTGATACAACGAGGGCGCCTGCCCCAGCCCGCACCGATGAACGACGGCAGGATTACCTTCCACGACCCTTGCTATTTGGCGCGGGTGAACAAAATCCACGATGCCCCACGCGAGGTGTTGGGCACGGTGGCTGAAGTCGCTGAGCCTGAGCGCAACCGCGACCGCACCTTCTGCTGTGGGGCTGGAGGCGGACGAATGTGGATGGACGAACTGCCTCACGAGCGCCCCGGTCTCATTCGTGCCGAAGAGCTGCTCAAGACAGGGGCGCGCACGGTGGCGGTGGGCTGTCCCTTCTGTATGATTATGGTCAGCGATAGCGTCAAGCAGAAGGACGACACGG
>CAKZQI010000281.1 GCA_937139515.1 uncultured Armatimonadota bacterium | reverse complement strand
CAGGCGCGCAAAGGCTTGCATCTGCTGGTCATAAGGCGCCTCTTTGCGCAGTAGGGGCAGAAGCGCACGGCGTATCTGTTCGGGAACCGCATCCTCTTGGATGAGTTCGGAACACACGCGCTCGTTCAGAATGAGGTTCGGCAGACCGATCATCGTCAGGTTCAGGCGTCGGCGTCGTAGGCGATATTCCCAATTCATCAACGCCGAACCGCGATACGCTATCACCATCGGCGTGCCCAACAGCGCCGACTCCAGCGTGGCAGTGCCCGAACAGACCACCGCACAGTCGGCATAAGCGAGCAGGTTCCACACCGGGCGCGTTTCGGTGGGCACCCACTGGCGCGAACCCACCATCCACAACTCGTGTATCCAGTCAATTGAGAAATGGGGGGGCGCCGAAAGCACGAACTGCGTTTCAGGAAATCGCTCGGCGACCTGTTCCGCAACCCGCGCATAGATGGGCACCAGCGCAGACACCTCGTGCCGACGGCTTCCGGGCAGTAAGGCGACCAACGGGCGTTCAGGGTCTAAGCCCAATCGCTCGCAGAAGGTCTCTTTCGTCTCGTTGGGCTGGGCGAGGCGCAACAGCGGGTGGCGGATAGCGTGCGCATTTGCCCCCAGCTCCTGCAAGATTTGCGCCGACCACTCAAACGGCGTGAGCACCATTCGGGTACAGTGCGGTAAATCGGCTCCTTGCCGATCCCGACGCCAACTGCCGGGGGGCATGTAGTAGATGACGGACACCCCGTGCGAGGCGAGCCATCGGCACATCGGCACATTGAACGCCCCAAAATCAATCGGCACCACCAAATCGGGTTGGAGGTCAAGGATCGTGCGCTTGAGCCGTCGGAACGCTTGCCAGACATGCGGGAGCACACGAACCGACTCCACAATCCCTATCGCACCCCACGCTCGGCTGTCAGCAAGCAGGTGGATGCCCTCCGCCTGCATGCGTGCCCCGCCCATTCCGTAGAGGTTCACTTCGGGGAGCGCTTGGCGCAACTGGTGGGCGAGGTCGGCACCATACAAATCGCCCGATGCCTCACCCGAAAGAATCACAACTCGCTGGCTCATTTGCGCGAGGGTCTATCCAAGTAGCGTCCGTTTCGCCCCTCACGAATCTGGAGCATAAACTCTATCAGATGCTCCAGCTCAGCGCTCATCTCCAGCTCCGCTCGGATACGCTCAATCGCTTGGCTCACATTCATGTCGGCTAAGAACATCCATCGGCAGGCGGTTCGGAGCGTGGTTCGGGTCGCTTCGGGGATACCCGCTCGGCGTAGCCCCACGAGGTTCACGCCACGCACCTCGGCAGGATGCCCCTCCACAATCATAAAGGGGGGCACATCGCGCACGATACGGGACATCCCGCCCACCATCGCCAGCGTACCAATCCGCGTGAACTGGTGGATGCCTGTCATTCCACCCAGGTTGGCGCCGTCGGCGATTTCACAGTGCCCGCTCACGCCGACCGAGTTCGCCATCACAACACCGTTTCCGACGACGCAGTTGTGCCCGATATGCACATACGCCATTAGGAAGTTGTTGTTGCCGATAACGGTGGACTGCCCTTCGCCACTGGCGCGGTGGATGGTCACATATTCTCGGATGAGGTTGTCGTCGCCGACACGCAAGAAGGTCTGCTCGTTTTTGAACTTGCGGTCTTGGGGAGGCGCACCCAACACCACACCATGATAGATAGTGTTGTTCTTGCCGATGGAGGTGTTCTCTTCAATAATCACATGGGCGCCCAGCGTCGTGCCAGAGCCGATTTCTACATTCGCTCCGATGATACAGTACGGTCCGATTTGCACATCGTCGGCGAGCCTTGCGCTTAGGTGCACCACAGCGGTGGGGTGTATCGTTGCCATCGTTAGCCTCTTAGGACGATCGGAGTGCGCTGATGACCTCGTTTGCGGGTCGGCTCAGGAATCGGTCTATGGGCGGGATGGCAAATGATATTTCTGCCTCCGTGGCGGTCTCGCCGTTGACCCGTGCGACGGCACGCACGCGCCCGACATCGCGTCGTATCCACAGCAGTTCCACTTCCATCACTAAGGTATCACCGGGCACGACAGGGCGTCGGAAGCGGGCGTCGTCGATGCCCGCCAACAGCACGGCGCGCTCGCCAAGGTCGGGCATCGTCAGCACCATCACGCCGCCGACTTGCGCCATCGCCTCAAGAATCAACACGCCGGGCATCAGCGCCTTGCGAGGGAAATGCCCTTGAAAGAACGGCTCGTTCACGGTCACATTCTTGATCCCCACAGCGCGCTTCCCAGGCTCCAACTCCACAATTCGGTCTACCAGAAGGAACGGGTAGCGGTGGGGCAAGAGTTCTTTGATCTGTTCCGAGTCCAAAACGGTTTCTGCCATCATCTGCCTCCGTCGTGCGCTCCTGCTTGCCATCCTTGTGCGACCGCCTTCGCTAAGGCGGTGTGGAGCGCGTGTCCTGCCTTCACCACAATCAGATGAAATCCGACGAGATGTGCCCCACACAGGTACAAGTCGCCCACAGCATCCAGCACCTTGTGGCGCAACGGCTCGTCGTCAAATCGTGCGGGATTATGATACCCGTTTTTGTCAATCACCAGCGCACAGTCCAACGACCCCCCGCGCGCTAACCCCTGCTGGCGGAGCGCCTCCACCTCGTGAAGGAACCCGAAGGTGCGTGCAGGGGCTATCTCCATTTCAAACTGCGCCAGGTCAAACACGCCCGCCTGCACGCCCAGTGGTTCG
>CAKZQI010000280.1 GCA_937139515.1 uncultured Armatimonadota bacterium | reverse complement strand
GAGGCAATCCCCAGTCCAATTCCAGTGGCTGACAGCAAAGCCAAGTTAGGCAGCTGAAAAAGGCTATGTTCCTCAAGCACCTTCTGAGGGAGGAAGTTAGCCAAAAAGGTGAAGGCGACGACCGCAACGAACCGCCAACCACTTGACCCCGCCGACTCGGTTTCTTGGACATACGGGCTGATATGCCCTGTGTAATACCATCCGACCATCAGCCAGAGTACCGTTGGGAGCACCGCCAAACCCAGCCCAGCCCAGAAACCCCAGCGCCTCCGATCAGACCCAAATCGCCAAAGCAAGGCGGGGAGCAGGCTCACACCATCGTACCGTGCGTTGCAGGCAAACATCGCCCCGAACCACGCTAACCAGCGCTTCCCGTTGAGCAAACTAAGACACCCTAACATCATGCCTGCACCCAGCCATGCATCCGCAATCGGCTGAAGTGCCACAAAGAGCAGATAGTGGGGATTTAGCAGATACAACAGCGTTAGGAGCGCTGCGAACTGAGGCGCAAACCGTCTCAAAAACAAATACAGAGCGAACCCAAAGACGAGATATCCTGTAAGACTGACTACACGGGCAAAGAGAATAATCGCCTCTGAGGGAGTTTCCTGTTTTGCCAGTGGAACAAGGATGCTGACAAGCAGGGGGGCGCGTTTGAAACTCTCGGGCGCCTCGCCGTTATGAAGGGCATGGGCTGTCCAATAAAACCCGTAAAAGTCAGTGTTCGGTATCGGGGAGTCTCCCAGATAGAGCAACCAGCTGAAGAGAACGGCTAGGAACATCCCAGCCAATGCCGCTCTACGCCAAACGCCTTCAGCAAGCAAGCGCTTTGCTTCTGTCTGCTCTTTTGCGGACTCCATGCAATGGGAATTGTACCCTATGAGGGTAAAATAGGGTGCAGGGAGCGAGCGAGTTATGATGAGACAAGTTTTGGTGAGGGTGTTTGAAAAAACCCCTTCTTAGCCCCCACCACCCCCACAACATCCAACAACACACCACTCCCACATTCCACAACAACACCCGACCCAACACCGCACGACGCGCCATCCCCTCCAAACGCTCCCGACAATAACTCCCACACAACCCCTTCCACGAACCAAACAACGACTCCACCCAATAACGACGCTCAGACACCGCCCGATGCGCCTCGTAATCCCTGCGCGCCCGC
>CAKZQI010000279.1 GCA_937139515.1 uncultured Armatimonadota bacterium | reverse complement strand
CTTGGTCTGTACCCAGTGTGGGGCGATAGAGCCATTTGAAGATGCTCAGTTCCAGGCGATTATTAGCTCGGTGGAGCAAGCAACGGGCTACCGCATTCAAGAACCTCTGATTGAACTGCTTGGCTTGTGCCCCACTTGCCTTGCCAGCGGGCAGTAGGCTAAGCGAGCAACCAGTTCAACAGCATCCCCAACAGTATCACATAACCTGCATACCAGCCCACCAGCTTGAGCGTGCTTTTGCGCCCGATGAGTCGGTTGAGCATCGCCCATTCAGGAATGGAGGCTACTGTGGTCGCCATCATCGCCGAGATGAGCGTTCCGATGGGCACCACCTGATGAAGTGCTACCAAGATAGGGGCGGTACTCGCTGCGTTGATGTCCAGAGGTAGACCAAGCCCCGTAGCGACGATGGGGCCCCACCACGCTCCACCTGCCTGTTTCAGGCTCTCCACCAAAGTCAGGTTGAAGTTGACCAAAATACCTGCCAATGCCCCACTGAGCAGCACAACCCCTATCAGTCGCTTGGACAGCGCTACGGCTTCACGGTGAGCGCGCACCATAATCCCCAGTTGTTCCGTTTCGCAGCGGTGTGGGCTTCCAATCACACGACCGACGAACTTCGCAGGGTCTAACCCCAAGACGGGAGCAAGATACGCCGTGAGAAGCGAGGCAGCGAAGCCTGCCGCAAGATAGATTGCCCCGCCTGCTGGTCCCACAATCACGAACATAAATAAGATAGCAAATTCGTTGAGCGCAGGGCTGGCGAACAAGAAAGCCGACGAGGCGCGCTGACTGGCTCCCCCTGCGACCAACCCTGCGTAGATGTTAGTGACCGTGCAGGAGCATACGGGCGTGAGCATGCCCAGCACGCTTCCTCCGACAGCCCCAAGCAGGTCGTTGCGTCCTAGAGTCCTTTCCAGCCATCGTGTGCTAATCCGCAATCGCACCAACGCCATTCCGTAAGTCGTGAGGAAGAGGATAATCGGGAGTTTGAACCATTCGTAGATGATGTAGGACAGGGTATAGCGTACATCGATTTCGCCAAACGGTGTCGGGAGTTTCCATTCGGGGAGACCTGCCGTAAGGGCACTGCCTAAAGCCTTGCCAGCTGCGACGATGGGCGCTTCAAATACAGGCACGATATGTTTCGTTTCCTCTCCAGCCAGCCATCGGCTCACGCTCTGCAGAGACACCTGCCCCACGATCACCAAGATAAGCGCCAACCAAACCAGGGGCAGTATCTGTTCAGAAATAAACCGTCGCCTTCCAACGCTACCGTGATGTGCCATATCCACCTCTAAATGATAGTGACTATCAAATTCTACCCTGATGCTTCAGGGTTTGTCAAGGGGAAGAGAGGGCGTTTGAGAAATAGCTGAGTGTCCTTGTACCTGTTCACTCCTCGTCTTTCCAGAGAACCTCACCCCCCTTAGTCCCCCCTCTCCG
>CAKZQI010000278.1 GCA_937139515.1 uncultured Armatimonadota bacterium | reverse complement strand
GCTCTTCACCGCCCTGGCCCCGCCGTCGGTGACCTGCTTGAGCCCGTCGAGCGGCCCGCCGGAGGCGCAGGTAGAGATCGTCGGGACCGGGTTCGGCGCGCGCGAGGGTCCCGACAACTATGTCCGTTTCGGCGATGCCAGGCCGGTCGTTTACGATTACTGGTCGGACACGCGCATCGTGGTAAGAGTACCGCGCGGCCTCTCGGGTTCCGTCCCCGTCACCGTGCACACGCCCGTCGGGGTCTCGTCTCCCGCCGTTTTCGTGGTCCGCGCCCACGACCTGCGCGCGGCGGCCGCGGCGGGAGATGTGTTCTGGGCGGTGGGAGAGGGCGGAACGGTGCTGCGTTCCACCGATGGTGGAAGGACCTGGGAACGTCAGGCGACGGGGACGCTGCTGTGGTTATACGGCGTGGCGGCGTGGGATGCCGCCCGCGCCTGGGCGGTTCTCGGCCACCACCGTCTGGCCGAGGCGGCGGCCCATCTCCTCGGCCAGAGCGCGCGTCAGGATGTCGGCGGCCGAGCCGGCGCCGATCGTCACCAGGATGCGGACGGGCCGCGAGGGGAAGCCCTGCGCGGCAGCGCCGGCAGGCAGCGCCAGCAGGAGCGGCAGGGCGAGCGCCGAACGGCGAGAGAGGTTCCTGCTCATGGCACCACCGCGATCCCCTGGATTTCGACAAGGATGCCCGGGCGGGCGAAGCCGCTCACCGTCAGCAGCGCGCTGCAGGGATATTTCCCGTCCGGGAAATGCTCGGCCCGCAGCTTCACGAGCCCGTCGCCGTGCCGCGGGTCGAGGATGTAGGTCGTCGTCCACACGAGCGAGGCGAGGCTGCCGCCCGCGCGCTTGAGCGTGCGGTCGATCAGCGCGTAGCAGGTGCGCACCTGCGCCTCGAAATCCCAGGAGATGTCGCGCCCGTCGGCGATCAGGTCGTTGATGGCTATCAGCACCACCGGGTCAGGCTCCGCCTGCAGCACGGTGCGCAGCACCTCGTTGAAACCCGCTGGGTTCTTGGCCAGCAGGAACACCACCTCGCGCCCCTCCATCTGCACCAGCGCCCGCCTCAGCCCGTAGCGTCGGAGCGTTTTGAGCGCCTGGTCGCACGCAAAGCCCTTGGCGATACCGCCGAGGTCTAAGCGCATGCCCGGCCGTTCCAGCCGAACCGCTCGACGGCTCGGGCTCAGTTGCACCTTGCGCCATCCCGTGCGTTTGCGTGCCTCTTCCAGTTCGGCAGGTGTGGGGAGCTGGAGTGTTCGGCGCGCCTCACGCCACAACGCCACCAGCGGTCCCAGCGTGATGTCGAACGCCCCGTCGGTCTGTTGTGTCAGGCGTTGGGCGCGCCACAACACGAAAAAAAGCTCTGGGCTGACCTCGACCCATCGCCCGACCGCACGCTCGCACAGGAGATTCAGCTCGCTATCGGTGCGATAGTCGCTCATCTGGGCTTCCAGCTGGGCGATGCGGTGATAAGCTTCACGGCAGGTGCGCACTGCCAACGGCTCATCAGGCGCGTACACCACAATCCGCGTGTCCACCCCCATTCGTATTTGATTGAACTCAAAGCGTTGAAGGGTTCGCATCGCCCTACTCCAACAGCATCTCAACCAGTCGCCAACCCTCCTCCACCAAAGGCACGCTCGACTGGTCTAAGATGGACTCGTCATACGGAAGACGATTGGCACGGCGGTTCTGCGAGTCATACAGCAGGAAGGGCACGGCGCCTTCAGCGTGCGTGCGTTTGGTGATGGGCGTGAAGTGGTCGGGCACGACCATCAGGCGGAAGGGGTGTGCCCCGGCATGCAGGTGCGCCACCATCGGCGCGAGAATGTGCTGGTCTATTTGCTCAATTGCCCAGACCTTCGCCTCCGCGTCGCCGTGATGTCCCGCCTCATCAGGTGCCTCAATGTGCACATAGACGTAATCGTGCTTATCAATCATTCGGAGGGCATACTCGCCGATGGCACGGTAGTCGGTATCCACATAGCCTGTAGCGCCGGGCACGGTGGGCACTTCCAGCCCTGCCAGTATGCCCAACCCTTTCACGACATCCACTTCGGCGACCATCGCGCCAGTGCGCCCCCAGCGCAAGGCGAACAGCTGGAGTTTGGGAGCGCGCCCCTGCCCCCACAGCCATATCATGTTTGCAGGAAGTTTGCCTTCCTCGCGCCGACGGCGGTTAATCGGGTGGACATCCAAGATTTCGTACGAGTCTTCCATCAGTCGTCGCAGGGTGATGTCGCCTTCGCCCTTTGGATAGTGGTCTTGTAGTGGCTCACCTTGCATTTCGTGGGGCGGAATGCAAGCGACTTCCACGGGTCCGTTGCTCCAGCGCATCACATGCCGATACCCTACCCCCACGAAGAACCGAATGCGCGGAGTGCCCAACTTGGTGTCGATGATTTCAATCAGCGTTTGGGCTTCCTCTTGGCTCACTCCGCCCCCACTGTAGTCCAGCAAGCGTTCGCCGTCGGTGCTGATGAGCGAACAGCGGTAGGCGACATCGGTCGGCTCTAACGGCACGCCCATCGCCGAGGCTTCAATCGGACCGCGCCCAGTGTAGTGGGTGCGCGGGTCGTAGCCCAGCAGAGCCATATTCGCCACATCACTGCCGGGGTACATTCCTGGTGGAACGGTAAGCACCTTGCCCACAAGGGCGTTTGGAGTGAGCTGTTTGAGAGTCGGGGTGCGTGCTCGCATCAGGGGCGTATCACCCCCAAGCTCGGGCACTGACCAGTCCGCCATCCCATCGGGTACGACCATGACCGCTTTCATCGCCTAATGTTGTACCCACTCTGCCCTGTGAGGGTGTTTGAAAAATCTATATTGACCTCACCCCCGACCCCCTCTCCGCTTACGGAGAGGGGGCGCAGGCACGCAGGCGCTCCCCCCTCTCTGCTTGCGGAGAGGGGGGACTAAGGGGGGTGAGGTTCTCTGGAAAGACGAGGAGTGAACAAGGTGCAAGGACACTCAGCTATTTTTCAAACACTCTCTCGCCCTGTTGATCTAGAGCATGGGTATAATCCCTACGCCGATGATGCGCCGATTCGATTTGCGGGTGGACTCCGAAGAGCAGGTACGCCAAGCGCTTCTCCAAGCCGTTGCGTTTCCCTCTCCCGAAATAGAGGCTCAAGTGCGCGCTATTGCTCAGCAAGTGCAGGCGGAGGGCGATACGGCACTCCTGAGGCTCTCGCGCCAGTGGGACTGCCCCACGCTGGAACACCTCGAGGTCACCCCCGAAGAGTTTGACCGCGCCTACCAGCGCGTGCGCCCTGAGGTGGTGGAGGCAATCCAGCATGCGATTGCGCGCGTGCGACGCTATCACCGCCCGATGCGCGCCAGCTCGTGGTGGAACCCTGAACCTTCAGGCGGGCTCCTGGGGCAGATGGTGCGCCCGCTGGAGCGGGTGGGCATCTATGTGCCCGGCGGACGCGCGCGCTATCCCAGCTCGGTGATAATGAACGCTGTACCCGCAAAGGTGGCAGGCGTGAACGAAATCGTTCTCTGCTCACCCGCTCAGCCCGATGGGAGCCTGCCCGACTCGGTGCTGGTCGCCGCGCAAGAAGTGGGCATCCAGCGCATGTTCAAAGTGGGAGGGGCGCAGGCGGTGTTTGCGATGGCGTTCGGCACACAGACCATCCCCGCGGTGGAGAAAATCGTCGGTCCGGGCAATTTGTATGTGAACTTGGCGAAGCGTATGGTGTGGGGGTTGGTGGGGGTTGACCACTGGGCAGGTCCCAGCGAAGTGGCTATCGTTGCCGACGAGACCGCCAATCCCCTGTATGTGGCGAGCGATTTGCTCACCCAGCTGGAACACGGCGCCGAATCGGTCGGGTATCTGTTCAGCCCCTCCGCCACTCTTGTGGAGCGCACCCTGCAGATGATGGGCGAAATGCTCCCCCAGCGCGCTCGGCGCGACATCTTGGAACGCTCGCTGAGCCAGAGCGTTGCGGCCATCACGCGCAACCTGCCAGAGGCGTTTGAGCTGGCGAACCTGTGCGCGCCCGAACACCTCTCGCTGATGGTCGCCGAGCCGATGGGTTGGCTCAGCTTCGTGCGCAACGCAGGGTGCATCCTGCTGGGCAATGACACGCCCCAATCGGCGGGTGACTATGTGGCAGGACCCAGCCATACCCTGCCAACAGGACGCTCCGCGCGCTTCGAATCGCCCCTGTCGGTGGAGACCTTCCTCAAGCGCAGTAGCGTGATTATGCTCACGCGCAACGCCCTCCAGCAGGTGGCGCCCGACATCCTCACTTTGGCGGGCGAAGAAGGCTTCGAAGCGCATGCAAACGCCGTCAAAGTGCGATTAGACCCCTCTTTACAGTAGACTAAAGGACAGACCTCTATGAAAAGCGCAGGCTCTCGGTTTGGAATGTATGAGCGTGAGACGAGCGAGACGCGCGTCTATGCCTCGGTGGACTTGGATGGCACGGGCAAGGCACAAATCAGCACGGGCGTCGGTTTCTTTGACCATATGCTTCACCAAGTGGCTCGGCACGGCGCGATAGACTTAGTCATCAACGCCACCGGCGACTTGGAAGTGGACGAACACCACACGGTGGAGGATGTGGGCATCTGCTTGGGCAAGGCGGTTCAGCAGGCGCTGGGCGATATGCGCGGGATTTACCGCTACGGGTGGGCGATTGTGCCGATGGACGAGGCGTTGGCGATGGTAGCGATAGACATCAGCGGGCGACCCTACCTGCATTTTGAGGCGTCGTTCCGGCGCGAACGCGTGGGCGACCTGCCCAGCGAGCTGGTCGCCGAGTTCTTTCGCTCTTTCAGCCTGCACGCTCATGTCACACTCCATATCCGACTGATACACGCTCAAAATGACCATCACGCCATAGAAGCCATCTTCAAAGCGTTCGCCAAAGCGTTTGAGATGGCGACCCGCTACAACCCGCGCCAGAGCGGAGTGCCCTCCACCAAAGGCTACTTAGAAGGCGCCAGCGAGAACCCCGAAACGAGCCTATGATCGCGATTGTGGACTATGGGATGGGCAACTTGCGCAGTGTACAGAAGGCGTTGGAGTACCTCGGCGCGGAGGCGGTCATCACCGCATCGCCCGAAACGCTCTTTAGTGCAGAGGGGGTTATCCTGCCAGGGGTAGGGGCTTTTGGTGCGGCGATGCAGAGGCTCAATGAAGGGGGCTTCACACACGCTCTGCGCCAAGTGATAGAGCAGGGCAAACCCTTTCTGGGAATCTGCTTGGGACTTCAACTGCTGTTCGAGTCGAGCGAGGAGAGTCCGGGCGTGCGAGGCTTGGGCATCCTGCTTGGGCGCGTGGTGAGCTTCCAGAGCCAACCGAACTTCGCCCTGCCCGTGCCCCAAATCGGTTGGAATGCCCTCCACCTGCGCCAAGCCGATAACCCCCTGTTTCGGGAGGTTGCCGAGGGCAGTTATGTCTACTTCGTCCACTCCTACTACGCAGAACCTGCAGAGCCGACGATTGTCAGCGCCACCACCCAGTACGGCGTAGAGTTCGTCAGTGCCGTCTCGCGGGGCAACCTGCATGCGGTGCAGTTCCACCCTGAAAAGAGTAGCCAAGTTGGCTTGAAGATTTTGAGCAACTTCTTAGCCATCGTTAGGTCTTAGGCGGGGTATACTCTCACTTAGGTGAGTATGACGATGGCACAGACAGTTAGCGCCACCCAATCTAAGCGCACAGCCCGGCGCCTGAAACGCAAGGCGCAGGAGCCGAAAATGCCCTGCCTCGTGCCTACCCCACCCACCGACCTCGTCGTGGAGGATGATGAACCCTTGGAAAGCGATTGGCACATCCAACAAATCCACCTCTTCACCGACCTCATCCACCAACTCTGGAACCCAAAAACCGACTTCTTCGCAGGCGCCAATATGTTCGTCTACTACAGCCAAACCCAAGCCGACGCCATCAAACAAAAACGCACCGCCTACAAAGGTCCCGACTTCTTCGTCGTCAAGGAGGTGGACGGCACCAAACCCCGCGAATGCTGGGTCGCTTGGGACGAGGAGGGGCGCTATCCCGATGTGATTTTTGAGTTGAGTTCGCCGTCTACGGTCAAGAAGGACAAGGAAGAGAACCTCGTGTTGTACAGCAGGACTTTTGGGACCCTAGAATACTTCATTTATGACCCGTATAGGGGCGAGTTGCTGGGGTATCGGTTGACGGCTCGGAAGGATTATGAGCCGATTGTGCCTGATGAGCGGGGTTGGTTGTGGAGCGAGCAGTTGGAGGTGTGGGTCGGGTTGTGGGAGGGGGTGTATCGCAACCGTCGTCGTGTGTGGGTTCGTTGGTGGACGGTGGATGGGGAGTTGGTGCCGACGCCGTTTGAGGCGGAGCGAGCGCGTGCGGAGGCAGAACGCCAGCGCGCCGAGGCGGAGCAAGCGCGTGCTGAAAAACTAGCTCAACGCTTGCGCGAACTGGGCTTCGACCCAGACACTGTCTGACCTGTTTTGGCTCACGGGCAGGATGCCCGTGCCACGATTTTTCAAACACCCTCCACTCAGGGGGGCAGGGTGAGGGCTGTCATTCTGACACCCCCTTCTGTCATTCTGAGCGCAGCGAAGAATCTCAGTGAAACTCAAAGCAGAGACCCTTCGCTGACGCTCAGGGTGACAGGATGGGGGATTGTCATTCTGACCCCCTCTTTTGTCATTCTGAGCGCAGCGAAGAATCTCAGTGAAACTCAAAGCAGAGACCCTTCGCTGGCGCTCAGGGTGACAGGGTGGGGCGTTCGGGTGGCACTAAAGCTCGCTATGCGGTGTTTCCGCCTACATCTAAAAGTAAGCAAATATCCCCTTTCAGAAAGAACTACTCTCTGCAGACCTCCTCCAGAAAGCCGGTGCGGTCGTCGCGAAGGCGCCAAGAGCGCAGTTCCTTCGGAGTACCCTGCTGAACCGAAACAATCACATAAGAGTAGTACGGCAAGGCGTGCTGACGGTCGTACTCGGAAGGGATTGCCGGGTGGTCAGGATGCGAGTGGTAGAACCCCAGCAACAGCAACCCTTCCCGCGAGGCGGTGCGCTCCACCATCAACACCTGCTGAGGGCTAACGAAGAAGCGTCGCTCACGCTCGTCGGTGCGCTCGTTGCTCAGGCGCACAATCGCAGACACATGGCGCTCGTTGTCCTTCTCGGTGCCCAATAGCGCCCCACAACACTCGTGCGGATAGTCTTCTTGGGCGTGCTCACGGATAGACTGAGCCACCCCCTCGTCAAGAGTCAACCTAAAATCGCTCATCATCCCAGAAAGGGTCAGACAGATACTTATCTGCCGAGTCGCACAAGATGGTCACAATCACCGCGTGCGGTGTGCGTCCTTCGGCTTGCGCTTGGGCGACCACCTGCTCTGCGACTTGGAGACTCATAGCGACCGCCGCACCCGCCGAGATGCCCACCAGCAAGCCCTCCTCACGCGCCAAACGCTTGGCCATACGATAGGCTGACTCAGTAGAGATGCGCAAATCTTGGTCGGCCAAGGTCGGGTCATAGATACCAGGCACAATCGCGGTCTCCATATGCTTGAGACCTTCGAGCCCGTGGAACGGCGAGTCGGGCTGGAACGAGATGCACTGGATGTTCGGGTTGTACTCGCGCAGGCGTCGCGTGGTGCCTGTGAAGGTGCCCGAGGTGCCCAGCCCTGCTACGAAGTGGGTGATGCGCCCCTCCGTCTGGTGCCAGATTTCTACGCCAGTCGTCTCGTAGTGGGCGAGCCAGTTGGCGGGGTTGTTATACTGGTCCGCGTAGAAGTACCGTTCGGGGCACTCGGCATACAGTTGGCGTGCCTTTCGGATAGCGCCGTCCGAACTTTCCAGCGGGTCGGTCAGGATGACCTCCGCGCCGTAGGCTTTGAGGATGCGCTTCCGCTCCTCGCTCACATTGGCAGGCATACAGAGCGTCACGCCAAACCCCAGCGCAGAGCCAATCATCGCGAAGGCAATTCCTGTGTTGCCCGAGGTCGCATCCAGCAGACGCTTGTCAGGGGTCAAGTCGCCACGCTCGATGGCGGTGCGCACGATATTCCACGCAGGGCGGTCTTTCACCGAACCGCCGGGGTTGAACCACTCCGCCTTCCCATAGACTTCCACCGTGTCAGGCAGGTGCGCCGTGACTCGTCGCAGGCGTATCAGTGGGGTGTACCCAATCAGGTCCACCACATCCGTCACCTGCTGGAGGTGGTGCGGTAGTCGCATATAGCACGGATAACTCATAATCCGCTGTGATACCTCCTAATCATAGTGCCAACCGATAGTTAGCCACACTAAGGATACCTAATTATAGCCTTTTTTGGGCATCAGCCCACCCGTATAAGGGGCAGGTTTTATCGCCGACGGTTGCGTGCGCGAACGCCCAAATCGGGATTGTCCGTGAACAAGCCGTCCACGCCGTAGCGATGGAAGAATCGGTGCATCACTGCCTCCTCCGCCTTGAAGGTCCACGGGTAGACCGCCAGCCCCCGCCGATGACACTCCCGAACTAAGCTGGCGTTGTTCACGGCGCGCCCTGTATCGTCCTCAATCAGTCGGCGGTTTGAACCGACCCCGTTCGCCGTCTTGGCGATACGGTCTAAGTCGCTCGGCGTGAGGGGGTTCGCCGAGAGGAACACCAACGGCAAGTCGCACCCAAGCGCGCGCAACCGCGCCAGTGCGTCCTCCTCAAAGCACTGCACCAGTGCCATCGCTTCACGCCCCCGATAGCCTGCCTCGTCAAGCACCTTCAGGATAGGCTCCTCCATCGGCTTGCCCGCGCGCCGATGAAACGAAGGCGCTTTCATTTCGGGCACAATCCCCACCGAGCGGTTCAGCTGACGGTTCAGGTGCTGGATGAGCCGTATCATCTCCTCCAGCGTGGGCACTTCACAGGGCGGGATGGAGGCTTGCTGTTCGGGCTTGGCGCGTCCCCAAGCGCGCAACCGCTTGATTTCCTCCAGCGAAAAGTCAATTGCGTAGAAATGTCCGTCGGAGCGCGCTCGCCCTGGAAACTTCTGGGCGACATCGGTCGTGGTCTCCAGCCAAAGGTCGTGCAGGCAAATCGGGATACCGTCGCGCGTCAGTACCAAGTCGGGTTCAATCATATCAGCGCCCTGCCCGTATGCCAGCGCATAAGCTTCTAAGGTATGTTCGGGTAGATACGAGCTCGCCCCACGATGCGCAATCACCTGCTTCTGTTTTGCCATATTTTAGGTGTACCCCAAGCGAAGTTAACGCGATGTTAGCTTTCCCATCGGGTAAAATATGGCGTATGCGCAAACCGAAGAGCCTACCGCCCGTTCGGTTGCTTCATTTAGACCACCTATTGACCCCGCTCGGTATCTGGCAACACACGCGCTACGCCGAGCCGTGGGTCGAACACGGCTTCTCAATCGATGACCAGGCGCGTGGACTGATTGTGGGTGCGTGGCTCTATCGTTTGGCGCCCACGAACCCCACTTGGCTTGCTCTGCACGACCCTACCTTCCCCGAACGGCTGATTGAGACCACCCTGCGCTATATTGAGGGCGCGCAACTGCCGAACGGACGCTTCCACAACTTTCGCGATGCGGAGGGCAACTGGTTGGACGAGGTGGGGAGCGACGACTCGTTCGGTCGCACGGTGTGGGCGTTGCGCACGCTCCTCAAACTGCTCCCGAACGCCGACTGGGCGAAGCGCGCCCAAGCCCTTCTGGAGCCTGCGACACCCCACATCCTCAAGATGGAACCCTCACGCACCATAGCGTTCCTGCTGATGGAAGAGGAGGACACCCATCGGCTGTTGGCGCTGGGGCGTGCGTTAGCCGAGCGGTATCAGATGACCCGCGAACCCGATTGGCGCTGGTTTGAGCCGTTTCTCACTTACGACAACCCGCGCCTGCCTCAGGCACTGCTCCATTCAGGACTGCTCACTCGCATGCCCCGCTGGATGGAAATCGCAAAGGAGGCGTTTGAGTTCCTTGCGGAGACCACCTCCGCCGAGACGGGCTATTTCCAACCTGTCGGCAGTGAGGGATGGTACTTTCGGGGCAAGGCGCGTGCGGTGTTTGACCAACAGCCCATCTGCGCAGGGGCAACCGTAGAAGCCTATCTGGACGCTTGGCAAGCCTACGACGGCTACAAACCGTTCCTGCGCTTTGCTGAACGCGCCCTGGAGTGGTATCACGGCGACAACATCCACCAGATTGCGCTCTACGACCCTGAAACGGGCGTCGTCTACGATGGGCTAACCCCCATCGGGGTCAATCTCAATCGCGGGGCGGAATCGGTCATCAGCTATCTGATGGCGCGCATCAAGTGGGAACTGTACACCCAGCCCTAAGGGGTATAGTATAGGGGTGAACCCAAAACGCCATCGCGAGGAGGTGATTGCGCGACGATGGAGCCAACCATGCACGAACCCGAAAACGAGGTGAGCACGCAACAACAGGCGCAGACGGTTGCCGACGATTTGGAACACGCCTTTGCGCGCCTGCAAGAGATGGAGCAGGCGTTGGAGGAACAGAAGAACCTCTACCTGCGCACCCTCGCCGATTTCCAAAACTACCGCCGACGCCAGCAAGACGAGATGGAGCGCCAGCGCGCCCTCCTGCTGGAGTCGCTGATGGAATCGCTGATGCCTATTCTGGACAACTTTGAGCGCGCCCTCCAAGCAGCGGAGATGACCCGCGAACTGGAACCCTTATTAGAAGGCGTGCGCCTCACCGAACGCCAAATCAAGGCACTGCTCGAACGCTACGAGATTCACCCCATTCACGCCATCGGGCAACCGTTTGACCCCAACCTGCACGAAGCCATCCAACGGGTGGAGACCGACGAATACGAAGACGGAATCGTCATCGACGAGGTGGAGCGGGGCTATCGACTCGGCGAGCGCGTCATCCGCCCCAGCCGAGTGATTGTGGCAAAACGCCCCGAACCACCGCAAGCAGACCACAAAGGACTGGACATCGAGATATGAGACGCTATTTCGGAACCGACGGCGTTCGCGGTGTGGCGAACGAGTTGCTCACGCCTGATTTCGCGCTCGCTTTGGGGCGCGCGATTGCTCACCAACTGCTCCGACACAGCGAGCCTAACCACACGCCCAGCGTACTCATCGGGCGCGACACCCGACGCAGTGGAGCGATGTTGGAATGCGCGCTCGTGAGCGGGCTGTGTGCGGTTGGGGTGAATGTGACCTCGGCAGGCGTCTTGCCCACGCCGGGCGTCGCCTACCTGACTCGTGAGGGGCACTATGACCTTGGAATCGTGCTCTCCGCCTCACACAACCCCGCCCAAGACAACGGCATCAAGCTCATCGGGGGCGACGGCTACAAGTTCCCCGACGAGTACGAAGCCGAAATAGAGCAACTGCTGGAACAGAATTCATTCCCCAACGCAGAACCCCACCGAATCGGCTTTTGGCACTACGACGAACGCGAGAGCGAGCATTACCTCCACTACCTGCTCCACACGATGCGCGAGCTCACAGGCGAGCGCGAGCCACTTCGGGGTCTCCACATTGCGGTGGACGGTGCGAACGGGGCGTCCAGCCAGTTCGCTCCTGTGATGCTCCACGAGCTGGGCGCACGCGTGAGCCTGTTCTATGCCGAACCCGACGGCGACAACATCAACGCCGAGTGCGGTTCCACTCACTTGGAGAGCCTCCAAGAAGCCGTGCGCGAGACAGGCGCACAACTTGGCGTAGCCTACGACGGGGATGCCGACCGTGCGCTGTTCTGCGATGAGAAAGGGCAAATCGTGGATGGCGACGCCGTGATGACCTTGTGGGCGCTCACCCGCAAGGTGCAGGGCACGCTCAACCCCCCGATGGTGGTGGCGACCGAGATGAGCAACTTGGGGATGGAACGGCGCTTGCAAACCGAAGGCATCCAACTCCTGCGCACGCGCGTGGGCGACCGTTATGTGGTGGAAGCGATGCGCCAACACAACGCCCTTATCGGGGGCGAGCAGTCGGGGCATATCATCTTCTCGGAGCGCGCCACCACGGGCGACGGGCTTATCACCACCTTGGAGGTGTTGGCGCTCTTGCGTCAGGCTCAGCGCCCCTTCTCTGAGATAGCGCATCCGTTCACGCCCTACCCGCAGAAGCTGGAGACAATTCCCGTGCGCGACAAGCACGCGTGGCAAACCAACGAAGCCATCATCGCAGAGAAGGCGCGCGTGGAGGCGAAACTGGGCGAGCGCGGTCGGCTCAACATCCGCGCCTCAGGCACCGAAAGCGCCGTGCGGGTGATGGTGGAAGCTGAAACGCCTGAACTCGTCGCCGAGTGCCTCCGACAGATGGTTCAGGTCGTGCGCGCAGAGTTGGGGGGCTAACGGTTCAGCAGGGGCGATTGCCAGTAGTACTGCGATTGGCAGGCGCTGGGCGTCTCGCAGGCATCGTTATTCTTGCGTGCTGAAAACGCTGCCCATAAACTCAGCAGGGCAATCGTCCACAAAGTCCACAGGATTGCTTTCTTTAGCATTATCAGTCTCCAATATACCTGAAAAAAGGGGCGTGAGCCATACTGCCCACGCCCGATACTGGCTTAGAGTTTCACAAAGCCACCCAGCAGGAACGCCATCGCCCAGCCGATGACCCCCACCAGCAGAGCGCCGATCAGCCCCACGAGGAACGGCTTCAAGCCCACGCCCTTGAACACGCTGAACGAGGTCGCCAGCCCAACAGCTGCCATCGCCGTGCCCAGCGCACGGGAACCCCAAGTTTCGCCAATCGCCTTCGTGAACTGCTTCCACGCCTCCTCGTTCCAGATACCGAAGGCGACCCCGCCGTTGGCGATGTAGGCATCCCCAATGGAGCGCAGAACCGCCATCAAGATGAAGCCCAACACGAACG
This sequence comes from uncultured Armatimonadota bacterium, assembly GCA_937139515.1. Lineage (GTDB taxonomy): Bacteria > Armatimonadota > Fimbriimonadia > Fimbriimonadales > GBS-DC > CAKZQI01. The sequence goes on along the minus strand of CAKZQI010000278.1, from coordinate 23,927 downwards.
ACGGCAAGAGCTTCGCGATGTTGACCTTGCTCGCCTGCCCGCCCTCCTGCACCGCCATACGGCGCAGGTAGAGGTACGACACGAGGGGCACCACAATCGCTAAGAACAGATTGCGCGTCAGCTTGGTCACCGTCGCCGCTTTGAGCACGGTCTCGTCGTTGAACACCTCCTTGTAGGTCAGCGCGGCGCCGACCACCTGCGAGGTCTCGTGAACCGCCGTGCCCAAGAACAGCCCAATCTGCTCCGAGGTGTGCAGAATATGGGGTGCTAAGTACGGATACAGGAACATCCCCAACAGCCCGAAAAGCGTCACATTCGCCACGGCATAGGCGACCTCTTTCTGGTCTGCCTTAATTGCAGGCGCGGTGGAAACAATCGCCGTGACCCCACAGATGCCCGTGCCCGCTGCGATGAGCGTCCCCAGTCGTTCGGGCAAGTTCAACTTGCGGTTAATCCAGTTGATGAAGAACAGCCCGCTGAATATCGCCGTGACGACCACCGGGATGCCCCACACCCCTAACTTGAACACATCCATAAGACTTAGCTTGATGCCCACCAGAATAATGCCCAGTCGCAAGATTTTGGTGGTGCTGAAGGTAATCCCCGCCTCGATGCTCTTGGGCAACGGTAGTAAGTTGCGCAAGAGAATCCCGATTACGATGGCGGTCAATACCGCCGAGATGGGGCTGGACTTGCCCGTCGGGTCAATCCCTTGCAGGCTCAGCACCCACTTGCCAATCAGGTCGGTCAGCGGGATTGCCACCAGCATAATCGCAACCGACAGCAGAAAGCCCGGTAAAATAGAAACCACTCCCTTCCAGTTTGGCACACCCAGCAACGCCTTGAGCAACCAATTTTCTTTCTGGGCTTCTGTGGGTGTGCTGACTGAGTTCGTTGCCATCGTTGTAAACCTCCTGTTGATATTTGCTTTAGGTTGATGAGTCCCTTTAGCGGAGGGGGGCGGTCTTCAACCGCCCCCCGAAACGCGCTCTGCACTGAGGCTATTCAGTTAGTTGTATGCGTCAGCTAAGGCGCACACATTCTTGCCGAGCTCAAGCTCGCTCGCCTTCTCCTCGTCGGGCACCAGTAGCCCACCGTTCACGCGCTTGATGTCCACATACTGGGGCGGGAACACGGGCAGGGTGCTGAGCATGAACTCAATAAACGCCTCCTTGCTCGGTGCGAGGTACTCCTTCGGGTTGTTGCGCTTGATGTTGCCCAGCGTGTCGTAGAAGGTGCCATCGGCACGCCCCTCCTTGCTCGCCATCGCAAAGTGCGCAGGAAGCACCACCGTCTCATCGGGCAACACCAACAGCTTCTTGTAGAGGGACTCGTAGTGGATAGGCGCCCACTCCTGACCGCGTCCACCAAGGTCGGGGCGTGCGACCGACACGATGAAGATGGAGTCGCCCGTGAATAGGTAGCGGTCGTTCACCAAGAACGCCATGTTGCCCAACGTGTGTCCAGGGATATGGATGCCCTTCAGGGTGGCGTTGCCGAACTTGAAGGTGAAGTTGTCTTTCAGATGCTCATACTCAAAGGTGGCAGGGAGCATATCGATGGGGTGGATGCCGTCGTAGGGGTGCAGGAAGTACGGTACGCCGAGCTCTTTGGCAAGGCGCGGACCGCTGCTGATGTGGTCGGCGTGCGCGTGGGTGTCAAAGATAGCCACAATCTTGAAGCCCTCGCGCTCGGCAAGGCTCGTGTAGACCTCTGCGTGGCGGGTCGGGTCTATCAGCACCGCTTCGCCATTGCTGACCACCGCATAAGCGAGGTCACCGCGTGCCACGCGAATAATCTGGTAGATTGCCAGGTCGGTGCCCGTGTCTGGGATACGGCGCGTGCGATAGTAGTTGCCCCAAGCAATCATTCCGCCTTCCAGGTTCACCGCCTCGTACCCGCGCTCACGCAGGAGGTTCGCCACATAATCCGACGAACCGCCCTTCGCGCACACTGCCACCACGAGCTGTCCTTTGGGCACGCGGGCGATGTTCTCCTCCTCGTTCTCAAGGAAGGCGAAGTAGGGGATATGGATGGTCTCAAACGGATGGCGCCCTTCTATCTTCCAGCGCTCGAACTCGTCGGCGTTGCGTACATCCAAGAGCAAGAACTGATTGCCTTGCTCAATCATCTCATCCAGCTCTGCTACCGTAATAGCGGTTTTGGTTGAAGTTGCCATAATCGTTCCTCCTTGTATAGTTCGTTTTGATTGACCCGTTTTGTGGGTGTCATAGGGTTAGAGGCAGGCGGTTGCGAAAAGGATTCAGATCCGCCGACACTCAGGTACCCTATATCGTGAATGGAGCGACCGATTCTCACCGTTCAGATTGTGAACTGGAACGCACGGGAGCATCTGCGCCAATCCCTACGTTCCATTTTGGACACCCCGCCCAAGGTGCCCTACGAAATCATCGTACTGGATAATGCTTCGCATGACGGAAGCGTGCAGATGATTGAGAAGGAGTTCCCCCAAGTGCGTCTGCTAGTGAGTGAGCAGAATCTGGGCTTCTCGCGCGGGCACAATCTGATAGCGAAAGGCGCGCAGGGCAACTACCTGTTCCTGCTTAATCCCGATACAATTGTGATGCCCAGCGCGCTCGACTTGTTGGTGGCGTATGCCGAGCGTCATCCTGAGATGGGCATTATCGGTCCGAAAATCCTCAATCCTGACGGGAGCCTGCAGTACTCGTGTCGGCAGTTCCCGAACCCCACGGCGGCGCTCTTCCGCAACACCCCGCTGGGCAAGCTCTTCCCCAACAACCGCTTCACACGCGACTACCTGATGACCGACTGGGACCACAACAGCGAACGCGAGGTGGACTGGGTTTCGGGCGCAGCGCTGTTCATCCGCCGAGAACTCTATGAGCGGTTAGGTGGGCTGGACGAGCAGTTCTTCATGTATTGCGAGGACACTGACCTTTGCTATCGGGCGTGGCAGTTGGGCGGGCGCGTAGTCTACTACCCTGAAGCGAAAATCGTGCATGCGATTGGGCGCAGTACCGACCTCGTGGCGAACCGCATGATCCGCGTGTTCCACATCAGCATGTACCGCTTCTACAAGAAGCACTATGCGCGCAAGACACCGTTCTTTTTGCGTCCGTTCGTGCCGGTGGGGTTGGCACTTCGGGCGTCGCTGTTCCTGTTGAAGAACTACAAGGACGCCTTCGTGAGGTGGCTTGGGCGCGTGCGATAGGTATACTTCTGTCTATGCTAACTTCTGGAAGGAAGGCTTGGTCGCTGTCAACGACGGTCCGGAACCCTGAGCGGCTATCGGGTTTCTTGAGAACGCTTTGTCAGTTCGAGGGCAAACCTTTTAACGAGCAAATACAGAAAGACTACCAGATTGCTTTGATACAGGCACGACTCTATAGACCTCAAATTATTCCTGAACATATATCTGATTTATTTAACGACTATGATGTAATGTTAGATTGGCAAACTGCTGAGACAGTGTTCGAAGCCCAGCACTACAATGACCCTCCAATGCGAGGCAGACAATCACTCAATCCGCTGAAAAAGTTGGGCTTTGTGAAGGTAATCGGCGTGGATAAAATAATTCAGATAACAGCGAGCGGCAAGCGCATTCTGGAAAACCCCGAGACTTTCCAAGAAGTTTTCTTTCGAGCGATGCTGAAGTTACAGTTCCCTAACCCTCTCAATCGGGACTTTTCCGAGAAGATTGGATTTAACATAAAGCCGTTTATAGGCACTCTGAAGTTAATCAAAGAACTTCAAGAAAAAACAGGCACAGGTATTACTCGTGATGAGTTTTGCTTGTTCGTGCCTACCCTTTTGCAAGCTGACCGTATCTCGGAGCATGTCAAGTTAGTAGAAGCCTATCGAGATAGGAAATTATCCGCTTTGGACTGGGTTATAGAATTCTATCAGGATAAATCTATTGACGAACAAAATAAATATTTTAAGAACACATTGGATTACGGGGATAACATTCTGCGTGCTTTCCATCTTACTGGTTTCCTTCTTGTCAAGAGTGACACATTTGGAGGCGAGTATAGCATCCAGATAGACCCCACACGAACTGCTCAAGTAGATCAGCTTTTGGAGGCTTTTGACGCCAAAGCCGAGCGATTCTCTTCGCTTGATGAGTATGTTGAATATTTAGGTGACCCTGACAAGCCTACTCTGCCTTGGGAACAGCAACACGAGATATACCGCGTCTTAGAGGCACTGGTTCAGGTGATCAAACAGGAGCCGCGAGTCTTAGGATTGATCGACCCCGCCCTTCTTGAGTTGCCTGCACCCGATACAGATACTCAATCTCTCATGATGCTAGAGGCAAAGTTGCGCCAGGCTCTGCGCGAATCAACACAAGATGTATTGAGAGCGGAACTCCGCCATAACTGGCAGGCTCTTCTGGAGATTATAAACCGGCTATCTGATATGAAAAAGCCTATTAAGTTAAAGCCAGAGGATTTCGAGAAATTTGTACATGACTTGTTCGTAATCTTAGACGATGAGATCTATGTCAAGCCTAATTACCCCTCTGACACGTATGGAAACCCCTTAACGCATGCACCTGGCAACCGAGCGGACATTGAAGTTGTTTACCAGCAATTCCATCTCCTGATAGAAGTAACATTAGACTGTTCGCGAACGCAATGGATTCGTGAAACCCAGCCTGTGATGCGACACCTAAAGGAGTACGAGGATCAACACCCTGACAAAAAAGTGTATTGCCTGTTCCTCGCCCCACGCATCCACACAGACACCTATTCTCAGTTTTGGTTTGCTGTAAAGTATGAGTATGCTGGTGTTCGAAGGCGCATCGTGCCACTGACAGTACAACAGTTCAGGCAGATTTTAGAACCGATTGCAGACAACATAAGAAGCTACGACCACACTTTGTTTGGGAGTCTACTGGATGAACTCTTGGCAGTAGAGAATGTAGAGAACTATGAAAAATGGAGCAGGAAAATCGCAGAACGCATCGAACTCTGGTCGGAGAGGCACGAGCATGAAAACTAACATCATCTATCTGGGCGACTGTATCGAGGTAATGCGCAGCTGTGTGGAGAGGGAAAGCGTCGCTCTTGTGTATGCCGACCCACCTTACAATCTCTCGGGCAAATCCCTTACATTGGTCAACAACCAAACGGGCGGGCCGTTTTACAAAATGAATGAAGGCTGGGATACCTGGGACGAGCAAGAGTATTGGCAGTTCACTCAAGAGTGGGTTAGTTTGACGAATGACATTCTCATGCCAGGTGGTAGCTTGTATGTCTCGTGTACCTACCACAACATCGGTGAAGTAGTGATGGCAGGCAAAAAGGTAGGACTGCGAATCAATAATATCATCACGTGGCGCAAAACGAACCCGATGCCTAACCTCACGAGGCGTACTTTCACCCACGCCACAGAGTATGTGGTTTGGTTTGCCAAAGGCTCAGGCTGGAAATTCAACTACGAGGCAGTGAAGGCACTTAACCCTCATAAATCTGCTGGAGGCATCACAAAACAGATGAGCGATTTCTTAGACTTCGTCGATTTACCATCTGTTCAGGGGGCAGAGCGAATACGCAGAGCAGATGGACGAGCACTTCACCCAACCCAAAAACCTGAAAGATTGTTAAGAATCATTATCACTGCATCTTCTGACCCAGACGACATCGTTTTAGACCCTTTTCTCGGCACAGGCACTACTGTGGCTGTAGCGCACCAACTGGGGCGTCGATGGATTGGTATTGAGAAAGACCCTATGTATTATGAAATCGCACAAAAAAGGATTGCTCGGGTACAAACACAAGGGGTGCTAACGGATGGCTGAAACGCGTTTGATTCACGGTGATGCTCTCGAATGGATGCCCAAGTTGGAACCCAACAGCATCCAACTCATCTTTGCAGACCCACCGTACAACCTCTCAGGCAGTGGATTTCTAACTTGCAAAGGTGGCAGACCAGTAGAATGCAACAAGGGTCAGTGGGATCAGGTAGACAATCTCCACGAGTTTAATCGCCGATGGGTTGCCGAGTGTGTGCGAGTGCTGGCAGAGGATGGCACGCTGTGGATTTCGGGGACGCTTCACAATCATCCTTCTATTGGGATGGTACTCAAAGAACTTGGACTGTGGATTATCAACGACCTAATCTGGTACAAACCCAACGCTACCCCACTTCTCCAGCGCAATCGGTTGGCGCCCTCGACCGAGCTCATTTGGATTGCGAGCAAATCGAAAAAATACTACTTCAACTATGAGTTGGCAAAGCAGTTGAACGGAGGCAAACAGATGCGCAATCTCTGGACAATTCCAGCAGAGAAACATCAGACAGACCACCCTGCCGAGAAGCCAGAGAGCCTGCTTACACGAATCCTATTGATTGCCTCCCGAGAAGGTGACTGGGTCCTTGACCCGTTCATGGGGTCAGGCACAACAGGTGTCGTTGCTAAGAGATTGGAGCGACACTTCATCGGGATTGAGATTGATGACCATTATTTCACCACCGCCATCCAGCGGATACAGGAAACCCCTGCTTCGCCCTTTTGAACAGGCAGGGGAAAGAGCTTAAACCCTGCTTCCGAGGGTGTTCGAAAAATCGTAGCACGGGCATCCTGCCCGTGAAAAATCGGGTAGGTCAGGGCAGAATGGGTCCGCTGAGAGCGCAGGCGTCTCGCCTGCATTGTCGTTGAGAACCGCTTGGTGAGGGATGCCCGTGCCACGGATGCGGGCGGGACGCCCGCGATCCCAGTGATTTTTCGAACACCCTCCCTGCTTCCTGACAAGGCTTGAAGCCATCGGGTACACTTCAGAAGCGATTCACCAACCATAGAAGGGGACTGCTAACGAATGAAGCGGGTGAACTTTACTTTAGATGAGGCGACGATTGCTTTGTTGGATGAGATTGCGGAGCGGTACTACCATTCTAACAAATCGCTCACGGTGCGTGCTGCGCTGGAGTCGCTGGCGACCCACCTGGGGCACAACGGCTGGATTATCGCCGGTTTCACTCCCGTAGTGGCGGAGTCGGAGGCAGAGTGCCATTCCTGCCACCATACCTATCCACCCGGTACAACTCTGTACCGCCCCGTGTTCACGCGTGGGCGCGCACAAAACGCTCTCCAAGAGATTCCCAAAGAGGTCTGGCTGGAGTGTGGCGAGTGTGTGAGCGAGGATCTCCGACCATAGCACGCCCGCTTTGGGGTATTCTAAAAGCATGGGCACCGAGGCTCTGATTGTCGCTGTGGCGCGTACCCCGATTGGGAAAGCGCCCCGAGGTAGTTTTCGGCACACACGACCTGATGACTTAGCCAGTTTTGCCATCCGCGCCGTTTTGGAGCGCTGTCCCGCCCTAGACCCCAACGAGATAGACGATGTGATACTGGGCTGTTCCACCCCCGAGGGCGAGTCGGGCATGAATGTGGCACGGGTAGCCTCTTTGCGGGCGGGTTTGCCGATTAGCACGCCGGGTACAACGGTCAACCGTTTCTGCGCCTCAGGCTTGGAAGCGGTGGCGATTGCCAGCGAACGCATCCGCACAGGCGATGCGGAGGTTATCATCGCAGGGGGCGTGGAGAGTATGACGCGTGTGCCATTCTTGGACATCCACACCCATCCAAACCCCACCCTCTTCCAGAACGCCCCGAACACCTATCTTAGTATGGGGCTGTCAGTGGAACTGTTGGCACGCAAGCACGGCATCACACGCGAGCAGAGCGACGCCTTCGCGCTCCAAAGCCATCAAAAGGCGATACGCGCCCAAGATGAAGGGCTGTTCCGCGAAGAGATTGTGTCGGTGCAGACCGAACTGCAAGAGTTGGACAAGCAGGGGCGCCCTGTGCGCATCCCCATCACGGTGGAGCAGGACGAAGGTCCCCGACGCGACACGAGCATGGAGGGTCTGGCAAAGTTGCGCCCTGCGTTTCGTGCAGACGGTCAGATTACGGCGGGCAACGCCTCCCAGCGGAGCGACGGCGCCGCAGCGGTTCTGCTGATGAGCGAGCGCAAGGCACAGCAGTTGGGCATCAAGCCCTTGGCGCGCTTCGTGGGCTATACGGTCGCTGCGCTCCCGCCCGAAGATTTCGGGGTCGCGCCCGCTTATGCGATTCCCAAACTGCTCCGACGGCACAACCTGTCGGCTGGCGACTTAGACCATATCGAATTCAACGAGGCGTTCGCCGCGCAGGTGCTGGCGTCCCAGAAGCTGTTCGAACTGCCGATGGAGCGGGTGAACCCTCTGGGTGGGGCGATTGCGTTGGGACATCCGCTGGGATGCACGGGCGCGCGTCAAGTCGCCACGCTGGTGTGTGCGCTTCAGCGCACGGGCAGGCACTATGGCTTGGTCACGATGTGCGCTGCGCTCGGAATGGGCGCTGCGGGGCTTTTCGAACGAACCTGAGCCTCAACGGTTGATTACTTCCACCACCTCTTGCCGACGACGGTTCAGCAGGGTCAGCACGATGCCGATGATGATGAGACCTGCACCCAGCCAAATCGTTGGGTGCAGTTGCTCTTTGAGCAGGAAGTAGCCGATGAACGCCGCCGCAGGCGTCTGAGCGAAAATCGTGATGCCCATCCCACCTACGGGCGCACGCTCCAAGATGTAGAACCAGGCCGAGAAGGCGAACACCGTGCAGACCACCGTGAGGTAGAGCCACGCCCCCCAATCGGAAGGCGTCCAATTCGAGTTCGGGGCGCCCGCCACCAGCCACGAGACCAGCGTAAGCGCCACCGCCGCCGAGACCGCCTCAATCCACAGCAGGGCGACCCCCGAATAGCGCATCGCCATCGTCTTCGCCACGACTGCCATGATGCTTTCGGTCAGTACGCCTGCCAGCACCAGCAGACCGCCCCCAGTGGCACCTGTGAACGCGCTGAGCCAAAGCCCCTTGTTCACAATCACCCACACACCGAGCAGTCCAAACACAATCCCCAGCACCTTCTGGGCAGGGAACGCCTCGCGCAACACCAAGCGGGCAATCAGGGCGATGAAGATGGGCGTGCTGGAGACCAACAGCGTCGCCTCGGTCGCCGTGCTGAGCCGTGTGCCCCAGAAATAGCAGATGTAAGTGGTGGTGATGCCGACCGTGCCCAAGGTAATGGGCACCATCAGGTGGGGCAGATGCCTTGGGAACCGACTTGCCACCGCGCGCCGAAACGCAGGGATGAGCAGCAGAAGTCCTAACAGCAGAGCGGTGCCGATGAAGCGGAAGCCTGCGACCCATTCAGGGCGGTGGTTCTGCATCATCACCAGCGCTGCGGGGTTCGCCCCCGCCCACAGCACATTCAGCAGAACCAGTGTGGCGACCGCGCCTGTGCCCGCCGAGCCATACTGCTCGCGCACTTCGGGCACCTTAGCCATTCAGCCCTCCCTTCGCCTGCTGGATGAAGAGCCGAATGCGCACTGGGTCTTTGATGCCCGGCGCCTGTTCCACTCCCGAACTCACATCCACCCCATCGGGGCGCACGATGCGAATCGCCTGCGCTACCGTTTCGGGGGTAAGCCCACCCGCCAGCACAATCGGGCGAGGTGCATGCTGGCAGATTCGGCACGCCCGTTCCCAATCGTGGGGTTCGCCCGTACCGCCGGGCAAGCTGGGATGATAGCTATCTAAGATGAACCGCTCCACATAGGGCGCCCACTGTTCAAGGGTTGGTAGGAGGGGGTCGGGGATGGTTTCGTTCCCTTGTACCCTCTCCGTCGGAAGGGAGGTGTTGACCTCACCCCCTAACCCCCTCTCCGTAAACGGAGAGGGGGAACCGGCTAGCTCTCCCCCCTCTCTGCTTGCGGAGAGGGGGGCTGGGGGGGTGAGGTCTGCTCCCCCCTCTCTGCTTGCGGAGAGGGGGTCTGGGGAGGTGAGGTTCTCCAACGGCGCAACCCGCAACGCCAACCACAACGGCAACGGAGGCAACAGCCGTTTCGCATCCCCCGGCGTGAAACCTTCGGGCAAAGTTAACTGAATAGCGTGAAACAAATTCCAATCGGCAGGCACCTGGCTTGGGTCTGCCAACACCAGCACGCGTAAAGTATCCAGCGTGCGAACCCACGACTGCCAACCTTCGTGAGGGGGCAAATGGCGCTTACTGCGCGGCTCGAACACGAAGCCGAGCGCATCGGCACCCGCATCAATCGCGACCTGAGCGTCTTGGAAACGGGTGAGACCGCAGATTTTGACCCACATCTCAGCCGATACGGTTCAAGCGCACACGGTAGACCCGTGCCGAAGCGGAGCGCGGAATCCCACAACGCGCATAGGCTAACTCAATCTGCTGTTGGGGGCTTTCCACATTCGGCAGGGGCGGCACCAGCGCACTCGCCTGACCCTGCCACTCGATCAATACGCCGTCGCGGTGGGGGTTCACCTGACTTAGGTCGCGCAACGGCTCATACGACTCCACCAGATAGACCACATAGCGCAGGGTGGGCAGTTCGTGGCTCTCAACGGGGGGACAGCGCGGGTCCAACAGCGCTGCGCGCGTGGCATGATAGATAATCTCGTGGGCGCGGGTGGGCTGTTCGGGTGTGAGGTTCCCCATCAATCCCCGCAGTTGCTCGTCTTGATAGATAGCCACATACACACTGCCCGACTCCCGAAGCAGGGGATGAAGTGCCTTCAGGTCAGGCTCGATGCGCGCCCCCTCTTGCACGAACCGCTCCACCGCACGCCGGGCTAAGCTGAGGCAGTCCTGCTCCAAGTTCGGCTTGTGCGCCCGCAGTTGCAGTTTCGGCTCCTCGCCCCGCAAAATGCGTTGGATGTTGGAGCGATGTTTCCACACGATGACCGCCACCACCGCCGAGAGAATCGCCACCACCGTTGGCGAGTGCCCCACTAAATAGGCGGTGATGGGCACGGTGAGCGCCGCCAACACCGAACTCAACGAGACCCAGCGCGTGATGAGGAACACCACCAAAAACACAGGAAGCGCCACCGCGAGCGTCATCGGCGAGAGTGCCAACAGCACTCCCAAGCCTGTGGCGATGCCCTTGCCCCCCTTGAAGCCGATGAAAGGCGAAAAGGTGTGCCCTAGAATCGCCGAGACCCCTACCAGAACCGCCGACACATCGTCCGCCCCGATGCGCATCACTACAAAAGTGGGAAGCCAGCCCTTGAGGGTATCCAGCAGAAGCACGGGAACACCAACCTTGGCACCTAAAATGCGAAACACATTCGTGGCGCCAATGTTGCCACTCCCGACCTTCCGAATGTCCACCCCCCTCAAACGAGCGAGCCAGTATCCGAACGGAAGCGCGCCCACCCAGAACGCAGACAGGACAGCGACCAGCAACACCTGGAGTTCCATCGTAACCCAAATTATACCGCTGGGAACATCACCTGCGCCACCGTCTGATCGTCGCGGGAGTACATATCAAACCGCCCGCGCAGGGTGCCTCGCACGAGGTTGTCTATAATCTTGATTCCCAGCGTGTTGCTTCGCACCGCATCAAAGTCAGGTGGGAGTGGCTCGCCGTCGTTGGCGACGGTGAGCGTGACCTGGTCGCCCTCTTTGAGCACGCGTACCGCAATCTGCCCTTCGGGGCGCTCTTTGAAGCCATGCTCGATGGCGTTTTGGATGAACTCGTTTAGAATCAGCGCAACCGCCGTCGCCTGCTGGAGCGGAAGGAGCACATCGTCGCCCTCCACCGACGAGATAATCTGCTTGCCCGGCGCCATCAACGCCTGCTTGGTGTTGTGCAGGATGCTGGAGGCTATCTTGCGCAGGCTCACCATATCCAAATCTTCGCGTGAGAGCAGTTCGTGCACCTGCGCAATCGCCAAAATTCGGCTCAAGCTGTCGTGGATGACCTCGTCCACCGTTTTGTAGCGCGAGTAGTGCTTCTGCAGGCGCATCAGGCTGGCAATCTGTTGCAGGTTGTTCTTGATGCGATGGTGCATCTCTTGCAGGATGGCACTGCGCACCATCAGTTTGGCGTGGTCAATCGCCAGCGCCGCTTGGCTGGCGACCGCTTCTAAGGTGCGCAGTTCCTCGTCGGTGAACAAGTGGGGACGGTCGGTGTAGCAGTTGAGTACGCCGATGACCTGCTCGCGCACGCGCATCGGCACACAGACCATCGAGTGAAGCCCTTCCCGCTCGGCTATGTCGGGGAACCGATAGTCGGGACTTTTCTGCACATCGTTCACCACAATGATACGCCCTTCGGCTGCTGCACGCCCTGCGATGCTCTCCCCAAGGCGCAAGGGGGGCTTTTGGCGATACTCATCGCTCTCGGCTTGGGTCGCCTTCAGCACCAGCTCGCCCCGCTCTTCGTCAATCAGCATCACCGTCACAATCTTGTAGCCCAGCGTCTGGGCGGTCATATGCACCAGCAGTTGGAGTACCTCTTCCAAGTAAAGGTTGCCTGTGAGCGTTCGGCTGATTTCGGACAGCGTCACCACTTGGGTTGCTGTACGCTCCAGCTGTTGGATACGGCTAAGCTGATTGAGCGCGCCGGCGAGGTGGCTAGCGATGCCTGACAGCAGGCGAATCTCCTCCTGTTGGTACTCTTTCGGCTGACGCGTGCGCACGCTAATCACCCCAATCACCTCGCCTGCGACCACCAACGGCACTGCCAGCATACTCTCGTACTGCTCCTCGCGTAGGGCGGGATAGTTCTTGAAGCGGGGGTCTTTGTAGGCTTGGCGGGCAATCGCAACAGGCTTGCGCTCACGAGCCACCCAGCCCACGATGCCCTCGCCGGGCGCCAATCGGATTTCGTTCACGAACCGCTGGTCTTCGCCCGTCGCGGCGCGGAGCACCAACTGCTCGCGTGTCTCATCGAACAGGAAGATATAGCAGACTTCGGTGTCGGTGATGCGCATAGCAATCTCGGCGATGGAGGGCAGGATTTGTTCGGAGGCGAAGGCACTTCCAGTCGCTTCGCTGATTTTGCGGAGGGCTTCAATTTCCGCTTCGCGGTCGGCAAGGCGATGTTCCAGCTGCTGGATGGTCTGTTGCGCCTCTTGGAGAGCGCGCTCGCGCACTTGCAGTTCCCTCAACAGTTGGGCAGGGTCGCTGGTGTCCCAGATGCGCCGTTTTCGTCGCCAAATTCGCATTGCCCTTGCTCCTACACATTGAACCGAATGTAGACGACATCGCCGTCGCGCATCACATAGTCGCGCCCTTCCAAGCGCACCTTATTGGCTTTCTGGGCACCCTGCCAGCCCCCGTGGGCGAGCACATCCTCCGCCGAGCAGACCTCGGCGCGAATAAACCCGCGCGCCAAGTCCGAATGGATAGTGCCCGCCGCATCTAGCGCCGTGCCCCCAATCGGCAACAGCCACGCCCGTGAGTCGTTGCCAATCGTGTAGAACACCTGCACGCGCAGTTGACGATACACCGCGCGCACCAGCTCGGGCAGTCGGCTCTCGCTAAGTCCCACCATCGCTAGAAACTCGGCGCGCTCCTCCTCTGATACTGCCTGCAGGTCGCGCTCAAAGGTCGCACACAGGGTCATCAGCGAGATGTGTTGGCTCTCACAGAACGCGCTCAGCGCTTGGTAGCGTGGCTCTTTCGGTTCGTTACCAAGCAGGCTCTCGCCCACATTGGCGACCACCACGATCGGCTTGCGTGTCAGGAAGCCGAACCCACGCAATCGCGGTTCCAAGTCGCGGGGAATTTCTATCTCTTTGAGCGACTTGCCTTTATCAATCGCTTGGCGCATTCGCTCCAGCAGGGCGTATTCGGCGCGGTCGCCCGCGCTCTCCTTGTGCGACTGGAACAGCTTCTGCAGACGTTCCAAGCGGTTCTCGATTACCTGCATGTCGGACAGCAGGAACTCATCCAGCCAGAAGCGCAGGTCGCGCACAGGGTCGATGGAGGTATGGTAAGGCGCGTAGGGGCTATCAAACAGGCGAACGACCAACACGAGGGCGTCCGATTGGCGTGCAACGCTCAAAGGCTGGCGCACGGTTTCGGGCTTGTCGGGTTGCCAGAAGGGCAAGTCGTCGTGCCATTCCAGCGAGACGGGCACGATTTTCTTGGCGCCCGCCTGCTGGGCTAACTGATGAAAGCGCGGGTCGGGCAGGGGCACGCTGGCTATCCCGTCGCGCCCGTGCCCGCCCGAAAGCGCCTCAAACAGCGTGGTACATCCGCTCAGTGGTATTGCGATGAGTGCGATTTTCATGGCAGGAACTGTATCTCCAACGGTTTCGGCGGTTGTTGGGCGGGCTGGTACCAGAACCAGTACCCAATTAGCCCCAACACAATCAGCAGGATAAGAATGCGCAACCGCCTTGCCCACACACTTTTTGGATGGCTCATCGTCTATAATATTAGATAGGGCATCTGCTCGCCCCTCGGCGGGAGCGAATTGGCACTAATTCGCCACTCTTTTTGCAGGAGAGGGCGCGCCCATGCCGAAGAAGAAGTATACCGAATTTCGAGGAGGCAAGAAAACGGATGCGAGCGATAACCAAAATCGGATTGGCAGTCGTCGGTGCGACGGTGGCGGTCGTAGGGCTGTCGGCACAAGCGCGTCAAGCCGCGGGGCGCGCCGAAGTGCGTCTGTTGGGCGTGCGCGTGATGACCACCACCGCTTCGGAAGTGGTGCGGTTGTTCGGCAATCCCAGTATGGTCAGCAACACCCAAGTGACGGTGCAAGAGCTCACAGGGCAAGGTCAGGGGCAACAGGGAGCGCCGACAGGCTTCGGTGATGGGCGCGGTGAGGCAGGACCGATGGCGCCGGGGGGCGGACCGCCCGGCTTCAGCGGAGATTTCGGGGGCACAGGCAACACAGGGCAGTCTCGCGTAGAGAACGAAATGGTGTATGTGTTCCGCGCTAAGGGCGGCTCGGTCTACACCTTCCAGTTCAACAAAGACGGGCGCGTGGTGCAGATTAGTGCCTACGGGCGACGCCCCGACCCCAAAGTGCGCACCAATCGCGGAATCGGCTTCAACGCCACCTATGCTCAAGTCATTCGCGCCTATGGCTACCCCACCGAGCATGTGATGCAAGGCGATGTGTATGTCGTGCGCTACAACCGACTGGGGGTCGCCTTCCAGCTTGAGACCCGAACCAACCGCGTGACAGGCATCTTCGTTGCGGCAGGTATTCCCACGATAGGCGCAGGCTTCACAGGGCTGGGCGGACAACAACAGCCCGGTGGGTTCGGCGGTCCGTCGGCACCAGGTGGTTTCGGCGGTCCCCCAGCGCCAGGCGGGATGCCCGGCGGACGCGGGGGGCGTGGAGGTGGCGGTGCCGCTGCCGCTCCTCAAATCTGAGGAGGCGCACCGTGCATGCGCAACCTGCGCGAACAAATCCGTGAGCGTATTGATATCGTCGAACTCGTCTCAAACTATGTGAAGTTAGAGCGGGCAGGGCGCAACTACAAAGCGCTCTGCCCGTTTCATACCGAAAAGACCCCCTCGTTCCATGTCAGCCCCGAACTGAACCGATTCCACTGCTTCGGCTGTGGCGCCTCGGGCGATGTGTTTGAGTTTCTGATGCGGATTGAGGGTCTCAGCTTTCGTGAGGCGCTCCGACGGCTCGCCGAAAAAGCGGGCATCCCGCTCCATCTGCAGGAGGAACCCAGCGAGGCGACCGACACGCTGGAACGCCTGCACAAGATTATGTTTTCGGCGCACTTTTTCTATCGTCAGTGCCTCCAGCGCACGCCCGACGCGCAAAACTATCTCGCTCAGCGGGGACTGACCCCTGCGACCATTGAGGGGTTCGCTTTAGGCTATGCGCCCGATGGTTGGGAGCATCTGGTGCGCTTCCTCCAACGCCACCAGATCGACCTGCGCGAAGCCCAGCAGCTAGGGCTGATCGACGAGGGGCGCAACGGCTACTATGACCGCTTCCGAAACCGCATCGTGTTCCCTATCCACGATTCGGCGGGACGCGTGATAGCGTTTGGGGCGCGCACGCTGGGGGACGACGAGCCGAAATACCTCAACAGCCCCGAATCGCCTCTGTTTGTGAAACGTCAGACGCTCTACGGTTTCCACAAAGCACGAGGCGCCATCCTGCGCCAGCGCGCCGTGCTGATTGTGGAAGGCTACTTAGACCTGATTATGCTCCATCAATACGGCTTTGAGCATAGTGTGGCTACGCTGGGAACCGCCTTCACCGACGAGCACGCCCAAAAGCTCAAACGCCTAATAGACCGCGCTTATCTGGTGTTCGACTCCGACACGGCGGGCATTCGGGCGACCCTGCGTGCAGGCGAGGTGCTGATGAGCGCCGAAGTACCGACCTATGTGGTGCGCCTGCCTGAAGGGGAAGACCCCGACAGCCTTCTGCGCTCGCAGGGTACGGAGCCGTTGGAACGCGCCCTGCAACAGGCGACGCCCGTGTCCCAGTTCGGCTTGGAGCAGATTATGGAACGCCATCGGCACGAGGAAGGAGTGCGAACCCCTTACGAGCTGAGCGTGTCGGGGCGCACGCGTTTGGTTCAAGAGGCACTGCGCTGGGTCGCCACGATAGCGAGCGAGACCGAGCGCGCGCTGTGCTTAGACCTGTTGGCGCCCCTCTCCCCACGCTACCTGACGAACCCGCAGGGCGCACGCCAGACCCTTCAGCAGGAGTTGAACCGCCTGCGCAGGCAGGTGCCCTCAAGGCGTGCCCAGAGGGTATCTGCGCCCGATGAGCATCCTGCCGAACCGCCGTCTGAGGGGCATCCAAGCCGTGCCGAAGCGCGCGTGCCCAAAGCGATGCGCGATGCCGAACGCACGCTCCTGCGCGCCTGCCTTCAGGCGGACACCGTCGCGCTGGCACTGCCTCATCTCTCAGAACTTTCGTGGGCAATCCCCGAACACGCCCAGTTAGCGCAGTGGTTGCAAACCTTGCCTCAGCCTCCCAACCTGTATCCCCAACGCGAACTGCTTGCGATGCTCCCCGATGAAGCGCTCTCGCGTGTGCTGACCGACCTCATCCTCACCGAGAACCTGCCCGTCACCCCCCAGAGCGTGAGCGACTGTATCACCTACCTGAAACGCCACCACAAGCGCGCCCAGCGCATTCGGCTCGCCCAAGAGCTCCTACGCTCGCAAAATGGCGAAAGCCCCGAAAAATGGCAGGAATATTGGCGCCTGCGCGTCGAATCTTAAGGGGTAGAAATCGGCAAGAGGGAGCTCTGATTATGGATACTCTATTCGAGTCGGAAGGTCTGAAACGACTTATAGAAGACGCCCGCCAGTCGGGCTACATCACGGTAGAAGCGCTTTTAGTTCAACTGCCTACAGAGTGGTCAGACCCAGAGACTATCGAGGAAGTGCTGGCTCAGTTGGAAACGCTGGGCATCCAAGTGCTTGAGGAGGATGAGGTACGCGAGCGGGAGCTCAAAGCGCTGACTCAAATGGCAGACCGCGCCATAGAGGAAGTGGAGCAGGAGATGGTGGAAGACACCGTGCATTGGTGGGTCACCCAAGCGGCGCGTATGCCCCTGCTCACCCCCGAACAGGAAAACGAACTCGCCCGCAAAGCACACAACGGCGACGAACAAGCGTTGGAGAAACTCATTCAGTCGAACCTGCGCTTGGTCATCTCCATCGCCAAACACTACACGGGGCGCGGTCTGCCCATGTCCGACCTGATTCAGGAGGGCAATCTCGGCTTGATACGCGCCGCAGAGCAGTTCGACCCCGAACGCGGAAGCCGATTCAGCACCTATGCCTCGTGGTGGATACGCCAGTCTATCAGTCGGGCACTTAGCCAGCAGGCGACGCTGATTTCGGTGCCCCAGCACATGATTAAGGTGCTTCAGCAGGTACGCGCCACCAGCGCCCTGCTCCATCAGGAACTGGGACGCGAGCCGACGATACACGAAGTGGCACACCGCACGGGACTCGCTCCCGAACAGGTGCGCGACCTCATCCACGCCGTCGCCAACCCCATCTCGCTGGAAATGCCCATTAGCAGTAGCGAAGGCTCGGTATTAGGCGACCTGATTGCCCAAGAGGAAGAAGCCGACTGGGAGAGCCTCATCGACCTTGAGAAACTGCTGGAGTGCCTCACCGAGAAAGAGCGCGAGGTCATCCGCCTGCGCTACGGGCTGGAAGGGCATAGCGCGATGACACTCGATGCGGTGGGCAAACTGCTCGGCATCAGCAAGGAGCGGGTGCGCCAACTGGAGGCACGGGCGATACGCAAACTGCGCGAGGCGGTCAAACAGTAGCGATGCCCTCAGGTAAGGTTCACGACTGGGTCACGCTGGGCACGGCGTTCATGGCGATTCCGCTGAGTGGGATGTATCTGCCACCCGAGACGCGCCCGCTGGCGTGGCTGGCGATAGCGAGCTACACCTTCTCGGGCATCTGGCTCTCCAGCGATTTGGATGTGCGCTCCAGCGCCTATCGCCGTTGGGGACCCTTGCGCTACCTGTGGCTCCCCTACCAAAAGCTCGTGCCCCATCGGAGCTGGATTTCGCACGGCTGGGCAGTCGGTCCGCTTCTGCGAGTCGCCTATCTTTTGGGGATGATGATGCTTCTGTGGTTGGCACTGAGTTGGGGGTTGCGCCAAGTCGGTATCGCCATTCACGCAGACCCCCACAGCTGGCTGATGCGTTTCACCGACTGGACGCTCACTTACCGCGCGGAGGTGTGGGCAATCGTCTTTGGGTTGGTGGCAGGGGGTACGGCGCACTCCCTGCTGGACTGGCTCAGCACCCGCTTCAAACGGCTCTTTTGAGGGAGAGCGATGGAGACCTATCTCACCATCCGTGAACTGCCTGCCGAAGAGCGCCCCCGTGAAAAGCTGGTGGCGTGGGGCGCCGAACGCTTGACCGAGTACGAACTGCTGGCTATCCTCCTGCGCACTGGCACCCACAAGATGTCTGCCTTGCAGATGGCACAGCAGTTGCTTCGGCAGTTCAACGGTTTGCGCGGGGTGATGAACGCCAGCGTCCACGAGCTGGCGCAAGTGAAGGGCGTGGGGCTTGCCAAAGCAACCCAAATCGCCGCCGCGATGGAGCTCGGCAGGCGCGTGGCAATCAGTACCTTCCACGAACGCCCGCAAATCCGCTCGCCCGACGATGTGTTCCACCTGCTACAAATGAAGTTTATGGAAGAACGGCGTGAACACTTCGTGGCGGTGTTGCTCGATACCAAGAACCGCGTGCTGAGAATGGAGACCATCTCCATCGGCACGCTGGATAGCAGTCTGGTACACCCGCGCGAGGTGTATCGTATCGTGGTGCGCGAGGCTGCTGCCAGCTGGATTGCAGTGCATAATCACCCCAGTGGCGACCCTACGCCCAGCCCCGAAGACATCGCCATCACTCGGCGACTCAAAGACGCCGGGCAACTGCTGGGGATTGAACTGTTAGACCATCTCATCATTGGAGACGGCAACTATACCAGTTTGCGCTCCTTGGGGCACCTCTAAGGCACATTTTGTGCTATAATAGGGCTGGAAAGGAGCCTAACGATGATAAAGCGTCTCGGAGTGTTGGCAACGGCTTGGTTGATGCTGGTGCTGAGCGCGTCGGCACAAACAACCTTGATACAGTTCGTTAACGAGCAAGAAATCAACGACAGCACGGGTCTGGCTACCGATATCGGGGTTGTAGGCGTTTCAGGAAGCCAGCGAATTGTGAAAATCGTGCGTGGACTAATCAACCCTGATGGCGATGTGGACTGGTTCCGCGTCCAAGTCCCCTCCAACGGAACCTACACCGTGCGCGTGGATACTACCTTCGACTCGGTAGTGAGCATCCACAACGCCTCAGGCACGGTGATTGAGGAAAACGACGACGATGTGCCGAGCAATAACAATCTGGGCAATCGCGACACCTCGTTCACCAACGCCGATTCGGGGATCACACGCACGCTCAACGCAGGTACTTATCTGATACAAGTGCGTTCCATCGTACCTGCAGGCGATTTAGCGCGCTTTCGTTACACTTTGCGTATCTTCGACGGCTCGTCCTTCCGCGATAGCGACCCCTACGAGGCGTCGGGCACGAACAACACCTTTTCGACGGCGACCAACATCGCCAACCTCGCCGACGATTTCACCCTGATCGAAAACGCCTTCCTGACCTACCGCCAAGCCGACTTAGACCACTACCGAATCGAGATTGGCAACGGTAACCTGACCGTGCGCACAATAGGCGCCACCGACACGATTCTCACCGTCTACAACTCTGCCTTCTCGCCCCTCGCAACCAACGACGATGACCCCCACGACCCGTTCAATCCGTTCACCTCGCGCGTCTCCCTGACTAATCTGCCAGCGGGCATCTACTTCATTCGGGTGGAGGGCTTCGGCTACGCAGGCGGTCCTGCAGGGGGCTGGTACGATGTGCTGATTACCGACTACACCCCCGTGCGACGCAACCTCACAGGGCGCGTGGAGCTCAATCACAACGCCATCCAAACCGTGCCGTTCGAAATGAAGATTCTTCAGCCCGGCACAAATACTCTGCGTCAACAGCGCAATTTCAGCACCAACTCGGCGGGCAACTTCAACACCTACACCTCCATTATGTCAGGCACGGTGGACATCGCGGTGAAGGCGCCCACCAGCCTCGTGCGCAAAGTCCGAAATGTGTCGCTCAATACCGATGTATCGGGCTTGGTGTTCAGCCTCATCAACGGCGACCTGAATGGCGACAATGTGATTGACGACGCCGACCTGTTGGTGGTGCTGTTCAACTTCGGCTCCAACAACCCGAATGTCGACCTCAACGGCGACGGGGTTGTGGACGACGCCGACCTGTTGGTGGTGCTGTTCAACTTCGGGGCTTTCGGCGATTAATGCGACCGTTAGCACTCCAGTTCGGGGCGGGCAAGATAGGGCGAGGCTTCTTCGCCCAACTCTACACCCGCTCTGGGCTGGAGGTGTTGTTTGTGGAGGCGCGCACCGACCTCGTAGCAAGCCTCAACCACCACAAACTATGCTGGATTGAATGGACGGACGGCATGCGTGAGACCCTCGCTCCCCTCTCGGCAATCGCTCCCGATGACCTGCCCGCCCTGCAAAAGGCGTTTCAGCGCGCACAGGTGGCTTCAACCGCCGTGGGGGTCAACTTGCTCCCCCGCTTAGCAGAGCCGATTGTGGAGGGATTGCGAGCGCGCGTGCCAGCAGGTCTACCCCCCTTGGTGTTGTTGCTGGGCGAGAACGATGTGAACGCCGACCGCATCTTAGCCGAAGCGCTCGCCAAGACGGTCTCATCAGAGGAGGCTCATCTGCTCAACCACCTCAACTTGGTGCGCACGGTGATTGGGCGCCAAGTGGTGGCGGAACTGCCCGGCGACCCGCCTGGCGTGCGCGCCGACCGCTACAGCAAACTCCCGATCGACGCTGACGCGCTCAAATATCCCATCCCCCTGATAGAGGGGGTGTACGCCGTGCGCCCTTTTGAGGCGTATGTCCAGCGCAAGCTCTATGTGCATAACGGTCTGCACGCCCTACTTGCCTACTTGGGGGCGCAACGAGGCTACCAGACGATTCAGCAAGCGTTGAACGACCTCGAAATCCGCGCGCTGTACGAGCAAGGGGCGCAGGCGTTGGAGCGTGCCTTGCTCAAAGCCTATCCGTTCGACCCCACCGAGCACCACGAGACGGTGCGCGACATCCTCCAGCGGATTGAAGACCCCCATCTGAACGACCCGATTGTGCGGGTAGCCAGGGAGCCTTTGCGCAAACTGCGCCACGAAGACCGCTTAGTGGGTGCTTATCGCCTGTTGGTGGAACAGAACGAGGACGCCGAGCCGTTCAAGCGTGCCATCAGGTCTGCCCTCCATTACTATGACCCAAACGACCCCGAATCGGTGCAGTTGGCACAGTGGGTGGCACAAGAGGGCGAACAGAAGGTGCTGGAATCGTGGTGCCATATCGAGCCGTTCCCAGACCTTTTGGCTTAGGATGTAGACCCCCTCTCAGAGAGCCGATGGGAACACTTTCCCTGAGCTCAAAATTACGCCCACCCGCCCACACTCTTACGACCTTTTGTTGGCGCCCCCTCACTGTCATTCTGAGCGAAGCGAAGAATCTCAACAAAACCCCAAGCCCAGACCCTTCGCTGGCGCTCAGGGTGACAGGGTGGGGTATAAGTTGAACCAAGACTCGCCATTCGGTGCGATCGCCTGCGTCTCAAAGTAGGGGAGGATAATATCGAGCGCTCTGTACCACCTCTTGGGCATGCTTCTCAGTGCGGCGCTTCCTTACAGAAACCAGCGCCAACACCCCTATTGCTGTTCCTGAAGCAAGCACGCCCAGCAGAAAATGGGTGGGCATGTAACTCATCTGTACCTCGTGGGTACCGGGCGGGATGGGCACGGCGCGGAAGGCGTGGTTTGCCCGGACTAACGGAACTGGTTGCGCATCGACCCAAGCACGCCATCCCGGATAGTAGGTATCACTAAGCAGGAGCCAACTCACCTGTTGACTGGAGTTTAGCACGCGCAGGCGAAGCGAGTTGGCGCGGTACTCCTGCCATTCTATCTGGGCGTTTGACACGAATGTACCTGCGCCATATTTTTGCAGGGCGTCGGCTCCTTGCTCGGCATCCAGCAACACAACACCTTGTGCCCAAGCTTCGTCAAGCTGTTCGGGGGTGATTGCCTCGGCGAGTTCGGCACGCCCCAGATAAATCCCCCGCTGGTCGCCCTCAATCTTTTGCAAACCGTCGGAGGTGAGGGCGCGCTCCACCCGCAACCAACGCAGACGCTCGTTGAGCTGCTTGACGAACTGCATATTGCCATTTTCGGGGGGCGCGCTGTCAGTGCCGTTGACCCAGTCTAGCACCTGCTTCATCGGGCGGGGCAAGAGCGAGTCGTAGCCCCCGACCTCGTAGTATCGGTTGAGTACGCTGGTGTTCGACGGCATCACGGCGGGAGGCGGTTCATAGAGGCTCCAGCGCGTATTGAGAATAGCGATGCGCTCGCCGAGTTTGACCTCACCCCCTAACCCCCTCTCTGTGAACGCGCTGAGGTGCCCCACCACCTCACGCCCAGCATATAGCGGATAGCGATAACCCTGAGCGAACGGTTCCAGCACGGTCATCAGCCCCAACAACACGAGCGCTCCAGGAGCCGAGAGCAGTTTGCGCTGGAGAGCCACCCCAAGCAACGCCGAAACCGCCAATAGCGCCCCCACACGCGGGAACATCGCCCCGATCGCCTGAATGAGCGGTTCACGAGGCACTCCCCCAGGCAAAAGCGTGTACGCAATCAGCACCGCCAAAAGCCCGAAACCTATATAAGCCCCCAAACCGCGCCAGAAGACCTTGTGCACCTCTAGAAAGCGATTGAAACCGTAGCCAGCCAACACCGACAACCCGAAAGCGAACAAGCACAACACGCGCGCCGGCGAACCCGTGGCGCTAAAACCGGGCAAATAAAAGTAAAACAGCCTCAGCAGGGGTGTGCCCAACGCCAGCAACAACGACAGCCCCACAACCGACCACCAGAAAACGCTCCCACGCGCCCGTCCAAGGCTACTCAACGCCCAAAGTAGCCCCAGGATGCCTAAGCTCAGCGCTAATTCGGCGTAATGGACCGCTCCCCAGTACGAGCCGTTGCGCGGATGACCGTAGGCATCGGGAAACCAGAGCGCCACCAGATGGAACAACGGTAAGGCGTTGCGCACATAGGCTTGATAGCCCTCTTCGCTGGCAACGCTGGCGCGGTGGCTCCAGCCAGAGTACTCCAGCACGGGCAACAGCTGGGGCGAAGCTATCATCAACCCCAAGACCAAACCCCCCAGCACCAGCCCCAGAAACTGCACCCCTGTTCGCCAATCGGTCCGCAACTGGGGCGCGGCAAGCCGAAGCGCATAGAGCGCCGTGAGCAAAAAGCCGTAAAATGCAAACTGCAGATGCCCTGCCAGCACCATCATCGCCACAGGGAGCGCAAACAAAGCAAGCCGACGCCTGCCCCCCTCTGCCAGCGAATTCAGTCCGAGCAACACCCACCCGAACCAGCTCAGCGTGCTGGGCACCGAGGGCAGTTGAAGCCACGCCACGAAAAAAGTGCTGAACATCCACAGCGCCCCACCCATCCACGAAGCAGATCGGAAGAGCGTCGTGT
>CAKZQI010000277.1 GCA_937139515.1 uncultured Armatimonadota bacterium | reverse complement strand
CGTGAGCATGCCCCCAAACAGCCCCTCGCAGAGGCTATCGTTCGGCTCAGCGAGGGCATCAAAAACGCCTTTGACCCTCACCATCTTCTGCCTAAGCTTTAGGCGATCGTTAGCCCTTCACAGCCCCTGAGGTCAGCCCCGCCACGAACTCACGCTGGAGGAACAAGAACAGCACCATCACGGGCAACACACTGAGCAGAGTGCCCGCCATCAGCATCCCGTACTGCTGTTGATAAATCCCCACCATCTGCGTGAGGGCGATTGGCAAAGTGAACCGCTCCGAACTGTGCAGAATAATCTGGGGCCAGAGGAACGAGTTCCACTGCCCCATAAACGCAATCAGCACGAACGCCCCCACCATCGGGCGTACTGTGGGCATCACAATCTGCCAGTAAATCTGGAACTCGGAACAGCCGTCCACCCGTGCCGAATGGATGAGCTCCGTCGGCACACTCATAATCGCTTGGCGGAACAGGAAGATGCCAAACACATTCACCGCGCTGGGCACCAGCAACGCCCAGTAGGTATCCACCCAGCCGAAGCGGTAGATAAGCTCGTACGCTGGCGCCAGCGTGACCTGACCGGGAATGAGCATCGTGGAAAGCATAAACAGCGTGAGCACATACTTACCCTTGAATTCATATTTGGCTAACGCGTAGCCCGCCAACGACGAGAAGAAGAGCTGGAGCACCACCGCCGTGCATGCCACAAAGACACTGTTCATCACATAGCGCAAAAACTCCACCTGGGTGAACAGGTCGTAGAAGTTTTTCATGCTGGGATTGGGCGAGAAGAAGGTGTAGGAGAACAGGTCCTCAGGCGCCTTGAGCGACGCTGCCAACAGCCAAATCATCGGCACGAAGGTCACGATGGCAATCAACACTAAAAGAAGCCAGCCCACTAATCGCAACGCTTGCAAAATCATCCTGCACGCCTCCCGCCCCAAACACCGCTCATGCGCAGTTGAATGAGGCTAATCACCAAAAGTCCCAGCGCCAGCGTCCAACCCACGGCGGACGCATATCCTAAGTCGCCCGCAACATAACCGTTCAGGTAGAGGTACATAATAATCGTCAGCCCTGCCGAGTCGGGTCCTGGACCTCGCCCCAACATCACCCACGGCAACTCAAACAGCTGGAAGGAACCGATTGTGCTGACCAGCACCACGAACACCAACACATGGCGGATGCTGGGCAGGGTCACATTAAGAAACTGTTGCCAGTTGTTAGCGCCATCTATGCGCGCCGCTTCGTAGAGCTCCTTGTCTACCGATTGCAGACCTGCCAGAAAATAGACCATCTGGAAGCCGACATACATCCAGAGGCTGGTCATCACGAGCGCAGGCATCACGAGGTGGGGTTCGGCGAGCCAGCGCGTGTCCAACGGCGTGCCGATGGTGGCATGGAGCGCCTTGTTGACTAAGCCGTACTGAGGCACGAACAGCACGCTGAACAGCACTCCCACAAACACCTGCCCCACCAAGTTGGGCGAGAAGAAAGCCAGACGCAGAAAGTTGCGCCCCCGCACCCACGAGCTATTGAGCAAGATTGCCAACCCAAGCCCCAGCGGGATTTGGAGTGCCAGCGACCAAAAAGCGTAGACCGCCGTGTTGCGAACCGCCTTCCAGAAGTTTGGGTCAGTCAGTAAGAAGCGGTAGTTCTCGGCGCCCACAAAGACGGGGTCGCTGGGACCGTTAGTGATATAGAACGACAAAATGACGCTTTTGACCAGCGGATACGCCCCGAATACCAGAAACAGCACGATGAACGGCGCCACGAACAGGTAGGGCGCTATCTTCTCGCCTCGCCAACGCTTGCGGCGAGCCTCACTCCGTGACATAGGGGTTTCTACGCATGACACGGCGCACTTCCTCCGCACTGACCTTGAGTTGTCGGCGCACGAAGCCTTCAAAGCCACGATCGCCGTAACGGTTATAGTACTGCACGCAGGCAATCAATGCCTCGCTCATCTTCGCCTTCGCAAGGCTGATGAACGGGCTGGTATACTGGAAGGGTACATCGGGAGCGAGATTGGCATAGAGCCGTCCCAACGGCTGAGTGCTCCAGAACGGGCGCGGCTCATCGTAGGCAGGGTGGTCCCACAGGTCTCGGGCAGGGGGTAGGATGTTTGTGTCGCGGAACCGCTTGGCGAGGTCTTCCTTGTTGAAGTAGAGGTGCATAATCAGTTCCCACGCCAAATCGGGGTTCGGCGATTTGCGGGTAATGCCAATCATCGTTCCGCCCCAGGTGGTGGTGCGTCGCCCGCCGGGTTGGACCGCGGGCACGGGCATCAGCGCCATCCGTCCGCCCACTTTGGGCACATCCTGCTCAATCAGTTTCGTGCGCCAGTCGGGAGCAATCATGAACAGGAAGTAGCCGTCCTCTAAGGCGCGCGTGAAAATCTGTCCACCGCCCAGGTCGCTCCCGATACGATAGCGTCCTGCCACCATGGGCACATAAGCCATCATGGTCTGCACGGCGGTTTCGTTGTCAATAATACAGCGCCCTTGGGGGTCAAAATAGCCGCCATCCCGCTGGAACAGCATCGCCTCTAAGCGTGAGGCTTCCGCAGTGGGAAGCTCCATCATGAACCGCTTGCCCGGCTCGGTGACCCGTCGCCCCACCTCAACGAAGTCGTCCCATGTTTGGATTTTGTCCACATCGATGCGCAGTTTTTCTATCAGGTCGCGCCGATAGGCAAGCATCACAGGGTGGACATCGTGGGGCACACCGAAGATGCGCCCGCGTGTGGTGTAGGGAGCGAAGCGGGCGCGCACCACCCGCTCCCACAAGCCTGTTTGATGGATGCGTTCAGTGAGGTCTAAGAAGCCGATGCTCTCCAATCGCCCCCGAAAGAAGCTGCCTGCCTCGCTGATTTCCACCTCCACCAAGTCGGGCACATCCAGTCCCGACCAGAACGCCGCTTGAAGGCGCGAGGTGACGGCTTCCCAAGCGACGATTTGGATATCCACGCTGACTTCTGGATGCTTGCGCTGGAAGGCAGGGAGCGCCTCCATGTACGCCTCGCCGTGGGGTTTGGCGAAAGTCCACAGACGCAGGTCTGCCTGCTGTTTTTTGGGTTGCCTCAGGGCAAGGTAGGCACCGCTGGCTAATCCCAGCCCCAACATCGCCAACGCCGAAGTACCGTAAGGAAACTGCTTCACAAGCGATTGATTCGTTTCAATCGCCGAGTTTCCTGCCGATTGGCTTGGGCATCCTTGCCCAAGGCGCTCTCAAGGATATTGCAGGCGAGACGCCTGCGTTCCCAGCGAACATATCCCGCTTAGCGCGCTTGCTCCACGGGCAGGATGCCCGTGCCACGATTATTCAAACACCCTCAGCGTCCGTCTGGCACTACGCGACGTCGTGTTGAGCAGGGCGCCAATTCAGATGTGCCAGCACCTCTTCGACGGAAGTGATGCCTGCCTGCACAAGGTGACGCGCGTGCTCCTCCATTGGGTAGAGTGTGCCTGGGGGCGCGCAGGCGCGTACCTGGTCGTTGTCCGCGCTGTGATGAATCTGGCGTCGCACCGCGTCGCTTATCACGAACAACTCGTACATCCCGATGCGTCCCTTGTAGCCTGTGTGGTTGCAGGCGTCGCAACCACTCGGTTCGTACAGCGTCATGCCCTGCGGAAGCCACCCGCACCCTGCGTGAATGACAGGTTGCTGGCACCGCTCGCACAGCTTGCGCACGAGTCGTTGTGCCAGCACGCCCAACAGCGACGAGTTAATCAGATACGGCTCTATCTCCATATCCACCAATCGCGCTGGCGCACTGGTGGCATCGTTCGTGTGCAAAGTGGACAACACCAAGTGCCCCGTCATCGCCGCCCGACACGCAATCTCCGCCGTCTCACGGTCGCGTATCTCGCCCACCAGCACCACATCGGGGTCTTGACGCAAAATCGCCCGCAGTTGGCTTGCAAAAGTCAAGCCAACCTTCTCATTCACCTGCGACTGTCCGATGCCCTCGATGGTGTACTCGACGGGGTCTTCGCAGGTAAGGATGTTGCGTTTATCGGAGCGGATTTTTTGCAGGAGGGCATACAGGGTGGTGCTTTTGCCGGAGCCTGTGGGTCCGGTGACGAGGATCATGCCCCACGGTCTGGAGGCGAGTTGGAGCAGGTGTTGGGCGATGGGTTCGGGCATACCGAGTTGTTCGAGGCTTCGGAGGGAGGCGGTGCGGTCGAGCAGGCGCAGTACAATCCGCTCACCAAACACAGTGGGCAGTGAGGAGACCCGTGCATCGACCTTGCGCTCTCCGAGACGGATGCTGAAGCGTCCATCTTGGGGTTTGCGTCGCTCGGTGATGTCCATCTCCGCCATCAGTTTGATGCGCGCTATCACAGGTGCTTGGGCACTGCGTGGGATGGTGCGCAGGGTCAACAGCACCCCATCGATGCGCACCCGCACCTGAAGCCGATGTTCGCCCGGCTCAAAGTGGATGTCGCTGGCACCTCGTTCTATTGCCTCATGCAAGATACCGTTGACCAGCCGAATAATGGGCGGCTGGTTAATCGTCTCCTGTACCTGAGCGAGGTCATCTGACTCTTCAAATGTATCGTCAAATGTATCGTCTGGCTCGCTCTCCAAAAGTTCGGCTTCGGTCGTTTCGTAACTCGCACCGTACAGCTTGTTGATTGCGGAGAGAATTCGTTCTGCGGGACTGTAGCATACCTGGATAAGGTAACCCATCGCTTGGCGCAGGTAGTCCAACGCCTCGATGTTGTTGGGGTCGGCGGTCGCCACCCACAGGAAAGCACCCTCTTGACGCAGGGGCACAACGAAGTAGCGTGAGGCGACCGATTGGGAGATTAGTGACGCCACCGAACGCGCCGACTCGATCGTTTGCTCACTGAGCGGTTCATAGGGCACATCGTACTGTTCGGCTTGAGCCTCATAGTAGTCTTCGTGCGTGATGTAGTCCAAGTCAATCAGCACTTTACCGATGCGCTCACCCGTGAGCTGCTGGGTCTCCAGAGCTGTTTGGAGCTGTTCGGGCGTGATTTTGCCCTTTTGAATAAGCCACTCGCCTAACCGTTTGGTTCCGTACATCATAGCCTCCTCGCGGAGTGCGCAACACACTCCGAGCGAGTTGTGCCATAGGTTAGGCAAGCAGACTCAGGTAGTTCTGCGAGGCAATCCCTTCATCCCAGTGCCTACGCCGCCTGCTGGTGAACCATCGGTGTCATATAGATTTGACCCAGCACCTCGTCCACCGTCGTGGCGCCCGCAAGGATGAGATCGCGCGCCTGCTGTTCCATCGTGAACAGCGTGCCATGCGGACAAAGCCCCCGAATGCGCTCGCTATCTGCGGACTGAGCGACCTGACGGCGTATCGGCTCAGACATGATGAACAGCTCATACACCCCGATGCGCCCCTTGTAGCCCGTTTCGCCACAGGCGGAGCATCCCTTCGCTTCATAGAGCGTCGTGCCGTCAGCAAAGTAGGGATGGTTCACGCAGGTGATGGACTGGCGACATTCGGGGCATATCCGTCTGACTAATCTTTGTGCCAGCACGCCCAACAGCGACGAGTTGATGAGATACGGCTCTATCCCCATATCCACCAATCGCGCTGGCGCACTGGTGGCATCGTTCGTGTGCAAAGTGGACAACACCAAGTGCCCCGTCATCGCCGCCCGACACGCAATCTCCGCCGTCTCACGGTCGCGTATCTCGCCCACCAGCACCACATCGGGGTCTTGACGCAAAATCGCCCGCAGTTGGCTTGCAAAAGTCAAGCCAACCTTCTCATTCACCTGCGACTGTCCGATGCCCTCGATGGTGTACTCGACGGGGTCTTCGCAGGTAAGGATGTTGCGTTTATCGGAGCGGATTTTTTGCAGGAGGGCATACAGGGTGGTGCTTTTGCCGGAGCCTGTGGGTCCGGTGACGAGGATCATGCCCCACGGTCTGGAGGCGAGTTGGAGCAGGTGTTGGGCGATGGGTTCGGGCATACCGAGTTGTTCGAGGCTTCGGAGGGAGGCGGTGCGGTCGAGCAGGCGCAGTACAATCCGCTCACCAAACACAGTGGGCAGTGAGGAGACCCGTGCATCGACCTTGCGCTCTCCGAGACGGATGCTGAAGCGTCCATCTTGGGGTTTGCGTCGCTCGGTGATGTCCATCTCCGCCATCAGTTTGATGCGCGCTATCACAGGTGCTTGGGCACTGCGTGGGATGGTGCGCAGGGTCAACAGCACCCCATCGATGCGCACCCGCACCTGAAGCCGATGTTCGCCCGGCTCAAAGTGGATGTCGCTGGCACCTCGTTCTATTGCCTCATGCAAGATACCGTTGACCAGCCGAATAATGGGCGGCTGGTTAATCGTCTCCTGTACCTGAGCGAGGTCATCTGACTCTTCAAATGTATCGTCAAATGTATCGTCTGGCTCGCTCTCCAAAAGTTCGGCTTCGGTCGTTTCGTAACTCGCACCGTACAGCTTGTTGATTGCGGAGAGAATTCGTTCTGCGGGACTGTAGCATACCTGGATAAGGTAACCCATCGCTTGGCGCAGGTAGTCCAACGCCTCGATGTTGTTGGGGTCGGCGGTCGCCACCCACAGGAAAGCACCCTCTTGACGCAGGGGCACAACGAAGTAGCGTGAGGCGACCGATTGGGAGATTAGTGACGCCACCGAACGCGCCGACTCGATCGTTTGCTCACTGAGCGGTTCATAGGGCACATCGTACTGTTCGGCTTGAGCCTCATAGTAGTCTTCGTGCGTGATGTAGTCCAAGTCAATCAGCACTTTACCGATGCGCTCACCCGTGAGCTGCTGGGTCTCCAGAGCTGTTTGGAGCTGTTCGGGCGTGATTTTGCCCTTTTGAATAAGCCACTCGCCTAACCGTTTGGTTCCGTACATCATAGCCTCCTCGCGGAGTGCGCAACACACTCCGAGCGAGTTGTGCCATAGGTTAGGCAAGCAGACTCAGGTAGTTCTGCGAGGCAATCCCTTCATCCCAGTGCCTACGCCGCCTGCTGGTGAACCATCGGTGTCATATAGATTTGACCCAGCACCTCGTCCACCGTCGTGGCGCCCGCAAGGATGAGATCGCGCGCCTGCTGTTCCATCGTGAACAGCGTGCCATGCGGACAAAGCCCCCGAATGCGCTCGCTATCTGCGGACTGAGCGACCTGACGGCGTATCGGCTCAGACATGATGAACAGCTCATACACCCCGATGCGCCCCTTGTAGCCCGTTTCGCCACAGGCGGAGCATCCCTTCGCTTCATAGAGCGTCGTGCCGTCAGCAAAGTAGGGATGGTTCACGCAGGTGATGGACTGGCGACATTCGGGGCATATCCGTCTGACTAATCTTTGTGCCAGCACGCCCAACAGCGACGAGTTGATGAGATACGGCTCTATCTCCATATCCACCAATCGCGCTGGCGCACTGGTGGCATCGTTCGTGTGCAAAGTGGACAACACCAAGTGCCCCGTCATC
>CAKZQI010000276.1 GCA_937139515.1 uncultured Armatimonadota bacterium | reverse complement strand
TCGATGGCGTCCGCAACCACCTGACCGATAGAGGGGTCGTTTGCCGAGATGGTCGCCACCTGCTCAATCGCATGGCGCCCTTCCACAGGGGTTGCCGTATTGTGAATGTACTCTACGGCAGTGGCAACCGCTTGGTCAATCCCACGCTTGACCAGCATCGGATTGGCGCCTGAAGCGACTGCTTTCAATCCTTCTTTGAAGATGGCTTGTGCCAGCACAGTGGCGGTGGTAGTGCCATCGCCTGCCACATCGTTGGTTTTGGAGGCAACTTCGCGCACCAGCTGTGCGCCCATGTTCTCAAAGCGGTCTTCTAATTCAATCTCTTTGGCGATAGTGACTCCGTCGTTGATGACGGTGGGGGAGCCGAATTTCTTTTGGAGGACGACATTGCGCCCGCGCGGCCCAAGCGTGACTTTCACGGCGCTGGCGATAGCATCCACGCCACGCTCTAACGCCTGCCTTGCAGTCTCGGTATACAGAATCTCTTTGCCTGCCATAGAATGCCCTCCTTAGCTCTCTATCACTGCGAGGATATCATCTTCCCTGAGAATGATGTACTCCTCCCCGCCGATCTTGATTTCCGTACCGCCATACTTAGAAAACAGCACTTTGTCGCCGACTTTCACATCGAGGGGCACAACTCGTCCGTCGTCCATCACACGCCCCGTACCGACCGCCATCACCTCGCCTTCTTGCGGTCGCTCCTTCGCTGTATCTGGCAAAATAATCCCACTCTTCGTCATTTCTTCTGCTGTTTTAGCTCTCACTACAACTCTGTCGCCGATAGGCTTAAGCATTTCAAGCACCTCCTTCTCGCTTGGAAAGATGGTTTATTTAGTCCTTCATAAGTATAGCACTCGCCCGTCGCGAGTGCCATACCGATTATATGTATACCCTATGGCTGACAGCGATGTCAAGGGGTAGGGGCAAATTCCCTGTGAATTTGGGTTTTTTTGTTGACTCACGGGTCAAAATGAGGTGAGCGAGCAGGGGCACGATGCCCCTGCTATGCGTTTCGGGGTACGGACAACCCCTATTCACACACTCAACCGGCGACAGCTTCTGCCTCTTCTTCGTCCAGCTCAGCGAGGTCCATAAAGTACTTAGGTGCCTCGCCCTTAAGCTTGCTCGCCAAAAGTTTCTGGATGGAGAGCCTTAGGTCAGTCGGCTTGACCTCGCGGAGCGCCACTTCAAAGAAGCCCATCACCAGCAAAGCCTCGGCAGTGGCTGGGTCTAACCCGCGTGAGCGCAGGTAGAACACCTCATCGGGCTGAACCGGT
The DNA here is from genome assembly GCA_937139515.1 of uncultured Armatimonadota bacterium. Lineage (GTDB taxonomy): Bacteria > Armatimonadota > Fimbriimonadia > Fimbriimonadales > GBS-DC > CAKZQI01. Next base: position 4,250 of record CAKZQI010000276.1, on the reverse strand, counting down.
CCGACGGTTGCCCCGTGCGTACAGCGCACCTCGTTGGCACCGATCTCTAAGTTGGGGATGGTGTACGCTTGGGCGTCGCCACTTAGGATGAGGTTGCGGTTGGCTTGGTAGGCGTCGGTATGTTGGGCGCCCGGATGCACGCGAATCATGCCCGAAAAGACCGAGACCGCCGAGTCGTTCAGCACGCCCTTGTAGAGCAGGTCGCTCATCGTGTTGCCGACACGATGGTCTTGCAGGGTACGGAAGTCGTGATGCTGATGGTCATCCCCAAAGAACAGACCCAGCGGGCGTGCCTCGGCGCCAGCTTCGGTCATCAAGTGCTGAAGCACGAACCGCCCCAGTTTGGCACCTAACCCGACGGCAAGCGAGACCACACGGCTATCGCGCTTCTGCTCGTAATCAACACTGGTGATAAAGCGAGACGCGCGCCCCATCCTCTGCATCAGCGTATGGCGCAGGTCGCTGTTGGGGTGTGCAAACACCTCCACCGCGCAAATCACTAACATTTCGGCGGTATCGGGCGAGAAGAACGACTGAACAATATTCGCCGAGCTGCTTCGGTCTGCCACGATCATGGTGTGGGGCAGGTGAAGCCCAGGCGCTTCAAACCAGTGGATGATTTCAATCACGCCGTCCACAACACAATTGGGGGGCAAGTAGATGTACAGCCCCGTGTCCCAGCAGGCGGTGTGGAGCACGCTGAACTTGTCGCCAGGGATGGGGGCGAGGCGACCTAAGTTTTGCTCCAAACGCTCGGGTTGGGTCTTTAATAGGGTGCTTAGGTCGGCAATCACTACGCCCGCCTGCTGAAGCGCTTCGGGCAGATGCACCTCCAGCCCAATCCCTGCGCGGTGATAGACCTTCACAGTCGGGTTCTCGGTCAAGAAGGGGGGCATTTCGGCAGGCGGTTGGGGCGAGGTTTCGCTCGTCCAGCCCACAGGCGAATAATCTTCCAGATGCAAGGTCGTGATGTCGGTGTAGCGCCAGTCCTCCTGCCTGGGTGAGGGGAGCGGTAGTCGGCAGAAACGCTCATAAGCCTCCAATCGGCGCTCTATGTGCCAGGTCGGTTCGCCTTTTGCGCGGGCAATGTGCTCAATCTGTTCGCGTGTGAGACCGGGTAGGGTCTGTGGGACTTCCGTTTTCATTGGCTATTTTCCTCCATAAATCCTTAGCGTGGCTAAATTATGGCACATGGGAGGGGGCGATGTCAAGGCTTGAAGGAGGTGTTGGGAAAATAGCTGAGTGTCCTTGTACCTGTTCACTCCTCGTCTTTCCAGAGAACCTCACCCCCCTGTGTCCCCCCTCTCCGCAAGCAGAGAGGGGGGAAGCACAGCGCCCCTAAGCCCCCTCTCCGTTTACGGAGAGGGGGTTGGGGGTGAGGTCGATACAGATTTTTCAAACACCCTCAGGCTTGAAGGAGGTGTTGGGAAAACTCGTGGAACGGGCATCCTGCCCGTGTAGCGAGGCAAGCAAGCCACGAGGAGGGGCACAGCGAAGGTCTGAGTCCGAGGTTTCTTTGAGATTCTTCGCTTCGCTCAGAATGACAACCCCTACCCTGTCACCCTGAGCGTCAGCGAGGGGTCTCTGTTTGGGGGTTTGAGATTCTTCGCTTCGCTCAGAATGACAATCCCCACCCTGTCACCCTGAGCGAAGCGAAGGGTCTCTGCCTCCGGTTGCACGGAGATTCTTCGCTTCGCTCAGAATGACAGTTGGGGTCGGGGCGCTAACGAAGGGGCGTCAAAGTTTGGACGAGCCTCTCAGGCAGGGAAGTAAAACGGTTCCCCACGCTTGCGGGGGGAACCTGACGGAGGGGGAGGGGCTGGGGGTGAAGGCAACAGAAATTATCTCAGCGTCGTCCCCAGCCCCAAGGCGCCCAGGGACCGATGGGATTGTCGTCCCACCAGGGCAGTAAGGTGGGTAACGCCAGTTGCGAGCGTCGTTACGATTGCCCTGAACAGAGGGCTTGAGCCACTTCACATGGGCATCCATCCAGAGGATATTCGTGCCCTCGCTGTGCCCAGTCCAAATTTCGTTGGGCTGACCACAGTCGATATCGGTGTCTGCGTCGCCGCCTGTGCCTCCACGCCCGGTCACCTCCAGGATAAACAGCGACTCCGCAGGGTTCTCCCATGTGGCAATCGCAGGGTAATCCAACACATGCTCCGAAAGGGCGTAGCTCATCCAAAACTCATAGGTGCGTCGGGGTGTCAACACTAATCCCCACTCAGGCAGAGGACGCGTGCGAAAGTTGGGCGCCATCCGAATCGGGTTGCTGGGGCAGCTAAAAAAGTTCTCTTTCGGGTTCTGTATGTCTTGGGGCTTCATCTTAATGTAGGGTATCATCAAGAAGGGCCACCAGTCCTCTTGCCAGTAGCGGTTCGGGATGCCCGAGTTGGGTCCGGGACGAGTGAAAAATTGCTCATCAAAGTCTTGTAGATACATCTGCATCGCAATACCCAGCTGTTTCATGTTAGACAGACACTGAGTTTGGCGCGCTTTCTCCCGTGCTTGGGCGAAAACGGGGAACAGTATCGCGGCGAGTATGGCGATAATCGCAATCACCACGAGCAGCTCAATCAAGGTGAATCCTTTCCTCATAGGTCTCCTCCACACCATAGTATGAGCGATTGGGTGTTAAGGAGATGTTAAATTTTTGGGATCTTAATCGGCTCTTAACTTTAGGATAGGTACTCTCGTGCTGGAGGCTTATGAAATGAGAGGCTTAGGATTAGTCGCACTGGCTGCGGGGCTGACGGCGTTCGCCTCAGCTCAACGTATCATCATTAGCGAAGGAATGGTCAACCCGCCCGGCTCGCCTGACGCAGGGCGTGAGTTCGTCGAGATTCAGAGCTGCCGACCGAACCAGTCCCTGCAGGGCATCTGGCTGATTGGTATCGACGGAGAAAACTTGTTCAACCCCGGCAACATCCACTGGGCAATCGACCTGAGCAACTTCAGCACAGGCTCCAACGGTTTGCTGTTGGTGCGCGATGGCACGCTCGTCCTGCTTGACGCACCCGCCCCTGAGACCACTGTGGTCGTCATCCAAGATGCCTTCACCCCTGCATCTATGGGCAACGACAGCTACACCGTGGCGCTGGTGCGCGGTTTCACAGGTCAAGTGGGCGATGATATCGACACCAACGACGATGGCGTCGTGGACAACCCGCTCTGGACTGAGGTGCTGGACGCATTCGCCTGGCTGGATGGCGATGATGTGCCCGATGCCCGCGACCAGATTTACACCTTCGGCGTGGGCACCGAGGTCACTGTGGCATCCCGCACCCAGTCGAACGGTAATGTGTGGGAGCCTGATGTGATTATCTTCTTCTCGTTCGACCAAGCGAACTGGATTGCTGCGGATGCAGGGCGCGTTGTGGCGGGTCAAGACCAAGGTCCATTCCAGACCAGCACCAGCAACCTCGTCATCAACGGCTCGCTTCCCAGCGGCTACAATCGCCGATTGACGCCGGGCAACCTCAATCAGGGCATGCGCGCACCACAAAATGGCGATGTGAACTGCGACGGCTGTGTGGATGACGCAGACCTGCTCCAAGTGCTGTTCGCGTTCGGCGGTTCGGACGCCAACTCGGATGTCAACAGCGATGGCGTGGTGGACGACGCGGACTTGCTGATTGTGTTGTTCAACTTCGGAAGCGGGTGCTAAACCCCTAATCACCCGTCTAAATCAAGAGCGCCCCCCTCTACATGGGGGGCGCTTTGCTTGTACTAACAGCCATTTCCAAACTCAAAGAGCACGATGAGCAGGTCGCTATCGTCCACGCGTTGGTCTTGGTTGAGGTCGGCAGGATGACTGCCAACACTCCCAAACGCAAACAGCACTTCCAGAAGGTCGCTGTCATCCACGCATCGGTCGCCGTTCACATCGCCTGGAACTGGCTCAATCTCAAACAGCGTGTCCCATCGGTAGTCGTTGAGCATCGCCTCGCGCCAGTCTTGGATGGTGTTCTCCTTGCCCTGAATGTAGTAAGGGTCTAAGGGGGGCCAGCGATACAAACAGAGTGAGTAGATGATCTGACTGCCGGGCGTGTGGTTCCAGTTGTGAATCTCGCGGTAGGCATTTTTTATCCAGCCGTTGTTGATGTTGGGCCAGCCCTGATCCATATTCGATTCGGTAATAAACACAGGCAACAGGCGTAGGTGGGACGGTATTTGGGCAAGATAGTTACGGTAGACGCGGAAATGGTAGTAGACGTGTTCGTAGGGCGGTCCCATGCGCGCATCGCTGA
>CAKZQI010000275.1 GCA_937139515.1 uncultured Armatimonadota bacterium | reverse complement strand
TTCGTTGAAAAACAGCTTGGGCAAGGATGCCCAAGCCACGGATGCGGGCGGGACGCCCGCGATCCCAGTGATTTTTCGAACACCCTCTTGGAAAAGTTGCCATTTTGCCCTCACCCACCCCTGACCTCCCGCTCCTGCAGCTTCGGGAAGAGGTCGGGGGTGAGGGCAACATCAGACACCCTCAGCAGGCTAAGGAAGTTTCCACAACGCAGGTTAGTCCCCAACCACCTGATAGACAACGGGACGATAGCGCGGGACAGGAATCTCTCTGCCTGACTCTTTCGCAGCATCTATCCACGCTTGTTTGGCGACTAAAACCTCGCGTAACGCCTCTTCAGGGGTGGCGCCAAACGCCGAACAACCTGGCAAATCAGGGATGTCCGCAATGTAGCCCCCATCTTCCTCGCTATAGAACAGGTTGATGTGATAGTCTTTCATAAGCTCTCACCGAATAGCTTGTTCGGTCTGAGGGTCAAACAGGTGCAGATGCTCCAAGTGGAAGCGCAGGGGTAACTGCGCGCCATCGTGAACCTTCACGCGCACCGTGATTTGGGCAATCAAGCGGTGTCCGTCTACCAGGAGATGCAGGTCGTTGCGGTCACCCTGAGGCTCCACCACATCCACCTGCATCGGGATTGGCTCGGAGAGAATGGCGTCTGTGGGTGCGTTCGCCTCCGCATAGATATCCTGCGGGCGAATGCCCATCAACACCTCCTTGCCCACATAGGGCGCCACCAACTCCTGCTGGGCAGAAGTCAAGTGCAGGTGCGTAGACCCGAACTGCAACACAGGCTGACCACCTTCCGATACCACAGGCACCTTCAATAGGTTCATCGGGGGCGTGCCGATGAAGGTCGCCACAAAAGCATTCGTGGGCTCGAAGTAGACCTCTTCGGGCGTGCCCACCTGCTGGAGAATGCCATCTTTCATCACGGCGATGCGCGTGCCCAGCGTCATCGCCTCTTTCTGGTCGTGCGTCACATAAATCGTGGTCACGCCCAACCGCTCCTGAAGTTTCTTGAGTTCGGCGCGGGTCTGGTCGCGCAGTTTGGCGTCCAAATTGGAGAGCGGCTCGTCCATCAAGAACACTTTCGGCTGACGCACAATTGCCCGTGCTAACGCCACGCGCTGTCGCTGTCCGCCCGACAGCTCCTTCGGCAGGCGGTGGAGCAGTCCCTCAATCTCCAGCATTTGGGCAACGCGTCGTACCCGCTCATCAATGCGCTGACGAATGACCCGCGCCTCACTCATATGGCTCAACTGCCAGAGCCACCCCCCCAGCTCACGCAGGCGCAACCCGAAGGCGATGTTGTCATACACCTTCATATGTGGGTACAGCGCATAGTTCTGGAAGACCATCGCAATGTCGCGGTCGCGCGGAGAGACCTCGTTCACACACTGCTCGCCGATGTAGATTTCTCCCTCCGTGACCTCCTCCAGCCCAGCGAGCATCCGCAGGGCGGTCGTCTTGCCACACCCCGACGGACCGACCAACACCATAAACTCGCCCGCCTCAATCTTCAGCGAGAGCTGGTTGACGGCGACCACTTGTCCGAACCGTTTCGTGACCTTCTCATAGCGCACAGGAAGTGCTTGCATAATTTCTACCTCAATCCCAACTTTTTGCGCCAGTAGCGTGCGTAGCCGAGGGCAATTAGCTCGTAGCCGGCTCCCAAGTCATAACTGGAGGGGTCTACTCCCAGCTGACGCATTTCGGCGTTACCGTACTCGCTCAGAGCACTCATCAGCTCCGTATCGGGTACGCCCTGTTCCACCAGTGGGCGTGTGAACTCTGCCCAGCTCAGCAAGCGCGCCTCCAACTCGTCCAAATGGCGCCCCACATCCTCAAAGATGCCGAAGTGGGTCAGCGCCAGCCTGCGTATGGGCAAGGAGCGCAGTTTGCTTAGGCTTGCCTGCCACGCCTCGATGTCCAACTCTGGAGGCGGGGTCGGAGGGCGCACATAGGTCGTGCCAGGCATGCGCACACCCGCCACATCCCCAGCAAACAGCGTACCACTCGCCTCGTCCAGGTAGGCGTGATGATGGCGCGCGTGCCCAGGCGTCTCCACCACCAACAGCGTGTGCCCCGCTACCGAGAGCCGTTCGCCATCGTGTACCACGCGCAGGCGCTCGGCAGGCACAGGCAACACCTCGCCCCAGAGCCGTTCCATCATCTCGCCGTACAAGCGCCCCGCACTGCTCAGCAGGCGTGAAGGGTCTATCAAGTGAGGCGCGCCGATGGGGTGGACATAAGCGGTCGCCTCAGGCAGGCGTTGCAGTAGAGAGCCAAGCGCCCCTGCGTGGTCTAAATGGATATGGGTCACGATTAGGTGGCGAATGCGCTCCATCGGCACACCCAACGCTTGCACATGGTTCAGCAAGTTTGTTATCGTGCTGGCAGGACCGACCTCCACCAGCGCCGACTCTTCACCATCATCCAACAGGTAGCCCGCTATCGCCAGCGGGTAGCCTAAGAAGTTCAGGTCAATCAGCTCAATTCGCGTCTGCACGGTCAGTCATACAGTTTGCTGTAAGGGCACAGGTTCCTGCCGAAGGCAAGAGATTTGTGCAAAAGCTTGTCCCCACCATCGAAAAAGCAGGAAAAACGGCGCGAATTTAGAATCTAAGCGTCGAATCGTGTAGGAAATGCTTCAATTTTGAAAAGGAGTTCGACTGATGGCACGGAAGTTGCTGTAGAAGGAGAGGAAGCCATGAGTTTGATTCAGGGAGGAGAGCGCCAATGCTTGGACTGAAAATATTGGTGGTGGAAGATGAACAGTCGCTGGACAGAGTAATGAGCGACGCCTTCCGCCTTATCGGGATTCCTGCAGAAACCGTATGCAGTGGTCGCGAGGCACTGGAACGATTAAAGAGCCAAGCCTATGACTTGGTCGTCTTGGATGTGCGCTTGCCTGACATGCCCGGCACTGAGGTACTCCGTCAAATCCGCGAGACCACGCCCCATACCGCTGTAATCGTGATGACCGCCTACGCAGGGGGCGAAGAGGTTGAGAAAGCACTTACCTACGGTGTGGATGCACTCCTCTTCAAACCCTTTGAGATAGACACCCTGCTATCCAGTGCCAAACAGCTTTTGATACGGCCTGCCTCCCCAGCACCTGCCCAACTCCCTCAGTATGCTGTTGTCCAGATGGAATCGGAGACCGCTGTCCGCTCTGCAAAACTGCGCCGACTGCTTCAGCCGAACGATTTAGTTACCCTGCACGGCATGTCTGCCCCGACGATGGGGCGCGTGCGCAAGCAAGATGACCACCTGCTTTGTATTGCTACCCCACCTGTTGCAGAAACGCTCCCAAACCGCGTCCAGATTGAATGGTCTGGGAGCGATGCGCTCTACCGCTTTCGTGCCTCAATGGTGGAACACACCACCGACGAGGAACAATCGCTCCTGCTTTTGAGACAGCCTCAGCTCATCCAGCGCCTTCAAAGACGCCAGTTCCCCCGACTCCCGGCTTCGGGTGAGGTGGTCGTCTCGGATGAAACACGATTGAGGCGGACTTTTGAGGGGCGTCTCGTTGACCTCAGTGAAGAAGGTTTGGGGATTGAAGTGCCTTTTGAACCGCGGCGGGGCACACTGGTGGCTCTGCAAGGTGTTTGGGAAAGCCCCTCCGAAGCCCATGCCTTTCAGGTGGAGGCAGAAGTGCGCTATGTGATTGCAACGAACCGAGAACGCAAACCCTTGTATCGGCTTGGACTGCGCACCCAGCAACTGCCCCCTGCCCTCAAAGAGGCGCTTCGCCGCGCGCACCACGAACAACTCATCGGGGGCTGATAGGGTGATTGAAACAAACCGCCCGATTTTTGCTTCGCTCAGAGCGGCAGTCTCTACCCTGTCACCCTGAGCGTTAGCGAAGGGTCTCTACTTGGGGGTACGCCGAGATTCTTCGCTTCGCTCAGAATGACAGAAGGGGGGCGTCAGAATGATAGTCCCCACCCCTGTCACCCTGAGCGTTAGCGAAGAGCCTACGCACCCCTCTCCCACAGCGTCGGGAGAGGGGTTGGGGGTGAGGGCAGATTCTTCGCTTCGCTCTGAATGACAAGTGTAGGCTCGCAAAAGCGGAGTCCGTGTTATATCACCGACCGTTGCGACACACAGCGCGCGATTCGGTCAGCAATCACTTCTAAGAACGCCTCGTCCGACTCGTCAAACGCGCCCACCTCGGTGCCGTCCACATCAATCTGCCCCAAGATTTTGCCCGTGTTCGGCTCACGGATGAGCACCACAATCTCCGAACGCGTTTCTAAGTTGCAGGCGAGGTAGTTGGAGCGTTCCCGAACATCGTACACAATCTGATTGACGTTCTCTGCCACTGCCGTCCCACACACCCCACGCCCCACAGGGATACACACATGCTCGGTCGGTGGTCCCACATAAGGTCCCAGAATCAGTTCGTTCCCCTTAAGCCAGTAGATGCCGACCCAATGGTAGTGGGGCTGATGGTCTTTGAGCAGTTGCATCAGTTGCTGTAGGCGTTCGGGCAGAGGCGCCTCGCCCTCCAGAAGCGCCTCCGCCTTCAAAATCAACTCTGTGGCTAATCGGTCGTCAATCATTACTTCTCTTGACCCTCTGAAGGTTTCGCTTTCGGGGCATCGGGATTGTCAATCACCTCGGCTTTCTCTATCACATCGCCCCGCACGATGCGGTCAACCACCTCCATCCCCTTGACGACCTTGCCGAACACCACATAGTTGCCGTCCAGCTGAGGCAGGTCTTCCAAGCAGATGTAGAACTGGCTCCCGCCACTGTCCAGCGCTTGGGCACGGGCTAAGCCCAACGAGCCGCGCTTGTGCTTGAGATTGTTGCGTTCGAACTTCACATTGTAGCCTGGTCCGCCCGTGCCGATGCGAGGGTCGTCTAACGGCAGGGTCTTGGTCTGGGGGTCGCCCGCCTGTGCCACAAACTTGGGCACCACACGGTGGAACTTTATCCCATCGTAAAAATGCTCCTGAACGAGCTTAAGAAAGCTCCCGCCGGTCTGGGGCGCCTCTTGGAGGTCAATCTGCAGGATAATCTCGCCCTTGTTGCGGATGGTCATCTTCACAAACGCTTCTTTCTTTGCTTCGTCTTTCTTCTCTTGCTCTTGAGGCTGTGGTTGCATCGGTTGGGTCTCCTGTTCGGGGGTGTTGTTCGCCAGCGCATTATTTTGAGGCTGGCATGCAATTAGCGTCATCATCAAAACGGGCACTACGAAGAGAGTCAAGTGCTTTCTCATCGGCTATCTCCTCCGTGCGTGTTAGTGTACCTCATCGGTGTTCGGTTTCCTCACCAGCAGGATGTAGGCGCTGAGCGCAACCAGCGCCACCGTGCCCCAAGCGAACTTCGCCCAGCTGGGGAAGTTGTAGAACGAGAAGAACGCTTCGGTGAACGCCGCTATCAGGAGCAGTACCATTGAACCCGCCAGAAGCCAAAATGCGTCGGGCGCTGCGCGCCGAAGCGACTCGATGCGAGTGAGGTCGCCCGGCATCAACATCGCACGCCCTAACACCAGTCCACCCGCTCCACAGAGGAAAATCGCTCCCAGCTCGGGCACCCCGTGCGGGTAGATTGAGACCAAGAAGAAGCCCAACTTGTCCACGCTCTGCATCGCCCCAGCGAACAGCCCCAACAGAAAGCCGTTGCTCCACATCAGGTAGACGGTCGGCACGCCAAAGAAGAAGCCCAAGCCGAACGCCAACAGCGCCACGCGTGTGTTGTTGATGAAATAGAAACTGAACATCAAAGAAGCGCCTTCAGACTGCCCCACTGCTCTCTGCTGACCCGATTGCCACTGTTCCAGGACACCTCTCCACTGGGGGCTAACCATTCGCTCTGCCCAAGTGGGGTCGCTCAGCACCAGCAGGTACGGCACCGAGGCACCCATGAAGAACAGTCCGATGCAGACCAGCACCAGTCGGAAGTGGCGTCGCACTGCGTCAGGGAAAGCGTACCACAGGGTACGCAGTCCTTTCAGGGCACTGCCGCGCCGAGCGCGATACAGCACGGCGTGCGCTTTTGCCAGCAGGCTGTTGAGGTAATCAACCACCTGAGCATCGGCGCTCTGTTGGCGTGCGTAGGCTAAGTCGGTCGCCACTTGACGGTAGAGCCGTCCGAGTTCGTACAGTTCCTCTCGGCTGAGCGATTCGCTTTGGGAGTTTCGGAGCAGTTCCACCATCTGCTCAAACCGCTCCCAGCGTGGGCGTCGCCGCTCTACAAAGCGTCGGACATTCATCGTGGGTCTCCACTAAGAACTCGCCTCAATTTTATCAATCTCATCGGCTATCTGCTTGACTACCTCTGTGTTTAGTATGACCTTTGTCTTGCTATTTTGCGACGCTTTAGAAGAAAAAATAATAAACACTTTTCCACCAACCTCTCGCTCAAAACGCTCGTGAGAGGTTCTCATTCTCTCCTGCCAATTGTGGGCTTCGTGCATCTCTGAATAAGACATAGGTTTTATCTGTATTCCTATATATTTTCCTTTTGTCTCTATGTAAAAATCCACATTGTACTTTCTGTCCCATTCATCAGGTGCTGGATGGACTTCAATCCCAAGCTCTTTAGCGAGTTGACCATAAATGGTTTGCCTCTCAGTTTGGTAGCCCTCATAAGTTCTTTCTATGACTACTTTATAAACATATTCAATACAGTCTTGTTCCGTTACAGACTCGACCTCAGATCTCAGGTTTTCAGAAATTTTTACATACAGCCTTCTGCCTATCTCCTCTAACTGAGACCTCATATCTTGTGCTAACGGCGTCCATTTTGAAGGAGCATGCTTTCGAGAAACTTCGTTGAAGTAATAGTCTTTCCATTCGTCCAGCGTTTTCGGAGCACAGGCGCGTATAGCCTCTGACACTTTCCCCACATATTTGGGGCGGTTCAATTGCCATCGGTTGAAAGCCGCATTGAGCACCCATTCCTTACTCACCCTGCTGCACCTCCAGAGAAGCGAATTTCCGATAGTAAGCGTGTTTTACGGTCAAATCGGCTTGTGCCAGCCCCATCTCAATCATCTTACGGTTGATGAAGAGACGGTTGGTCAAGTACACATAGGCACTTACAGGCTCATCGGTGCTAGAAAGACTGGAGTCCTGCCTGAGGATAACCCGTTTACCCAAAACATATTGTTGAAGGTACTGCAGTGCGCGCTCCTTCTGTGCAGGTATTACTTGGATGCCCAACAGCCGTATCAGTTGTCCATTCTCCAACTGCAGTGTATGAACATCTCGGATAGACACCACACGATGGGTCGGCTCTTCGTCCAGCTTCACTTGCTTGGGGTTAACAATTGGCTTGGCATCCTGCACCTGAGGCTTATAGTTCGGAGGGGCAGGCACAGGAGCCAAAACCTGAGAACGCTCTACAATCCGCACGGGAGGCGTCAGCAGAGTCGGATGGCTAAGCCCCAGCTTCTCCTGCATAATCGGAACAAACTGCGGCTGTATCTCGTACCCGATAGCGTTGCGCCTTAGCTCCAGCGCGATCTTCACCGTGGTTCCACTGCCCAGAAACGGGTCAAGCACGGTCTCTCCTACGAAAGTAAACATTCGTATCAGGCGTTTCGGCAACTCTTCGGGAAACATTGCCTCATGATGAACCTGTCGCTCACCCCCAAAAGTCCAGTGTCCACTGAAATACTCCTTCCACTCATCGCGGGTTAGTTTAGATTGTTCCTTGAGCCTGTCCGAGATACTCTCTCTGTGGGCTGATTGCCCTGGCTTTTTGAAGAGCAGGATGTACTCGTAGTCTAGCTCCACAATCCCGTTAGGTGGATACGGGAATGACCCCATCACAACCGCTCCCCCCGTGGTTCGCATCGTGGTACGCTTCTGCCAAATGATTGCGCCCATGTAATCAAATCCTATCGCCTCACATTGGGCGATGATTTCGGCGTGGAGGGGATAACTTTGTAGCGCCCATAAACCACACTGCGCGTAAACTGGTCGCCGATGTTGATACAGAGCCTGCGCCCTGGACGCAGAACGCGAAACATCTCGCTCCACACCCGACTGAGGTCTACCAGATACTCGTGCAGTGTTTGTCCATAGCCGATTTGTCCCTCGGCTTGATAATCTTTGAGGTGCCAATACGGAGGCGAAGTCACAACAAGGTCTACTGCCTCGTTCGGCACCTCCGCCATGTTTCGGCTGTCCGCAATGTAGACCGTTGCACTTACTTCCATAGGCTACACCGGCTGCGTGAAGGCAATAAAATCGTTCAGCACCTCTTCGGCGCGTCCCGACTCGATAACCCGCTGAGCCATCCAGATGCCGTCGCGTATCGTCTCGGCGCGCCCCGCGACCCAAAGCGCCACCCCTGCGCCCGGCAACAGCGCCCGCAGGCGCAGTTCGTCGTCGCCCGACAGTGCCGAGCGCAAAATCTGGGCATTCTCTTCGGACGCCTCCCCCGCCATCAAGGCGCGCTCGGGGAGCGGTTCAAGACCCAAGTCGCTAGGGCTGAACTCAAAAGTCTCCACTGTGCCGTCGGGCTTGAGGTGGGCACAGACCGTGACCCCGATCGGCGAGACCTCATCTAAGCCGTCCATCCCGTGCACCACGCAAGCGCGCTCGGTGCCCAGTCGTGCCAGCGCTTCCGCTATGAGGGTAAGCCACTCCCAACTGAACACGCCCAGCAACTGTCGGCTGGCGCCTGCGGGGTTGGTCAGCGGTCCGAGCAGGTTGAACACTGTGCGCACGCCCAGCTCTCGTCGCACGGGCGCAACATGCTTCATCGCTGGATGATGCAACGGTGCGAACAAGAATCCCACCCCCACCTGCTCAATACATCGGGCGACCTGTTCGGGCGTGAGGTCAATCCGTGCCCCCAACGCTTCCAACACATCGGCGCTCCCACACTTGCTACTCACAGCGCGGTTGCCGTGTTTGGCGACGGGCACACCTGCCCCTGCCACCACAAACGCCGTGGCGGTGGAGAGGTTCCAAGTTTTGAGCGTGTCGCCTCCCGTACCACAGGTGTCCAAAAGGTTGGGTATCTGAACAGGAACGCGCACCGAGTTCGCGCGCATCGCCCGCGCGAAGCCGACCAACTCGTCCAATGTCTCCCCACGAGTGCGTAAAGTCATCAGAACCCCCGCTATCTGCACAGGAGTCAAATCGCCCTGCATCATCGCATGCATCAACTGTTCCGCCTGCTCCTCGTTGAGGTCGTCTCCTTCCAAAACGCGCTTAATCAAGGCGCTTAGTTCCATATGCGGTAGTTTACCTCATCTTTTGGGAGTCTCGTGCCTAGTTAAGCAGGAATCCCCCCTTGTCTGCTCGTATAATTACTATGTCTCAAGTCGCAGGATGCGATAGGGTCATGGAGAGGAACCCCTTGAGGTCAGCAGTGCAATCTTCTTCGAGGTGATGATGATGTTGAAGCATGCAGATACGATGCAAGACATTATCTTAGTGGTGGACGATGAACCGACCACCTTAGAGTTCTTAGTCGAACTGCTGTCCAGCGCGGGGTATCGCTATGTTTATGCAACGAGTCAAGTCGAGTCGGTACCCGATATTTTAGAGCGTGTTCGCCCTGATTTAGCCTTGATCGATTGGCACCTCGATGGGATAGAGGGAGACAACCTCATACGGCTCATTCGCGCACAGAGCGAGGGCAGTCTTATCCCGGTGGTGGTGCTGACTGCTGACCCCGCTCCTGCTATCAAGATGCAGGCGCTCAGAGCAGGCGCCACCGATTTCTTGAACAAGCCGTTCGATGTCACCGAAGCACTCCTGCGAATAGGCAACCTGTTAGAACTGCGCCATCTCCACCGCTCGCTGGCACACGAGAAGCGGACGGTGGAACAGCTGCTCAGCGAGCGCACTCGCGACTTGGAGCTGGCACGCCTTGAGATTCTGGAGCGGTTGGCGCGCGCTGCCGAATATCGCGACGATACGACGGGTCAACACATTATTCGGGTGGGGCGCCTCAGCGAAATGATTGGGCGTGTGATGGGACTAGACGAGACGAAACTCTACCAACTGCGCCACGCAGCGCCCCTGCACGATGTGGGCAAGATTGGCATCTCGGACTCCATCTTGCTTAAGCCCACTGCCCTCACCCCTGAAGAACGCCAAGCGATGCAACGCCATACGCTGATTGGTGCCCAAATCTTGGAGGGCTGCCCCCACGAAACGATTGAAATGGCGCGCCAAATCGCCCTCTCACACCACGAGCGCTGGGATGGACAGGGCTACCCCTACGGCATCGCAGGCGAAACGATCCCTCTGTGGGGGCGCATCGTCGCAGTGGCAGATGCTTACGACGCCATGACCCACGACCGACCCTACCGTAGGGCACTGAACACCGAGCAAGCGCTGGAAGAAATCCGCAAGAATAGCGGCACTCAGTTTGACCCAACTATCGTGGAAGCATTCACCGACCCAGCGCACTTTCAAGCGCTGGATGCCCTCCAACAAACGGAGGAGGAACCTGTGCCTGAAGGGGCTTGAATAAATAGGTGGCTTGCCCATCCAGACAGCTAAAACAGGGCGCACTCCTGTGTGCGCCCTGAGCCGATGCGTCAGGCGAACACGAAGTCCTCGTCGCGCAACATCTCCACATTCAGCGCCTTTACATAGCCGTTGCCCTTGGTGGAGAAGAAATCGTGGTTGCGCGTGTGGGTGGATAGCCCCGCCAACACCACAGGGTTCACCTGCTCTTCGTTCACGCCGAAGTAGGGCGCTTGCCCCAAGTTCATCAGCGCTTTATCAGCGTTGTACTGGGTGAACAGGCGCGCCTCGTCCGTGCGCCCGATGGGGTCATACAGTTCGCGGGTGTAGGGTTCCTCGATCTCGGCGAGTTGCTCCACCGTCTCATACAGCGTGCGCAGGGCGCGCCTCTGGTCAGGCTCGCTCAATCGGGCGAACACCTCCTGCGCCAACATCCCCACATACACGCCGTGAATCGCCTCATCGCGAACAATCAGGTTGATAATCTCGCCCGAGTTGACCATCTTGCCCGCACCTGCCAGCAACAGCGGGAAGTAAAAACCCGAATAGAACAGGTACGACTCCAACAGCACGCTGGTCGCCATCGCCTCGTACAGGCTCACTGCGTCCTTGATGGAGCGATAGCGCCTCTCAATCATCTCCACCTTGCGATGGAGGAGCGGGTGGGTGTTCACCCATTCAAAAATCTGGTCAATGCGCTCTGAAGTACAGAGAGTCGTGAAAATAGAGCTGTAGCTCTTGGCGTGCATATGCTCCATCGCGCCCATGAACCCCAGCACCGCCTTCGCTTGGTGGCTCGGCACACCCTGCGAGATAAGGGGCATCCCCACCCCACCCTGCAGAGTATCCAGCAGGGTCAGCCCAGCCAGCACCCGCTCGTAGGTGCGTCGCTCTTCCGGTGTGAGGCTCATCCAGACCAGCTTATCATCTGCCAGCGGGATTTCTTCATCCACCCAAAACTGGCGCACATTCTGGTCCCAAAAGGCTTTCGTATAACCATCGTCCAATCGGTTCCAATTGACCGCTTGCATTATCTGCCTCCTATTGATGAGATTTTGAGGCAGGAGCACTGGGTGTGCCCCTGCCCAGGGGAGCATCAGACCGCACAGCTCTGGCACTCTTCGATGCTCAGGTTGCGCGTTCGGGTGTAGTAAAGGCTCTTCAACCCCTTCTTCCACGCGTAGATGTACAACCGCGCCAGCTCGCGGGTGCTGGTCTCGCTGGTGACATACAGAATCGTACTAATCCCTTGATCCACATGGCGCTGTATCTCCGCCACCAAATCAATCACGCGGTACATATCCATATGGTAAGCCGACTTGTAGTACCAATAGGTGCGTGGGGAGAGGTAGGGCATCGGGTAGTAGGTCACCGAGTTGCCGTAGGTGCGGGTCTCTATCAAGTCCACGATGGGCATCACCGACGGGGTGGCGTTTTGCAGGTAGCCGATGCTCTGCGTGGGGGCAATCGCCAAACGGTAGCCGTGATAGAGACCGTAGGTCATCACCTGCTCTTTGAGCCGTCGCCAATCGTCGGGCGAGGGGAGCGCGATGCCCTCAAATAGGCGCGTGACCTTCTCGGTGGTGGGGCGGAAGTCTTCGTTCAGGTACGGCTCGAAGTAGCGTCCGTTGGCATACTCGCTCTGCTCAAAGCCGACGAAGGGGCGTCCCCGCTCTTGAGCGAGTTGCATCGAGCGCTCCAGCGAATGGAAGTTGACCGTTGAGAAGAAGGCGCGCACGAACTCGCGCGCCTGCTCACTCTCGTAGGCGATTTCGTTTTTGGCAAGGAAGCCGTGCAGGTTCATCGCGCCCAGCCCCACCGAGTGTAGGGCGTGGTTCGCCTTCGCCAAGCTGGGCACGCGGGCGATGCAGGTCATCTCGCTCACCGCAGTCAGCGCGTCCATCGCCGTGTGCACCGTCTCGGCGATGTTCTTACGCTCCATCACATTGGCGATGTTCATCGAGCCGAGATTGCAACTCACATCGTAGCCCACCACTTCGGGCAAGTTGTCATCGCCGATGATGGAGGTGGACTGAATCTGGAAAATCTCGGTGCAGAGATTGGACATCTTGATCTGTCCCAGCCCCTTGAGCGGGTTAGCGCGGTTGGCGTTGGAGCGGTACATAATGTACGGGTAGCCCGATTCGAACTGCGTCTTGGCGATTCGGATGAGCATCTCGCGGGGGTCTAAGGCGCGCTTCTTGACCTTCGGGTGTGCCACCAGCGCCTCGTACATCGTGTCGATGTCCATATCGTCTAAGTGTTGCCCGAAGGTGATGTAGACCGAGTAGGGAGCGAACACATAGTAGGGTTCTCCGCGCTCAGCAAGTTCAAAGAACTTGTTGGGCACAATCAGCCCCAGCGAGAGCGTCTGGATACGGCTTTTTTCGTCGGCGTTGATTTTCTTGGTGTCTAAGAACTCTTCCACATCCCAGTGGAAGATGTTGAGGTAGACCGCGCCCGCGCCCTTGCGTTGCCCCATCTGGTCGGCGTAGTTGAAGGCGTCTTCAAACAGTTTCATCACGGGCACGACGCCCTTCGCAGCGCCTTCCACGCCCTTGATCGGTTCGCCTCGCGCGCGCAGTTTGGACAGGTTGATGGCGACCCCCCCACCGATTTTGGAGAGTTGCATCGCCGTGTTGAGCGTATAACCGATGGAGTTGAGCGTATCATCCATTTCCAACAGGAAGCAGGAGACGAGTTCGCCCCGACGGGCGCGCCCAGCGTTGAGGAAGGTGGGGGTCGCAGGCTGATAGCGCCCTTCCATCATCGCCCGCACATAAGCCTGCGCCTTCCGTTCATCTCCTTGCGCCAAGTGGAGCGCCACAGCGACCACGCGCTCTTCGTACCGTTCCAGATAGTGCTTCTTGTCATCGGTCTTGAGGGCGTAATCTTTATAAAACTTGGAGATTGCCATAAAACTGCTGAACTGGAAGCGATAGCTGTAGGCGAGTTCGTGCAGGGCTTGTAAGAACTCGGGGCGATAGTTGGCGAAGAAGTCCTCGTAGTAGCCCGCCTCAATCAGATACTGCAGGCGCTGGAGCGTGCTTTCGAAGGGGAAGCGACGCTTCTCGGCTTCGTAAGCGAACTCTTGTACCGCCTCGCGGTCGTGCTTGAGTTGGAAGAAGCCGTCTTTCTTTTGAAGAATAGCACTGTTCAGTTCAAGATACCGCAAGGTAAGCCACCTCCTGTTCAGCGGAGTTGAGGGCGAGGGCGCTCGTGGGCAAGCGCATCGCGGACGCTTCAAGGCGCGCAACCTCCTGTACGAACTTCTCCACATCCTTCTGCCACCCTGCAAGTTCAAACTGGTGGATGAGCGGCACCCCGAGTTGCTGGCTCAGCACCACGCCTGCCTTGGCGAAGTTGGCGCCCCAGTTCCGATTGCCGCTGGAGGCGACGCCGACGATGTGGGCACGATTGCGACGCGCAAACTCTTGCACCTCTTTCGGTACTTCACCGAAGCCCGTTGTATAGGTAATCACGATGCAGGGTTGACGCACCTCTTCGGTGCCCGTTTGAATACGCAAGCGGTTCTTAAAGGGAAGCTTCTCAACGAATCTCGCCACATTCCCTGTCCGAGAAGCGTACGCAATCAACATCTTGTGCCTCCTTGATTTTTTCTCGCCTAAGGCGTTTCTTTTTGCCTCTTTTCCCCTACATATTGTGGTTCGAACTCAGATTGCAACCCTATCTGTAGGGATGCCCATATTATAGCCTATTGGTTCCCCTTTTGTCAAGGGGGGAACCGCACAGATTGACCAAATTTGCCCCAATTTGCCCTATCTGCCCCTACAGATAGGGGTGTCAGATGTTATGTGAGCTCCTCTATAAGGCTAATATAAGGACATTCTTTTGCAGGATGTCAACCTGTAGGGGGGTGTTTGAAATCTGTATCGACCTCACCCCCACCCCCCTCTCCGTAAACGGAGAGGGGGCTTACGGGCGCTGTGCTTCCCCCCTCTCTGCTTGCGGAGAGGGGGGACTAAGGGGGGTGAGGTTCTCTGGAAAGACGAGGAGTGAACAGGTACAAGGACACTCAGCTATTTTTCAAACACCCTCACCTGTAGGGGGGTAAGTGAACATTCGTGGCTTGGGCATCCTGCTCAAGTAAGGAGGCACATCTCTGCGCTTACGATTATCCCCCTAAGAAATACTGTAGCCGTTGCCGATAAGAAGACTCACGGAGGTAGAGAGATGGATTTACAGGCAAAGATTGTGGAGCAACTCCGCATCAATGAAAGCAACTTGAAAAGACGCCGCGAATTCTTAAGGCTCTCTCAAGAAGAAATCCAGTTGTTTCGCCAATATCGTTCTTGGGCTGAGCAAATAGCACCGCGCTTGGCTCGTGAGTTTTACGACTACCAGTTCGAATTCCCCGAGACACGCCAATTTTTTGAACAGTACGCCCTGCGTAAGGGGGTGAGCCTCAGTCAACTGCGTACGCACTTAGAGCACGCTCAAGGTGAGTACTTCCTGGGAATCTTCCGTGAGGCAGAGCGCGGTGGACAGTTCGGGGTGGATTACTTCGCCAAACGGCTCAAAATCGGGTATGTACACAATGTCATTGACATGCCGATGAAGTGGTACCTCGGAAGCTACGGGCTTTACATTGACATGTTGAGCCGCTATCTCCGCGAAGATGAGACCATTCCCTCTGAAGAGGCGCAAGCACTCTTCCACGGTGTGATACGCGTGTTTATGTACGACATGCAAGCTATCAACGACGCGTTTTCTGCGATGCTCCTGCAAGATTTCGGCTTCCGATCAGACACCATCCAGACTGACACGGTCTATCAAGACCTGACCGACAAAATGGGAGTGGTGCGCCGTGCGTTCGCTCGCGCCATCGGCGCTTCCATCACGACGGGCAATCGTGTTGCCGAACAGTCCGAGAACCTTCAAGAGGCGATGACCCAAACGCAGATGGTGGTGCATCAGATTGCCTCCGCCATCGAGCAGGTCGCCCGCGCTTCCAGTCATCAGGCGGAACAGACCCACTGCGCCGCCGAGGCGACCCGCGACCTCACCGAGGGCATTCAGACCATTTCGCGCGGTGCTGAGGAGCAGACCCAAGCGGTGGGTCAAGCCAACACGGTCATCCAGCAGGTGGGTGAGCGCATTCGCACAACGGCGACTAAAGTGCGCGAGATGGGCACCCACTCCCAGCGCATCGGGGAGATGATTGAGGCGGTCAACCAAATCGCCTTCCAGACACACCTGCTGGCGTTGAACGCTGCGATTGAGGCAGCGCGCGCAGGGGAGGCAGGGCGTGGGTTCGCCGTGGTCGCCAAGGAGGTGCAACAACTCGCCGAGCGCTCGGCACAGTCCGCCAAAGATGTCAGCGCCTTGGTTCACCAAATCCGCCAAGCGGTCGCCGAAGCGGTGCAGGCGATGGAAGCCTCCACCCAACAGTTCGAGCAGGAACTTGTGAGCGCCGTGCGTGAGGTTCAAGAAATCGTGGAGCGCTATCGCACGGTGGCGAACCAGATGGCGGAAAACGCTCACCAAGTGCGCTATGCGGTGGACGAGGTCGCCAGTGCAGGCGAGCAGACCAGCGCCGCCGCCCAAGAGGTGAGCGCTTCCGCTCAAGAGGTGGCAGCTCAGTCCGAACAAATCGTTCAGTGGACGCGCGAACTCCACCAAGTGGCACAGGAACTCCGTGAAGCACTGAGCACCTTCTCGTTGGAGACCGACTCAAGCCATATGCGCGCCGCCTAATCAAAAACTATGTCGGGGCAACCCCGCAGAGTTGCCCCGACTCCTTTCATGCATCACTATAGGGTACTGCTTTGCTCTCTTTCAGCACACTTCATCTCTACAAAGTACTACTTGGCTCTCTTTCAACCCAACAACACGACACTACCCTACTTGTAGCAACTTTTGTGCCAAACGGGGGTGAATCGGCAGAATTCCCCGCCGAATTGGCGTGGGGGGGGGTACTAGACCACCCTCGGACTGAAACTCTTCCAAGAGGCTCACGACCCCACATCACGGAATTTTAAGTAGGAATCGGTTGCCTTTGCCAGAACAGAACTTCAGGGTGAGAAACCATGAGACGAACTGTCTGTCTAATCGGTGTATCGCTGATGTTCTGCTTCGGTCAGCACGATGCCTCGAATATCGTTGCAATCCCCGACTGGATTGTAGAGGTCGGGCTGCCTATTCAGCTCAGCGTCGAGCCCGTGGATGGGTCTAGTGAGCTTCCTTTCCGATGGCTTCACAGTGGACGATACCTTGCCTATGCGACTGATGCGACAAACTCCAGCACCCGCCTTGTGAACCTGCATGTGTACCATCCCCGCACCAACCGCAACCAGAAGATAACTTCTAACTCCTCAGCCTACCAGTTTAGCGACCGCTCTATCTACTACATCAAGGAGCAGGAGATGGAGAACGAGTTGACCAGGGTTGTGGTTCAGTACAATCCCACTGTGGGTAGGGAACGCGTGCTCTATACTGTGCGGGAACCAGTGCCAGAGGAGCCACCTGCCCCTTGCTCCGTTCGGCTGGAAGTTTCTCCGAAAGAGCGGCTCTTGCTGATGAAGAGCAATCGGGAAAGTGTCTTGTTGGACATTCAGACGGGAAAACCCTTGCCCTTGCCAAGTCCTGAGGTGTTCATCCCCACAAACTTCTATGATGACCAGACCTTGGAGGGCTACCGTTATGGGAAAGCCGAAGATAGGCGTTTGGAGTCCTTGCGCCTGCATCTGCCATCTGGCGAGATAATCCCCGCTGGAGGATACTCTTTGCGACCAACCCCAGTCCCCCAGAGCAAAGGAAACCTTGAGCTGCGGATTGAACAGGGCGCACTTTACCTTATCTCAAAGACAAGCTCCGCTGACCGTCATAGGCGCGTGTTCCTGACCCGAGACTATTCGGTGCTATTCCGCGCCCCAGTGATGGTGATGGGGACGGATGAAGCGGTTCCTCCAGCGTTGGAGGAGCCTCTTCCCCGCGCCGAAATCGCACCCGATGAGAGTGGTATGGTCATCGTGAGCGTTCACGACCAGTTGTACTATGTACCCCTGACGAAGCGCCAGCCAGCCGACATGACTGAGGCGATTGCCTGCGGAGAGCATCCTGACGAAGAAATGCTCCGCAAACAATTCTTGAGCAACGCCAAAGTCATCAGCTTGGCGTTGATGATGTATGTACAGGACTGGGAGGAGCATTTCCCCTTTGCAGGCGATGTGCCCTCGATGATTATGCCGTACATCAAGAATGAGGGTGTATTTCGCGACCCCATCACAGGTCAGATGGTGTTCCGCTACCTGCTCAACGGGGAATCCTTCAGCGAAATTGAGAACCCTGCCCTGACTCAGGTGGGGGTACTGGATTGGGGACACCCGACCCATGTGGTGGCGATTTACGCCGATGGTCATGTGAAGTTCGTGCCTCGCCAGTAGTGAGCAGGCGATGTGGTTTGGGCGTCTTGCCCAAGCCACTATTTTTTCGCGCTCTCAACGCTGAGAGTGTTTGAAAAGTAGCACGGGAATCTTGCCCGTGAGCCAAAGGGGCACACTGAAGCCTGAACCTTTGGATTGACCTTGGGCAAGATGCCCAAGCCACGAAAGGCAACACGGGTAGGAAACCCGACCTCCCAGCAATGTTTCAAACACCCTCCTCAACCCTGAGGGTGTTTGAAAAATCACTGGGATCGCGGGCGTCCCGCCCGCATCCGTGGCATTCGCATCCCTCACCAAGCGGTTCTCAACGACAATGCAGGCGAGACACCTGCGTTCCCAGCGGACCCATTCTGCCCTGACCTACCCGATTTTTCACGGGCAGGATGCCCGTGCTACGATTTTTCGAACACCCTC
>CAKZQI010000274.1 GCA_937139515.1 uncultured Armatimonadota bacterium | reverse complement strand
AGCGCCAGCGCGCGTTCCCGCAGGGTGCCACGCCCGATCGGGTTGGCACGCCCGAAGTTCGCCGAATCGCTCCGCGCTTTGTAGAGGTCGTCGCCTTTGAGGTCAACGAAGACCCCGATGCCGTTGGCGTTTGCGCCACCGAGTGCAAGGCTGGGAGCGTCGTACTCGTCGTTGCCCTCACCCTCCCACAGGTAGCCAATCCCGAAGTCGTGTCCCGCTCCCATCGCCATGTTCAGACCGGCGATATAGCGGTCGTTGCCGAAGCGGTCTTCCAAGTAGCCAATCGCAAAGTGTGCCGACGCTCCTTGCACATACCAGATGCCTTCGCGTGAGTCGTCGCCTTGCAAATCGATCGCCATTCCCACCCCGCCCCAGTAGCCACATCCTTGCCCGAACACGCCACAGACATAGCGGTCGTCGCCCTGCACATCCAGCAGAACGCCGATTCCCCCCGCCAGCGAGTGTCCATCGGTGTAGTCGGCTCGGCGTCCGTAGCTACAGCCTTGTGCCAGGCTCACATTATGCTCCGCGCTTTGGGGAGACGGAAAATCGCCCGCTTTGGGATGAGCGAGATAGGTGTCGTTGCCTGTAGCGTCAAGCAGTAGCCCAAGTCCCTTGACACCTCCAAAACCCTGCCCCCGATGAAAACAGGTGTACTGGTCTTGACCTTCACGGTCTATCAGAAACCCTATCCCCGCGTAGCCTGCGCCTTGAGTGAAGGCATAGCCGTCGTATTGGTCATTTCCTTGCAGGTCAAGCAGGACGCCCACCCCGAAACGCGCACTTCCCAGCCCTGCGTAGGCAGTTCGGTAAATCTCGTTGCCCTCGCGGTCGACCAGGATTGCGTAGCCCATCAGTGCGCCCCCGAATGCCATTCCGCCTCGCTGGGCACGGGTTGCTTGCTCCACGATGGGGGTCTTGGCGCTCGGCGCATCGTCTATGTAAAGGTCGCTTCCCTCCAAATCCAGCAGAATGGAGACGCCATTTTCCCACGAGAGGTTTGCCCCGCCTCCGTAATAGGTATCGTTGCCTGCGGTATCCATCAGGAGCAGATAGGGTGTGCGTGGATGGAGGTCGTTGCCACCGCCTGTGAGGCGAATGCGTCCAAGGGGCGTCTCTATGTTGAACTCAAACGGTTTACGAAGCGATTCGCGCAGGTCGGGTTGCCAACGGTTGATAGCTTCCAACGCTTGCGATACCGCCAACACGGTATCGTGCCCCCCTGCGTACAAGTGCGCGAAATCCACTTTGTCCAGCGCTTTGCGCACCAATTCAGTGCCGTTGTCGGGGGCGCTGCGGTCGAGCTCTTGCTCCATCGCTGGGTGGGGCAGGGCGAGCATTCGGAACAGCGCCTCGCGTTCGGCTTGGCTCAGGTCTTTGAATGCGCTATCCCGCCATCGGCGCGCTTCAACCGCTGTGTAGAGGAGAAAAGCGCACTGTTGGAGGAACGGCTCAGGCAGTTCGCTGGCGGCTCGGCGCACCTGTTGGCGCACTGCGGACGGAACGGGCGTGCCTGCGAACTGATAAACGGCATTCACCGCGTTTTCAAAGGCGTTCGGTTGCTGGCTCTGTTTGGTGATGGATTCTAACGGGTTGCTAATGAGGGTGCGGCGCACTGAGTAGCCGAGCAGTCCTGCGGAGAACTCCACCGCTTGCGAAGGGCGTCCCACCGCCGTGACTAATCCGTTTCGCACACGCTCGGCGTGGTAGGGCAGGCGAAGTGGGTCGCGGAGCATCATCTCAAACAGGGGGGTGTCGTGTTCCGTGCGATAGAAGTAGCGGAACAGCTGAGTGTCAAAGCGTACCTCCTGAGGTGAAAGATTCGCTTGAAGAAGCACCTCCCGGAACAGGGCGTCGGTTTCCGTCGTTTGAAAAGGCGTGCCTGCCTGCGCTCCAAGAATGATGAACAGGGCAATAATCCCACACGCGCGCGCCACCAAACAAGACAACATAGGGGTAGGGTTCCCTCTCGTGAGGTTTTTCCCTGCATTAGGTACACTCTTTCTGATGAAACACGAAGCACTCACCCCGTGGATTGAGACCGACCCGTTTGATGTGCGCTACGCCGAGACCGATGCGATGGGGATTGTGTATTATGCGAACTACTTGGTGTGGTTTGAGGTGGCGCGTGGGGCGTTCTGTAATGCCTACGGGATTGACTATCAATCGCTGGAGAACGACGGCACGCCTGTGGCGGTGATTGAAGCGTACTGTCGCTACCGCGCACCTGCCCGCTACGGCGACCGCATCATCACGCGCGTACGCCTCACCGAACTCAAGGGGAGCCGAATGGCATTTGAGTACCAGATTGTGCGTGCGACCGACCGCCGACTGCTCGCCGAGGGGTGGACAAAGCATGTCTGGGTGACCCGTGAGGGCAAGCCAACCCGCTGTCCAGCAATTATTCAGGAGCGCGTCGCCCAGGATGTTGAGATGCCTGAGCAGGTCTCGTGAGTTTGTAGACCTCTCGTGACGCTGTGGGGGGAGGCTGACCTCACCCTCTGACAAGGGTACATTCCTTGAGTTCAAGTTTTCCAAGCATCTGCCCACTTTGAGACACAGGCGGGAACACCCAACAGCGAGCTTCATTACAACCCGAAAAGCCCACCCTGTCACCCTGAGCGTCAGCGAAGGGTCTCTACTTTGGGGTTCGTTGAGATTCTTCGCTTCGCTCAGAATGACAGTTAGGGCTTTGTGGTTAGAAGTGGGGTTTGAAAATGGCGTGGGGTCGGTAGGATGTTGAACCCAAGCGATGTACCCTTGTCAGGGTTTAGAGAGGGGGTTCGTTTCACTGACGCACCCGCAAGTGGAGAGGGGGGCGATAGAAAATGGCAAAGGTACACCCTTGAGTGTCAATATTTCATCCGAGCCGAAGGTGAGATCCTTCGCTCCGCTCAGAATGGCGGTGGGGGCTTTTGGGCGAGGATGTCTGAAAACTCGTGGTTTGGGCATCCTGCCCACGCCACGATGGGCAATTAGGACTAAAGTCCTTATCCAAGCAAGACAATCGTGGAGTATAATTGCACAGCTGGAGGATTTTGGGGATGTGGCAAAAAACCGCAGTTGTGGTCTTATGGATGGGGCTAACCCTCAGCGCGTTCGCCCAACAGAAGGCTGTTGACCCTGAGAAGGACGCCCGCCTGAACCGTATACTCACTCTGCGCATAGCGAGCGCCCCCTTACATCAAACCCTACATCAACTGAGTGAGCAGACTGGCGTGAGCCTGCGTGTCGACGATGCGATTCGTGAATATCGGGTGGTGATTTATGCCCCGAACCAGCCTTTACACGCTGTGATGACACATATCGCACAGGCGTTCGGTTTC
>CAKZQI010000273.1 GCA_937139515.1 uncultured Armatimonadota bacterium | reverse complement strand
AGGCGGACGGCAAACCGATTGCCACGCTGACCAACTTCGCCTGCCACCCCGAAGTCTTGAACAACGACCAGCTCACCTCCGATTTCTGCCATTGGTACTATCAGACCGTAGAGGCGCGCGGGGGTGGTGTGGCAATCTTTGCCAATGGCGCGCTCGGCGGGATGATTTCGCCCCCTCCCGACGCTAAATACGAAGGCGAACGGGGACGCAACTGGGCACAGGCAGAGCTAATTGGCACGACCCTCGCCACCAAAGCGCTGGATGCAATCGCCAACGCCAGCTTCACCGATACCCTGAAACTGGAGCACAAGAGCCTCGTCTACACCGTTCCGATGGACAACGAGCGGTTCAAACAGGCGCTTGCCATTGGGGTCATTCCCCAAGGTCCATCGTTTGCTGATGGGAAGGTCACTACCGAATCGCACCTCATCCGAATTGGCAACGCTGTGCTCTTCACGATGCCCGGCGAGGTTCAGCCCAACTTGGGTATCCTGCTCAAGCGCATTCTCGGGCGCTACGGGGACCCTGTGTTCCTCATCGGGTTGGCGAACGACGAGCTGGGCTACATCCTCGCTGAAGCGGACTATTGGCTCGACCTGTACGACTACGAGCGCAGTATGTCGGTCGGCTCGCAAATCGGTGAGGCGATGGTCGCTTCTGCCCGCACGATGAGCGAGCGCATGACCCCAATGGCGGGCACTCAAGGAGGCGCGATGCAAGCGACAAACGCAATTGAAGAGGAGCTCCAGAAGTATCTCCAGCGGTTCCGCCCCGACCGCGCAGGAAACCTCAAAGCCACCTACCGACTGGTTTTGGACGGGGCAGGGGAATACTATCTGCGTATCGCCGACGGTAAAGTGGCCCTCAGCAAAGAAGGCGACCCCAACGAGGCACAGGTGACTATCCAGTCTCCCGCCCAGGTGTTCTTGGAGGTCATCACGGGCAAGCGCGACGCGCTCAGCGCCTACAACTCTGGGGAACTTCAGGTGCAGGGCGACATTGGGATTGCTCAGTTCCTACTCTATGTCTTTGAGTGAGACCCTCACGATACGACCGCTCCAGCGCACGGAGGTTGGGGTTCTGCTCCAGCTCATCCGTGCGCTGGCGGAATATGAACAGCGGTTAGACCAGGTCGTCGCCTCGGAAACCGACTTAGAGCGTGCCCTGTTTGGCGAGCATGCGACCGCCAAAGCGGTGCTAGCGTGCATTGATGACACGCCCATCGGCTACGCCCTCTTCTATCCTGTGCTTTCCACTTTTCGGGGGTGTTATGCGCTCCACTTGGAGGATGTGTTCGTGCTTCCCGAATATCGGGGGCAACAGGTGGGCTACGCTTTGATGGGCTATGTGGCGCACGAGGCACGCGCGCAGGGCTATCCGTGTGTGCAGTGGCAAGTGCTCGGTTGGAATACCCCCGCTATTGAGTTCTATCACCGCTTGGGCGCCCAGCCCAGCGAGACCGAATGGCTTCCCTACAAGATACAAGGCGAGGCGTTGGAGAGGTTAGCCGATGATTTCCATCACCGATTTGGCTGAACGCGTGGATACCCAGTTTGAGAACGCCACGGGCGACTACCGCGCGCTGGTGGTGCTCAACCCGACCGACGAACCCTACACAGGGTTGGCAGTGCTGAGAGTGCGAATGCCCCTTAAGCCGAATGCCCAGCCACATCCTGCAGGCATTTGGGACGAGCAGGGGAACCCAATGCCCTGCCAAATCCTCAACTCGCATCTGGAGCCTGCCACCGAGTTTCGCCTGCCCGACGGTACGCCCCGCCCGTTACCTGAGGGGAGCCGTATCTGGCAGTTTGATCTGTGGTTTTGGGTTCAAGAAGTGCCCCCGCGTGGGTATCGGGTTTACCGCTCTGAGTGGGTGGCGCAAGAGGTGCCTCTGCCGTACCCACCTCCTGAAACCGCCCCGCCCGTGCAGGTTCGCGAAGCGTTGCCCCATCCCGGAGACCTGCCCAAGGTGGGCGTAGTGCCCGACGGGTGATTGGAAAAGTGAGGGTGTTCGAAAAATCGTAGCACGGGCATCTTGCCCGTGAACACGCGTGGCATCGGTATCCTGCCGATGTCCCCAGAGCGCACGACACGAGACAGGTGCAAGGCAGAATGGGTCCGCTGGGAGCGCAGGCGTCTCGCCTGCA
>CAKZQI010000272.1 GCA_937139515.1 uncultured Armatimonadota bacterium | reverse complement strand
AGGCTATCGGGGCATGCGCTCTTGGCACTACGCCAACGAGGCGCGTGCCACCGCACTCGTCCCCCCCGACCGTGAGTGGCAAGGGTTCCACCTGCTGGATAACTTTGGTTTGGACGCGCACGGCACCTCGCCGCAAGGGGGCTACGGATTGTATCACCCCACCGCACCCAGCGATGCCCATGCTGTCGGGAATTGGGGCTTAGATATCGGGGGCGATATCACGGGCAACTACCCTGATACCGCGTGGCGCGCCTATCGCCGACTCATCGCACATCACAACACAGCGTGGCTCGGCATCGCCGTCCACTCGCTCGGGGCGGGGTATCTACACCCCGTGACCTGTTTCGGGGCAAGTCCCAGCAACCCTGTGGCACGGTTCGGCGAGGGCGTACAAAACCTATCAGGTTTGCCCGCCTATAACCACATGGTGGAACTGCTAAGCGAGATGGAGGAGATTGTGCAGGTGCTGTCAGATTATCTGTACTTCGGCAGTGTGAGTGATGTGATGGATGTGAGAGAGCAGATTTATGGGTAACTGATTTGCGCAGGGAAGTAAAACAGTGTGCCCCCCAGCGAAGCGAAGGGTCTGTGCTTGGGTTTCTTCGGGATTCTTCGCTTCGCTCAGAAAGACAAAAGAGGGGGACAGAATGACGCCCCCCACCCTGTCACCCTGAGCATAGCGGACACGCCCCGCCCGATTGAGATTCACTCGGAACGAGTATCCCAGCAGAGTTTGGCTCTGTTGGGTACAATCGGCGTTATGGAGGGAGTTCCACAGGAGAAGGTCGCGGGCACCAGTGCCCTGCTTCTGAATGGCAAGGCGGTCGCTCAGCAGATTAGGGAACGGCTCAAGTTTCGGGTGGCACAGTTGCGCTCGGAGGGGATACACCCCTGCCTTGCTGTGATGCTGGTGGGCGACGACCCGGCTTCGCACACCTATGTGCGCACCAAAGCGCGTGCCTGCGAGTCGGTCGGGATACGCTCGGTGGTGCGCCACTATCCAGCGAGTGTCTCGCAAGCCGAGTTGGAGGCGCAGATTGACGCTTGGAACGCTGACCCCAGTGTGCATGGCGTGCTCATCCAGCACCCGGTACAGAAACCTTTGGACGAGTCGGCTCTGCTTCACCGCCTACACCCCAGCAAAGATGTGGATGGCATTACGCCTGCCTCGTTGGGCGCGCTGGTTGCAGGGGAGCCTGCGTTCGGCGCGTGCACGCCGTTGGGCATCATCACTCTGTTGGATGCCTACAAGCTCTCGATGGAGGGAAAGCACGCGGTAGTGATTGGGCGCAGTGTGATTTTGGGCAAGCCGATGGCACTGATGTTCCTCAATCGCAACGCTACGGTGACGATTTGCCATTCGCGCACGCGTGACTTGGCATCTTACACGCGCCAAGCCGACATTCTGGTCGCTGCGGTCGGCAAACCCGAGTTCATCACGGGCGAGATGGTCAAGCCCGGAGCGGTCGTGGTGGATGCGGGCTACAACCGTGTGGAAGGGCGCACGGGCGATGTGGGCGATGTGGACCTTGCATCGGTGGCTCCCCTCTCTTCGGCTATTACCCCTGTGCCCGGCGGGGTCGGGCCGATGACCGTGGCGATGCTCCTGCAGAACACGGTCGTATCTGCCGAGCGTCTCACTGGCTCTTAACCATTTCTTAACATTCTGGGTGCCATCCTTATTGATATGATGAAGCGATTGGTCGGCACTTTGGGAGTGGCGATGCTCATCGCCTTAATGATTAATGGCTGTGGCGGACAAGGTGAACAGACGCAAAAGGAGACAGGCACAACAACGGCTTCCCAGCTTACCGGTGAGATTCGCGTTGACGGCTCCAGCACGGTGCTTCCTATCTCGGAGGCGGTCGCTGAAGAGTTCAAGAAGCAACATCCGCAAACCGACCCGAAGGTGGGCAAGTCGGGCACAGGAGGCGGTTTCAAGAAGTTCGCTAACGGGGAGATCGACATCACGGGTGCGTCGCGCCCCATCCGCGAGGATGAGGACAAGCTCTGCCGTGAGAAAGGCGTGGAGTACATAGAGATTCCCGTCGCCTACGATGCACTTGCCGTGGTGGTCAACAAGCAGAACGATTGGGTGGACTCGCTCACGGTTGAAGAGTTGCGCAAGATTTGGGAACCAGCGGCGGAGCGCAAAATCACCAGTTGGAAGCAGGTGCGCGCAGGCTTCCCCGATGTGCCCCTGCGCTTGTTCGGGGCGGGTTCCGAATCGGGCACCTTTGACTTCTTCACCGCCGCGATTGTCGGCAAAGAACGCTCTATTCGGAGCGACCACACGGGCAGTGAGGACGACAATATCTTGGTGCAGGGCGTAACGAGCAATCGCGGTGGGCTGGGCTACTTCGGGCTTGCCTACTACGAGCAGAACAAAGACACGCTGAAGCTCATCGGTGTTGACGAGGGCAAAGGGAAGGGAGCCGTGCTGCCTTCTATAGAGACCGTGGTGGATGGCAGTTATTATCTGGCGCGCCCGATTTTCATTTATGTGAATGTGAAGGCGCTGGAGCGTCCTGAAGTAGCGGAGTTCGTGAAGTTTTACCTCCAGAACGCCGAGAAGCTGACGCAGGAGGTCGGTTATGTGCCGTTGCCTGCGAACCTGTACCAGCTGGTGATGGAGCGTTTGGAGAAGCGCGTCACTGGCTCGGCGTTCGGCGCGCACGGCACGCAGGTGGGCGTGAAGCTGGAAGACCTGTATCGCCTCGAGCAGGAGTCGGAGAAGGGTGGCAACTGAGCAAGTTCCTGAAGTCGCTGTGAACTACATGCAGGCGGTCGTTCGGGTGCAAGCGTCCGAGCGCAACCGACGGCGCGTGCGTTTGGAAGAGCGCATCATGCGCGTGGTACTGTTTGTCTGCGCGCTGATTGGGGTGCTGACCACAGGGGCGATTGTGGTCATCTTAGTGCGCGAGAGTCTCGGTTTCTTTGCCAGCATCCCAGTGGGCGAGTTCCTCGCGGGCACCACTTGGTCGCCCCTGTTGGAACCGCGTCGTTTCGGGGTCTTGCCGCTGATAG
>CAKZQI010000271.1 GCA_937139515.1 uncultured Armatimonadota bacterium | reverse complement strand
TGTGCCCGTGATTCTGATTACGGGCTACGGCAATATTGAGATGGCACGCGAGGCGCTCAAACTTGGCGCAACCGACTTCATCACCAAGCCTTACAATATCCAAGAGATTGGTATCCTGATTGAGCGCAACCTGATGCGCCACTCGTTGGAGACCAGCCGCAGCAAGCAGATGGAACACGAGCGCGAGCGCTCCCTAAAAGCGACGCTGGACGCCCTGCTCTCCGCTCTGGACACCCGCGACACGGAGACCGAAGGACACTCGGAGCGGGTCGCCGCCTACACAATGGCGATGGCACGACGACTCAAACTCTCGGAAGACGAGTTAGCCGATATTGAAAAGGGCGCGCTCCTGCACGACATCGGAAAAATCGGTGTGCCTGATAGCATCCTTTACAAACCAGGTCCGCTCACTCCTGAGGAGTGGGAGATTATGAAACAGCATCCGGTGATAGGCTATCGGATGTGTATGAAGATCGATATGCTCCGCAACGCCGCGCCGATCGTGCTTCATCATCACGAGCGTTGGGATGGCAAGGGCTATCCCTATGGGTTAGCAGGCGAACAGATACCCTTGGGGGCGCGACTGTTCGCCATTGCCGACACACTGGATGCGATGACATCTGATCGTCCTTATCGTAAAGCGCTCAGCTTCGCCCAGGCGCGTGAAGAGATTATTCGTTGTGCAGGCTCACAGTTCGATCCCGACTTGGTCAAGCTGTTCCGCGAAATCCCGGAGGAAGAGTTCCGGGCAATTCGCCAAATCAGCTTAGCCAATCGAGAGTTGCGTGCCGCCTAAACGAATTGACGCTTCAACCCAAACGCGCGCTTTAGAAGTGCCACTATGCGCTTCTGCTCCTCGTAATAGCGCTGACACTCTGCGCACTGCTTCAGATGCTGTTCCAGTTGGTCGGCAAGCTCAGGTTTCAAGTCCCCAACGACATAGGGCTCCATATGATTTCTGGCTTGCCTACAGTTCATCGTTATGCACCTTCTGCGATTATAGATTGAATAATCGGGTGGGCACGCAGACGGTTAAGTGCGCGGGTAATACGCTTGCGCACCGCCTCCTCGTTCAGCCCCATTTGCTGAGCGATCTCGCGGTAGCTCATGCCTGCCCCATAGCGCAGTTCAAACATCTGCTGGTCAGCATCCGACAGCGTCTGCATCGCTTCCTGAATCACAAAATATAATAGCAAATCATCCTCCGGAATGGAGTAGACGGAACTCTCAGTTTCCTGCTCCAGTCCGACGGAACAGACCTCTTGTTCGCGCTTGCGTTCGCGATACCAGGTAAACACAGTATTTCGAACGACAGTCCTCAGCCACGGGTCAATGCGCTCCATGTCGCGCAGGTTTTCCAGGTTGTTGAAGACCCGTATCAGGCATTCTTGGGTGAGGTCTTCGACATCATCGTCGCCGGTGTGTACATAGCGTCGTACCATCCGCTCAATCCGCTCACGCAGAGCAGAGTAGAACCTCTGTTCTGCCTGTTCGCTATACTGCGTCCTTTCCGCATATTGCATCTGAGTCACCTTCCTTCCTGTTGGGACGCCTAAGGATGTCCCACTGTTAAAGACTCAAAAAGGGACGAAAACCGGACAGCTTTACGGGGCAAATTCGGCAAATTGCCTAATGCGCCCAACTGAGGGGAAGAGTGGATGAGGGAGCCTATCCCTCGGTTGGAGAGTACCTCCTCTTCCCTGTTTCGCTCCGCCTGTCCCTATTATATATCAGAAATTTCAAATTGGGGGACGATAATTTCACGGGTTTCGCAAATTTCGCCTGATCAAATCCATCGTCCCCGCAGGGCGTTGGCTATCGTACGCCCATCAGCAGTTCCATCGTGAGTTGGTCTAACTGTTCGTACTGGTAGCCATAGTTGCCGAGTGCCTCCCGGTCAAACGGATGGTTTTTGAGCCATTCGGCGTTCTCTTTGGAATACTGCATGCGCTCTTGCAGTTCCACATCCCACTGGCGAATTTGTGCCAGCAAATCTTGGATTTCGGGGTCGTGGTTGAAGCGCTCTGCCTTCTCTTTGAGAATGAGGTAAGTGCGCATACAGCCTTTCGCAAACTCCCATACGCCTTCCTCGTCTTCCGTGCGATAGGCGTGGGCATCAAAATGGCGCGGTCCGCTGTAGCCGTTATCTTCCAACAGTTTGACGAGGAAGAAAGTGCCTTTGAGGTCTTCGGAACCGAACCGGAAGTCTTGGTCATAGCGTCCGATTTTTTGGGCGTTGAGGTCAATATGGAACAGCTTGTTGCGTTCCAGGGCTTGCGCAATGGCGTGCGTGAAATTCAACCCTGCCATCGTTTCGTGGGCGACTTCGGGGTTGACCCCACACATGCTGGGGTCGTCCAGCGTTTCTATAAACGCCAGCATTGAGCCGACCGTCGGCAGGAAGATGTCGCCGCGCGGTTCGTTGGGCTTCGGCTCTAAGGCGAACTTGAGCGAGTAGCCTTGGTCTTTGACATAGTGAACGAGGAAGTTCATGCATTCGCGATACCACTGCAGGGCTTGGATGGGGTCTTTGCCAGCGTCGGTTTCGGTGCCCTCGCGTCCGCCCCAGAAGACATAGGTTTCTGCGCCCAACTCCACAGCGAGGTCTATGGAGCGCATGCTCTTCTGAAGGGCATAAGCGCGCACTTGGGGGTGGTTGCTGGTGAACGCACCATCTTTGAAGGCGGGGTCGGTGAAGAGGTTCGTTGTGCCCATCACAAGGCGCATATTGTGGTCTTGGAGTGCTTGCTGGAACTCGCGGACGATGCGGTCGCGTTCGGTGGGGGTGGCGTCAATCGGCACGAGGTCGTTGTCGTGGAGATTGACGCCCCATGCGCCTAGCTCGGCGAGTTTCTGCACGATGCGGGTTGGCGGGATAGGCGGGCGCACGGGTTCCCCGAACGGGTCGCGCCCCCGATTGCCCACGGTCCATAATCCGAAAGTGAATTTATGCTCTGGCTTCGGCGTGTAGCGGCTCATCATCTCACCTCACTAAGTGAGTTTAACGGATGAGTAGGAAATCCTACTTTGGGGGACAGTTCTTGTTAGTGCCACACAAGGGGCACAGCCGACCTACAGGGTATACTTTCTGTAGTATGGGTTCCGCTAACAACGCACAACTTGAGCCATTGCTAAACAGGATTGTACAAGGTGACTGTCGCGAAGTACTAAAGCAGTTGCCCGATGCGACTGTCGACCTGATTGTCACCTCGCCTCCTTATGCCGACCAGCGAAAGGAGGTTTATGGCGGAGTTCATCCTAACAAGTATGTGGAGTGGTTTTTGCCCATATCTGCCGAGCTTTTGCGTGTGTTGAAACCTACAGGGTCATTTGTTCTGAATATTAAGGAGCGCGTCGTTGACGGAGAACGCCACACCTATGTGTTGGAGCTCATTTTGGAAATGCGCAAACAGGGTTGGCTGTGGACAGAAGAATACATTTGGCACAAGAAGAACTGCTATCCAGGAAAGTGGCCCAACCGCTTTCGTGACGCATGGGAGCGTCTTCTGCACTTTACAAAACAGAAACAGTTCAAGATGTTCCAAGAGGCGGTAATGGTGCCGATGGGCGATTGGAAACACGAACGGCTCAAGAAGCTCGGTGAAAACGACCTGTACCGTTTCAACTCGCGAGCAGGGAGCGGGTTTGGCAAGCGTGTGGCGAACTGGCTGGGGCGCGACTACGCCTACCCAACGAATGTGCTTCATTTG
Source organism: uncultured Armatimonadota bacterium (assembly GCA_937139515.1). Lineage (GTDB taxonomy): Bacteria > Armatimonadota > Fimbriimonadia > Fimbriimonadales > GBS-DC > CAKZQI01. Next base: position 2,926 of record CAKZQI010000271.1, on the reverse strand, counting down.
GCAACCGAATGCTACAATCGCTATCACTCAGCGACCTTCCCAGTAGACCTCCCCGCATGGTTCATCAAACTGTTTACGGAGCCAGGAGATGTTGTACTTGACCCATTTATGGGGTCGGGAACCACAGCGGTGGCTTGTGTGCGTTTAGACCGTCGCTATATCGGCATAGAGGTCAAACCAGAGTACGTCTCGTTAGCGGAAGAGCGTCTGATGAAGGAGCGATCAGAACCTTGTCGGTTCGGGTTAAGCGGACTTGTCATTCCGAGCCGAAGGCGAGGAATCTGAGACTCCTCACTTCGTTCGGAGTGACAGATGGGAGTGCTCGGAGTGGTAGGTGAGGGCATCCGAAGTTTCACCCCCCTCCTCGAGGTTTCCCCGTAAACAGGGGGGAACCGAACATGGTTCCCTCCCCCGAACGCCAGAGGCGGGGGCAGGGGGACTACAAAATGTACCGACTCAAATCGGTATCTCTCACAATATCGGCGAGCTTAGTGCGCACATAGTCCGCATCAATCACCACCTGTTCGCCTTTGTGGTCGGGCGCCTCAAACGAGAGGTCTTCCATCAGGCGCTCCATCACCGTGTGAAGCCGTCGTGCGCCGATGTTCTCGGTGCGGGTGTTGACCTCGTGGGCGATGCGCGCAATTTCGTCGATAGCGTCGTCGGTGAACACCACCTCCACCCCCTCCGTCGCCATCAGGTGCTGGTACTGCTTCGTGAGGGCGTTTTCGGGTTCGGTGAGGATACGGCGGAAGTCTTCCGAGCCGAGCGGTTCGAGCTCCACGCGGATGGGCAAGCGCCCCTGAAGCTCGGGGATAAGGTCGGACGGCTTGGAAATGTGGAACGCGCCCGCCGCGATGAAAAGAATATGGTCGGTGCGCACAGGACCGTACTTGGTGGCGACGGTGGAGCCTTCGATGATTGGTAGCAGGTCTCGCTGGACGCCCTCACGGCTGACATCGGGTCCGACGCTACTGCGTGCGCCTGCGATTTTGTCGATCTCGTCTAAGAAGATGATGCCTGTCTGTTCCACCCGCTGAATCGATTCGCGAACGACGGCGGAGCGGTCGATCATCTTGCGCGCCTCTTGTTGGGTGTAGATTTCACGCGCTTCGGCAATCGTCACGGTGCGGACAGAGCGCGAGCGCCCCCCGAACGGCGGGAGCATCTCCATATCGATGCCCATCTCCTCAATCCCCTGAGGCGAGAACACCTGCACGAACGGCGGGAGCGTCTCTTCCACCTCAATCTCTATCATTTCTTGGTCGCGCTGACCCGAGCGGATTTGGTCTAAGAGTTCGCGTTTGCGTCGGCGTCGGTCTGCAGCGGTCTTGCTGGAGGTGGGTTCAATCATCTCTTCCTCATTGTCATCCGCCTGCCCCAAGATTTGGAGCATCGCTTCAAGCGGGGTCATAGAAGAGGAGCGCTTCTTGCGTTTGGTTCCCGTGCGTTCGCTATCGAGCAGTTGTTTTGCCAGGCGGTCGTGGGCGCGTGCTTCCGCCTTTTTGCGAACTTCCTCCATCTTCTCCTGCTCCACCATGCGCACGGCGATATTCACGAGGTCGCGCACCATCGAGTCGACATCGCGCCCCACATAGCCCACTTCGGTGAACTTGGTGGCTTCGATTTTGATGAAAGGCGCGCGCACCAGCATTGCCAATCGGCGTGCGATTTCGGTCTTGCCCACGCCCGTCGGTCCAATCATCAAGATGTTTTTAGGCATCACCTCGTCGCGCAGTTCTAGGGGTAGCAGTTGACGACGGTAGCGGTTGCGCAAGGCTATCGCGACGGCGCGCTTGGCACGGGACTGCCCAACGATGTACTTGTCCAGCTCCGCCACTATCTGACGGGGCGTCAGCGACTCAACAGGGGGGGTGCTGTTTTTCATTCCATCAGAAATTGTACCCCAGTGGCGATGGAGATGTGGGCACCGCCGACTCGTCTGGCAGGACAGGCTCACCTGATGAAGAATCAAAACAAACGGAGCAGAACCATGCATGTAGGGATACTAACAGCGCCGTTTCATAACGAGCCGATAGAGTATGTGTTTGAGTTTGCGCAGAAACACGGTTTCCAATCGCTGGAGCTGGCGTGTGGCTATGGACACCCTCACCTGAACCTTGACAACCCCGACTTGGACACGCTCAGACGGCTGATTGACACCACCGGTGTCCAACTGTCGTCTATCGCCTTTTACACCAACAACACCGCCCCGAACCCCGACGAGCGCGAGCGCAACAATCAGGGTGTGCGCAAAGCGATAGAGTGCGCCCACGCACTGGGCGTGTCGGTCGTTTGTACACTCGCTGGACACCCTGTACCCGGTAAGAGCAAAATCCAGACCATAGAGGAGGACTGCGCCCAAGTCTTCCCGCCCCTGTGTGACTATGCAGGCGAGCGGGGGGTATCCATCGCTCTGGAAAACTGGTTCGCCACCAACATCCAAGCGTTAGACCACTGGCAGAGGCTTTTTGAGGTCGTGCCGAATGCCAACTTCGGGCTGAACTTTGACCCTTCCCACCTGATGTGGCAGGAGATTGACTACATCAACGCAGTCTTGCTGTTCGGCTCGCGCATTTTCCACACGCACGCCAAAGACACCGAGATTATGCGCCAGCGCTTGGAGTATGTGGGCAATCAAGGTGGAGGCTGGTGGCGCTATGTAATCCCCGGACTGGGTGGCATCCGCTGGGGCGAGTATATCGGTGCCTTGCGCCGCGTCGGCTACAACGGAGTGCTCTCTATTGAACACGAGGACAGCGCCGTCGGGCGGGAAGAGGGCTTCCTCATCGGCAAGCGCTACTTGGAGCAGTTTATGGCGTAGACACCTTCCATCAAGGAGACCAAGCCATGAGACAAATCGTACTGATAGGGCTGGGGACGGTGATACTCGTCTTATGGGCACAGAACCCGCCCACCGCCCGAC